>JANXUX010000088.1 GCA_025351965.1 Actinomycetes bacterium | reverse complement strand
CCTCGAGCACCGCCGCAGGGGCGACCGTCGCAACGACCGCCGCAGCCGATGCCACCCCGACCACGGTCGCCGGCTCAGCCGACACCGCAGTCGCCACCACCCCTGCGCCGACCGGCGACACGACAGGGGCCCCCGCAGCATCGGGCACCGCCATCGACATCGCCGGTTTCAAGTTCGGCCCGCCCGAACTCGACATCTCGGTTGGCGACACCGTCACGTGGACGAACAGCGATGCCCAAGCCCATACGGCCACGGCATCTGGCACGTTCGACACGGGCAGCATCGCCCCCGGCAAAAGTGCCACGGCCACCTTCGACACGGCCGGCACATTTGCATACATCTGCTCATTCCATCCCTTCATGAAGGGGACCATCGTCGTCAAGTGACGGTACGGAAGCCGCAGAACAGCAACACGTCTCCTATCCCCCAACCCAGCCTGAACAACAAGGAGCAAGTATGCAGATCACATCACGACAGTTCCGGTCCCTCGCGGCCGATGTCGATGATCTCCACAACGAGAGCATGAAGACTTTCGCTGAAGAGACCGCCGACATCCACACCGATGCCTACCGGGCATCACGTCGGAACTTCATCGCCGGCTCAGCCGGAATCGTTGGCGCTGTCGCCCTCGGCAGCGCCCTGGTGCTGCCCCGTGGCCTCTCCCGCCGTGCGTTCGCCGCCGGTCTCGACGATCAGACCATCGCCGGGTACGCCCAAGGCGTCGAGCTCGCTGCCGTTGCGGCCTACACCGCAGCAGCCGGCGTGCTCAGCAAGGACACCCTGCCCGTCGCCCAGCTGTTCCTCTCGCACCACCAGCAGCATGCTGACGCGTTTGGTGCGGTCGCCGGAGACAAGGCAACCACCGAGCCCAACGCCAAGTTGATCGCCGCACTCACCCCGACGCTCAAGGGCATCAAGGACGAGGCTGGTGCGCTCGAGTTCGCATTCGTGCTCGAGGGCCAGGCTGCGTACACCTACGCCGCTGCACTGACCTTGCTCCAGGACCCGGCCTACGCTGCGGCGACCGCCACCATCTTGCCGATCGAGGCGCAGCACCAGACAGTGCTGGGCATCGCCCTCGGTAAGTCCGTCACCGACGTCTTCCCGACCGGTGCCTTCGAATCCGCTGCCCTCGGCGACGGAACCGATCCGCTCGCAGGCCTCGACCCAGCCGTGTTCGGCTGATCCCAACACGACGAAAAGGACGATGACCATGAGCAACAACAACCTCAACAACGACGAACTCCGCCGCCAGCTGCGGTCGATCGACAAGATGAACGAGTCGGCGATGCCGCAGTGGCGCAATGCGCTCAGCCGGATCTTCGGTGACCCGAACATGTCGAGCGACGAGAAGGCCGCCCTGCTGGGCGTGCCGGCCCCCGGCCGTCGTGATCTGTTCAAGATGGGTGGTGCCGCGATTCTCGGTGCCGCAGTCCTCGCCGCCTGTGGCAGCGATTCCAAGGACACGGCCGCGACCACGGGTACCACGGCTGCACCTGGCACGACGGCGGGAACCACCGCGCCGACGACGGGAGCCACCACCGGCGACACCATGGAGACCACGCCGACCACCGATGGCGGGGGCAACCTCGACCTCACCCTGGCCAAGACCGCAGCCTCGCTCGAGAAGCTTGCAGTCGACGTGTACGGCACGGCTGCGGCCCTTCTCACCACGCCGGCGATCCTCGACGCAGCGACGCTGTTCTCGGGGCACCACCAGATGCACCTCGATGCGCTGAACGGCGTCATCACCGGTGCCGGTGGCGAGGCCGTGACAGAGCAGAACGCAGCTGTGTTCAACGCTCTGATCAAGCCGTCGCTGGACAAGGCCAAGACCGAAGCGGATGCGTTGATGATCGCCCTGGCGCTGGAAGAGGCTGCTGCGCAGACCTATGCCTTCGCCGGTGGGACCCTCTCGACCCCCGCTCTGCGTTCGACGATCATGACGATCGGCGGCGTCGAGGCCCGCCACGCTGCTGTGCTGCGCATGGTTGCGCTGGCCCAGACCCCGTTCGACGTGTTCCCCGACAAGCGGGCGTTCTTCCCCGGCGCCAACCCGCTCGAAGGCATCGACGGCGCGCTCATCAGCTGATTGCTCCCCTGTCAGTTGGATGAGTTGCGAGCCCCGGCTTCGGCCGGGGCTCGTGCGCGTCCGGGTTGGAGCCGGGCAATTGGTCCGTCAGACTCCCCATGTGAGCAGCATCGTCGTGTCAGACCTGGAGTACGCACCACCGGGAGCGGACTCCTTGTTCTTCGACGTCGGGTTCGGTGTCGCACCGGGCGAGCACGCCGCGCTGGTCGGTGCGAACGGCGTCGGCAAGAGCACGATCCTGCGGATCCTCGCCGGTGACCTGCAGGCCGACGACGGCGAGTTCGCTGTCGGGGGAACGTTGTTGTCGATGACGCAGGACGTCGGCATGTCGCGGCCGACGGACACGCTGCGCGAGATGTTGATCGAGGTCGCCCCGTCTGCGTTGCGTACCGCAGGGCGCGCCCTCGTCGCGGCCGAGCGTGGCCTGGCCGATGGCAGCGACGACGGCATGGGTTATGCAACGGCGCTCACCGATTGGGGCGACCTCGGCGGCTACGAGCTGGAGATGCGCTGGGAGGCAGCGGCGCGCCGCAGCGTGAAGACACCGATCATCGACTTCTCGACCCGGCTGGTGTCGGAGCTGTCCGGCGGCGAGCGCAAGCGGCTCGTCCTGGACCTCCTGCTCACGTCCGGTGCCGACGTGCTCCTGCTCGACGAACCCGACAACTACCTGGACATCCCGACGCGCGGCTGGCTGGAGGATCAGATCCGCGGCTGCAAGTCGACGATCCTGATGGTCAGCCACGACCGCACCTTGCTGGAGCGGGTGGCGACCAAGATCGTGGTGATCGAGGGCTCGGGCTGCTGGGTGCACGGCGGATCCTACGGCACCTTCCCCGAGGCCCGGGCCAAGCGCCAGGAGCTGCTCGGTGACGGCGTGAAACGGTGGAACGACGAGGAGCGGCGCCTGTTCCACCACATGAAGATCATGAAGCAGCGCGCCGCTCAGAACTTCAAGAACGCCACCAAGGCCAACGCCGCCGAGACCCGTTGGGAGAAGTTCGTCGCCGCCGGTCCGCCGCCGCCGCCGGCACCCAATCAGCAGATTTACGTCCGGCTGCGCGGCGCGGATGCCGCGCGGCGCGTGGTGAAGCTGGAGTCGGTGTCGATGGGTGACCTGTTCCTGCCGTTCTCCGAGGAGGTCTATCACGGTGAGCGTCTCGGTCTGATCGGCCCGAACGGCACCGGTAAGAGCCATCTGCTCGGCGCACTGGCGGGAACCGCCCAGCCGGATCACGGCACCATCGTCTACGGCCCGCGGACGTCGGTCGGCGTGTTCACCCAGATCAACGACCGCGCCGACTTCCGCAACCGGCAGTGCTTCGAGATCGCCCGCGACCGCCTGCACGACGACGAGAAGTCGATGAAGGCGCTCGCCCGCTACGGTCTCGTCGGTAACGCCCGCCAGGAGTTCCAGACGCTGTCCGGCGGACAGAAGGCGCGGCTCGAGATCATGTGCCTGGAGCTGGAGGGGCACAACGTCCTGCTCCTCGACGAGCCGACCGACAACCTCGACGTGGAGTCGTCCGAGGCGCTGGAACAGGCGCTCGAAGGCTTCCAGGGTACGGTCATCGCCGTCAGCCACGACCGCACGTTCCTGTCGCGGTTCGATCGCTTCCTGATGATCACCGACGACGGTGAGGTGTACGGGCTGCCTGACTACGAGATTGCGATGGCGGGCCTGGCCAAGCCCGACCAGCTGTCCACGTTGCGCCTCGCCAAGGTGCTCACCTGAACGCGCAGCGGATGGCCGCGATGGTGGTCACCGGCGGCCTGGTTCTGATCGCCTCGTGTTCGTCGAACAGCCGAGGGGACTCGTCGACGTCAATCGCTGCCATGACCCCGACCGCGGTTGCGACGACCACGGTTGCCTCGACGCCGATCGCTGCCATGACGCCGACCACGGATGCGACGACCACGACCGTGCCGACGACCACGGTCGTGCCGACGACCACCGTCGCGCCGACCACGACCGTCGCGCCGACCACGACCGTGCCGACCACGACGCCGTACGGATTGCCGGTGCTGGCCGGCGGCAGCATCGGGTACTCGCGCACGCACCACGACTACCCGGCCAGCGACGTGTTCGCCGGCGGCTGCGGCTCACCGATCATCTCGCCCGTGAACGGCATGGTCCTCGAGGCCCGTCGCGTGGACGGGTGGGTCGCCGCAGTCGACAACCCGGCGACGCGTGGCGGCAAGTCGATCGCAATCCTGGGCGACGACGGCGTGCGCTACTACCTCGCCCACCTGAGCGCGATCGACGATCCCATCCAGCCCGGCGCGGACGTGACCATCGGGCAGTCGCTGGGCCAGATGGGCCACACGGGTAAAGCTGGCGCGTGCCACGTGCACTTCGGCATCTCGCCGCCGTGCCCCGGCAAGGAATGGGCCGTGCGGCGCGGGGTGATCTGGCCCTGGCCCTACCTCGATGCGTGGAGACGGGGTGAGCAGCTGAGCCCGCTGCCCGAGATCGAGCAGTGGCTCAGCGCACACCCGACGGCCTGCGCGGACGCCATCGCGGACCCGGACGCAGCCGACTCCTGAACCATCCTTCGATCGTCGGGGTCGACCCCGTTACGGTTGCGCCGTGTTCGACGACGAATTGATCCGGATCGTCGGCGACCACCTCGGCATCCCCGTCACGTTCGTGTCGCGGCCGACGCCTATTTCGGGTGGCTTCTGGGCATCGATCCACGGGTTCGAGATCACCGGCGGACCCGATGGCTGGAACCGGCCGCTCGTGCTGAGGGTGATGCCGGATCGCGCCGCCGGGGTGCGCGAGACCGTGGTGCAACGCACCGTCGCCGAGCAGGGGTTCCCGACGCCACCCGTGCTCGCTTCCGGTGTCGACGGCGCGCTCGGCGGCGCATACATCGTGATGCCGCGCGCGGCGGGTTCGTCACCGATGCCACGACTCGATCTGGGTCGTTCGCTCCTGCACCTGCCGAGCGCGCTGCGGAGCCTGACCGGCCAGTTGGCCGACGTCGTGGTCCGCCTCCACGCGCTCGATCCAGCGCCGGTCGCTGCGGCGCTGTCCGAGCTGGACCCGGACGAGGTGCCGGGCGGCGGTCATGGCCTCGAGCGCCGCCTCCGCTCGATCCGCGCGGTCGGTGATCTCGACATTGCCGGCGCGTCCACCTTCGTGGAGCTCGCAGATTGGCTCGACGCACACCGCCCGGGGGTGATGACGGCGCCGGGCGTTGCCGACGCCATGGTGGTCAGCCATGGCGACATCCACCCCTTCAACCTGCTGATCGACGACGCCGGTGCCGTGACGGTGCTCGACTGGACCAACGCCAACCTGCTGCCACGCGAGTTCGACGTCGGCTTCACTGCGGGGCTCCTCCGGTGTGCGCCGATCAGCGTCCCCCGTTTGGCCCGCCCGCTCCTGCGTCGGCTCACCGGCTGGCTGGCCGAGGCGTTCGTGGAGCAGTATGCGGCCGCAGCGCCGCTGGACCACACCGCAGTTGCCTGGTTCGAGGCTCTCCAGTACGGGCGGTGCCTCGCCGAGCTCGCTGTCTCGCGGGCGGGATCCGGTGCATCGATCGGCACGGATCACCCGTTCGAGACGTCGGCAGCGGCAATGGTGCGACGGCTGCACACACTGACCACTGTTGCGATCATCCTCCCGCCGCGGCCCGCTCCAGCCAGCTGAGCACGGCCGGCGGGTTGCCGCGCCAGACGGCGGTCAGCGGGCGGGCGAGGTCGATGCCCGTCGTCGGCACGATCACCAGCCGGCCGGCGGCGACGTCGTCGACGACGGCAAGCACACTCATCACCGTCGGGGCCACACCGGCGGCGACCGCGTTGCGGACGGCAGCGGTGGAGGCCAGCTCCAGGACGGGTTCAGCGATCACGAGTCCAGCCGCAGCAAGAGCGCGTTCGAGGGTCACCCTGGTCCCGGAACCCTGTTCGCGCAGCACCAGCGGAGTCTCGGCGAGGTGGTGGGCCAGCAGCGGCGTCCGCCGTCGGCGCCACGGATGGCCACTGGGCGCAACCACGACGAGGTGGTCGTGAGCGATGACGCGCGTGTGCAGCCCGTGGATCGTGTCAGTGGTCTCCACGAAGCCGAGCGTGACATCGCCGTCGCGGACGAGGCCGACGACGGCCGAGGAGTTCGCCACCGTGACCCGGACCCGCGACTCCGGGCGCTGGGAGTGGAGCACTGCCAGCCAACCCGGAAGGAGTTGCTCGGCGACCGTCAGGCTCGCCGCGACCCGGACCGCCGCGGTCGAGCCGCGCAACGCCTGCACGGCGCGACCCATCCGTTCGGCGTGACCGAGGATCTCGCGCGACCACTCGACCACGGCCGCTCCGGCTGGGGTAGGGGTGCACCCACTCGTCGAGCGCTCGACGAGCCGCAACCCGAGCTTGGCCTCGAGCCGGGCCAGGCGTGTGGAGGCCGCAGGTTGGCTCACGCCGTGCCGGGCCCCGGCCTGGGACAGGCTGCCCAACTCGACGACGCTCACCAGCAACGCGAGCGACTCGAGGTCGTCGATGCCGGGGACAAGGGCCATAACGCAACATTAGAACCTCCGATCGGGGCATGGACTAGCGGCGTGCCCGCTGCGGGCGCAGGGTGAACCATGGCCCTCGCATCCCGACCCGCAGGCCGCCCAGGGACGCCGGTCGTCGTTTGCGTGCGTACCGTGGCGCCTGGGCTCGCCGGTGTCGCTGTGGCGGTGGTCATCGCACTCGGCGTGCATGCGTTGGTGGAGTCCGTCCCACCGCTCGTCGTCGCGGTCGGCATGGGGGCTGTCGTCGCCAATACGGTCGGGGTGCCGTTGGTGATGCGACCGGGTGTGCGGCTGGCCGCGAAGCGGCTGCTGCGCGTCGGTGTCGTGTTCCTCGGGTTCCAGCTGTCGCTCGGCCAGCTCAGCGCACTCGGGGCCCCTGGCCTCGCTGTCGTCGCGATGACGGTGGCTGCGACGTTCTTCGGGACCCGCTGGGCCGGTCGTCGGCTCGGGCTGACCAACAGCATGTCGCTCCTGATCGCGACCGGATTCTCGATCTGTGGCGCTTCAGCGATCGCGGCGGTGGAGGGCATCGCGGGAGCGGACGAGGAAGAAGTCGCGTTCGCCGTCTCGCTCGTCACCCTGTGCGGATCGCTGGCCATCGTGGTGCTGCCGTTCGTCGGGCCACGTCTCGGTTTGCATGGCACTGCCTACGGCAACTGGGTGGGCGCCAGTGTGCACGACATCGGCCAGGTCGTCGCCGCAGCGACACCGCAGGGGACTGCAGCCGTGCAGACGGCGGTCATCGTCAAGCTGACCCGGGTCGTGCTCTTGGCGCCGTTGGTCGCCGGGCTGAGCCTGGCCGAGCGCAGTCGGTCGGCCGGCGCACGACTGGACGGCGCACGACTGGACGGTGCCCCACCGGCGGTCCGACGTCGACCGGCGCCGGTACCGCTGTTCGTGGTCGGGTTTCTCGCTGCCATCGTCGTGCGCACCGCTGGTGTGTTGCCGAGTGCGGCCCTCGATGTGATGAAGGGGATCCAGACGGTGCTGCTCGCTGCCGCGCTGTTCGGTCTCGGGTGCGGTGTGCACATTGCGCGTCTGCGTCGGGTCGGCGGCCGCCCATTGCTGCTCGGGATGATCTCGTGGGTGCTGGTCGCCGGCGTCGCCCTGGCCGGCACGCACCTGTTGCCGAGCTGACCCGCCGAGCCGCTTACACCGCCGATGGCGCCGTGCGCCCGGCGGGTAGCTGGACCACGAACGTCGCCCCGCCGCCGTCGCCGACACCCTCGCCGGTGACGGAGATCGTGCCGTTGTGGGCGTGCACCACGCGCTGCACGATCGACAGGCCGAGTCCCGTACCGCCCTGGTTGCGGGCGCGGTGCTGGTCGAGTCGGACGAACGGCGAGAACACGGCGACCCGGTCGTCGACGGCGATTCCCGGACCATCGTCGGCGACAGCGAGTTCGGTCATCGCCACACCCGACATCGGAACCGTGCGCAGCGACAGCGTCACGGTGTGTTCGGCGTGGCGGATTGCATTGTCGACGAGGTTGCTCAGCAGCCGGCGGAGTTGATCGGCGTCGCCGGTGATCTGCACGTCAGCGAGCGTGCCCGCAACCACGATCTCGCGGTCCGGCGGCACGACGCGATGCAGTTCCGCGGTGACGAGCGCAGTGAGATCCACGGCCGCCAAGCGGAGTGTCGAGGGTCCGGCCTCGGTGCGGGCCAGCATCAGCAGGTCGTTCGTCAGGTGCTCCATGCGTTGGTCCTGGCGCAGGACGTCTTCGGCAATGGCCGGCCAGTCGGCCCGGTCCGGGTGTGCCCTGGCGACCTCGATCGCCAGCCGAATGTTGGCGATCGGGGTACGCAGCTCGTGAGAGGCGTCGGCGACGAACCGTCGTTGCGCATCTGCCGATGTCTCCAGCCGGTCGAGCATGTCGTTCAGGGTGTGCGCGAGTCGCCCGACCTCGTCGTTCGTGGTCGGCGCGGGGACGCGACGTTGCAGCTTCGACCCGGTGATTGCCTCGGCCTCGGCCCGCATCGCCTCGACTGGCCGGAGCGCCCGCCCGACCACCATCCAGACGGTGCCGCCGACGAGCAGCAACAGGATCGGCACGATGATCAGCAGCGACGTCCGCAGCAGTTCCGCCCCACGCGCATACCCGGCGACCGAGGTGATCACCAAGACGGTGACCGGCGTGGCGCCGATGGTCTCGGTCACGGTCTCGGCCAACCACGGACCGCCCTCCACGCCGTCGATGGTGTCGAGCACCTTGCGCCGTCGCTGATCAGGATCGCGGAGCGCGGAGAGACCATCGAGTTGGTGGCTGGCCGTGATCACGGCGCCCTTGGCATCGAGGACCTGGAACAGCGTCAACCGCGGCGAGTCCAGTGAGGGCAACGGGCTCGGCAGCACGCCGTCGATCGCGAGCGATGCGACCTCGCCCGCCCGTTCCTGCGCTGACCCCGATTGGGACCGCAGCAGTGCTCCACGGAACAGTCCGAGCAGCGCGAAGGATCCGATGACCAGTGCCATCGCGACGACAGCGGTCGCCAACACCGTGATCCGGGTGCGAACCGAGCCGCGTCTGCGCAGGCGCAACTCAGCCGTCCGACGCGACGAGGCGGTAGCCGCTGCCGCGCACGGTCTGGATCGAGGACCGCCCGAACGGGCTGTCGATCTTGCGGCGGAGGTAGCCGATGTAGACCTCGACGACGTTGGTCGAGAACCCGTCCATACCGTCCCAGACGTGGAACAGCAAGTCATCGCGGGTCACGACCCGACCCTCGCAGTGGGCCAGGTAGGCGAGCAGCGCGAACTCCTTCGCCGTCAGCTCGACCTCGTGTTCGCCGCGACAGCAACGGTGCTTGGACATGTCGATGCTCAGGTCGCCGATCGTGAACACCGCCGACTGGGCCGTCGAGCCGCGGCGGATCAGTGCCCGCAGCCGGGCGAGCAGCACCGGGTACGAGAACGGCTTGGACAAGAAGTCGTCGGCGCCGGTGTCGAGTGCCTCGGCCTGGTCGAGATCGCCGTCCTTGGCCGTCAGCATCAGGATCGGCACGGTCTCGCCGGCGGCGCGCAACCGTCGGGCGACGAGGAAGCCGTTGAGGCCGGGCAGCATGATGTCGAGCACCATTGCGTCGAAACGGAACTCGAGTGCGCGTGCGTAGCCCTCGAGGCCGTCGTGGAGGACATCGACGACATACCCCTCCGCCTCCAGCCCGAGGCGCAGGGACGTAGCCATCGACATCTCGTCTTCGACCACCAACACGCGCACCTGGCGAGTCTCGCAGCCGAAGATGAGGATTTGCTGAGAGCCGACACGATCCTCACCGTCCTCTTCTGTGGTTCTGCTTGAGTGAGGTCCATGAACACGCCGAACCCAACGCCGACCGCATGTTCAGCCGTTGCATCACCGCCGGGTCGTACGATGGCGGTCGGTCAGTTCCTGAACCAGGCCCAGCGTCTCTTGCTGTCCGCCCGCTTCGTCGGCCACACGGACCTGGGCGAGGGCCACCGGAACTGAGTCCACTGACACCGGTTATCGTGGTGTCGTGTCGCGCCAGCACGAGATTCCTCCCGAGATGATCGCGCGGCTGCGGAGTGGTCGCAGCTGCCTGGACTTCGCGCACACCGGCAGCGACGAGCACATGCACGACCTCGTCACCGACGACGTCGACCTCGGCCGGCTGCTGGCGATGATCACCGATGCCCCGGTCGTCGAGGTGCACCGCGGCGATCTCGGCCGGGCCCGGGCGCTGCGGGAGGCCATCCGTCTGAGCGCACTGGACATCATCGGCGGTGATGCGGTGCGCGGTCAGCAGGTCGCCGTCGTCAACGCAGCGGCGCTCGCGTTCCCGCTGGCACCGTCGATCACGCTCGACGGCCGGATCCACGTCGGCTCGGGCACGGCCACGCAAGCGCTGTCGACCATCGCCCGTGATGCGATCGACCTGTTCGCCGCCGAACTGGTCGCGCCGATGCGCCCGCGTCGCCTGCGTGAGTGCGGCGCGGACGACTGCGGGTTGTTCATCCTCGACACGTCCCGGCCGAACAACCGTCGGTGGTGCTCGATGGAGCTCTGCGGCAATCGCAGCAAGATCCGCGCCTACCGGGCTCGTAGCGGCGACTGACCGTGCTTGCAGGCCTGCCTGCGTAACCGCTATAAAGGGTTACATGGTGATGATCGGCACCCCACAGCGGATCGGCAGCATCCAGAAGTCGCGCCAGCGCTGGCGGGTGGTCGTGACCGCTGGCCGTCATTCGGACGGCCGCCGCCGTCAGATCGTGCGGACGGTGGACACCGAGGACGAGGCAAACGACCTGCTCGCGTCGATGGTCGCCGAGTTCGGGCTGACCGCCGCTCGTCGACGTCAGCCCGGACGTGAAGCGGGCGCGCGCCTGTTCAGTGTCTCGCTCCTGCTGGCCGGTGGCCCGTTGGGGCTGCTGCCGAGACGGTCGCTGCAGTCTGTCGCCGATGCGCTCGGGATCACCATCGAGCAAGCCCGGGCGTCGTACCAGAGCGGGCTCACCTCGTTCGAGGCCGATCGCTGGGCGGTGGCCTGCGCGGCACACCCCTTCGAGGTGTGGGGCTGGTCCTGGATCGAGCTCGCCGAAGCCGGCTGACACGGGTAGCCAGACCACTACGCTGTGAGGGTTTCTCCCGAGCAACGGCGGGTCGGGCGTCGCTACGGTCGTGCGTCATGAGTCCCACCGTCTCCCATCGCGCCGCGAACGTCCGCTCGTCGGCCATCCGCGACCTGCTCGCCAACGCGCGCATGCCGGGCATGCTGTCCCTCGCCGGCGGCCTGCCCGAGCCGAGCACGTTCCCGACGACGATCCTCGCTGAAGCCGCCCGAGTCCGTCTCGGGGGCAGCCCGGACGTGCTCCAGTATGCGCCGACCGAGGGCGACGCCCGACTCCGTGGGCACATCGCCGCATACGAAACCGTTCGTCAGCTGCACGATGTCGATCCGGGCAACGTGCTCGTCACAACGGGCAGCCAGCAGGCGCTCGCGATGGTGGCCAATGTCATCGCAGATGCCGGTGACACGATCGCCGTCCCGCACCCGTGCTACCTCGGGGCGCTGCAGACCTTCGGTGCGGCCGGGCTGCGGCTGCACCCGGTCCGGCTCCAGGGCGGACAGCTCGACCTCGACCAGCTCGAGAACGATCTCCGCAGAGGTGTGCGCATCGCGGCGATGTACGTCGTCGCCAACCACGGCAACCCCGACGGATCGCGCCTCGACGAGGCTGCCAACCGACGCCTGGCCGGACTCGCCGATTGGTTCGGGTTCTGGATCCTCGAGGACGACCCGTATCGCGAGCTGTGGTTCGACACGCCGCCCGCGCCAGCGTTGCCCGCGTACACGTCGAATGCGATCACGCTCGGCAGCTTCTCCAAGACGATCGCTCCCGGCCTGCGCGTCGGCTGGCTCGTCGCGAGCGGCGACGTCCGCAACGCGCTCGTGCGCCTCAAGCAGGCGGCCGATCTGCACACGTCATCGCTCTCCCAGGCGCTGATCGCCGATCTCCTCGACACACCCGGCTGGTTCATCCAGCACGTCGAGATGCTCCGCTCGCTCTATGCGTCCCGACGCGATGCGCTCAGCGCGTCGTTGGTCGAGACGTTCGGCGCCAGGCTCCGCTTCGAGCCGCCGACCGGTGGCATGTTTGCCTGGGCGGAACTGGAGGGTGTCGACACGTCTGCGCTGCTTGGCGCAGCATTGCCCAAGGGTGTCTGCTTCGTGCCCGGCGCCGAGTTCGAGGCCGGCGGTGACTCGCTGCGGACCTGGTTGCGGCTGAGCTACGCAACGCTGGACGCCGAGCAGCTGGCAGAGGGCGTGCGCCGCGTCGCGGATGCCGTCACCGAACTCGACGCTGCACCGGGATCGCTCATCGTCGCGCGCTGAGTCCGCGAGACTGGGCGCATGTCCAACGATGCGCCGAGCGGTCCGCCGAGCCGGCCCCGATCGACACCGATCCCGGACCCCGACGGCGGCCAGGGGCCGCCGCTGCTGCCGCCGCCGACTGCAGCGCAGTTCCTGCGCGGCCCGGGGGCTGGCGGATCATCGGGCGTGCGCACGGTCATCGTGCTGATCATGCTCATCGCGGTCGGCGTCGGGGTCGGAGCGGCCGTCTACCTCGGCACGCGCTCGGGTGACGCAGCACCGGCCCCGACGATCCAGCCGCTGCCCTCGTTGGGGGTCCCCTCGACCGAGCTGAAGCTGGCCACCACGCTGCCCACGCCGCCACCAACGCCGGTGCCGGATGGCGAGCCGACGCTCGCCACGGCGCTGCCCGCCGGCGTGACATCGCTGTATGCCGATGGCGCCGCTCGGGCCGTCGCGGATCAGCTCGAGCTCGCCATCTCCGGCGATCCGACCGAGCTGACCGTGGTGTACCTGTTCCCCGACTATGCGATCGCGACCGCCGAGGATCCGCAGAACCCGGGGCGGTTGATCGGAGCGTCTTGGCGTGACGGCGCTGTCGGTGACGTCGGCATCACCTCCACCGGCGGCGATGGCGGCGGGGGTGACCTGAGCGCGCAGCGGTTCACCGAGGGTGATGTCGATTGGGAGGCCATCGCCGCGCTCGTACCGCAGGCAACCGGCTTGCTGCACATCCCCGATGGGCAGGTGTCGTACGTTGCGGTCCAACGCATCGGCGTCGGCAACCCACCGCCCATCGTGATCGACGTCTTCGTCGAAGGACCGTCCGGTCGTGGATACGTCGAGGCCTCGGCGGCGGGTGACATCCAGTCCGTGAACAACGGCTGACATGACGGGCGCAAGGAGGTGGGCGGTGCGCACCGCCGTGGATGCCGTCGGCTGCATGGACGAGACCGGCGCGCTGGTCTTTGCGTGGCTCTGCCGGCTCGTCGGTGCCCGGTCTGCTGAGCGACTGCTGGCGCAGGTGTACATCGAGGCCGTCGGCGGTGCTGCCGGCGCGCCGGACATCGATGAATCGGGTCTGCTGGCTGCGGCCTTTCGGCTCGCCGTCGCCGCGGATGAGGACGAGGATGATGAGGACGAGGACGATCCCGAGCTGTCCGTCCTGGATCGCGCCCTGATCGAACTGCACTCCGTCCGCAGCCGTTCCGACGCCGATGTCGCAACGGTCGTGGGCGTCGCCGCGGCGGATGTTCCCGCCGCGGTCGCCGCAGCCGAGCGTGCCGCCCAGCGGGCGCGACCGGACACATCGTTCGCCGACATCGGTCGAGCGCGCGAGGTGTGGCTCGACGACGAGATGCGCGAGCGTGGGCGGGAGGCGATCCGCCGCTCGGCCGCCGTCACGGGGGTTGCATCCGCCCGGCCGGCGGACGGTGCGTCGCCACTGCCGACTCGGCGACGCATGATCGCCGCTGTGACGACGGTGGTGGTCGTGGCGCTCGTGGCCGTCGCCGGGGTCGTCTGGGTGCGCCTTGATGACGGTGATCAGACCGCCGCCGACCGATCTGGTCCGCGGGTGCTCGGCGAGCACCGGGTCTACGTGCTGGATGACGCCCCGGACGGGTTCTCTGCAGTGGCGCCCGGGCCGACCGGAGACGCCGACCAGCCCATCGGCCAGCTCCAGATCTGGTCCGATCCAGGCGCGACGCGGACCGAGGGGCGCTGGTTCGCCGTGCTCGTCGCAGCATGCGGTGCCATCGACCACGTGGTTACTGCCGGGGCGACCCGGACCGACGTGGACGGCCATCCTGGAGTGCTGACGCATAGGCCGGATGACGTCGTTGTGCTACGCATCCAGACCGGGACGAACGAGCTGACCAGCACCACACTCGACGTGCGCGCCCACGGTCTGTCCGACGTGCAGGTCGTGCGGATCGCGGCGAGCGTCCTGCTCGGCAGCGCCGTCAAGGATCCTTCGGAGCTACCCGCTCCGGCGTGTGACGCCTCGCTGCCTGCCGTGGAGATCCGCTACGACGACACCTTCGAGTCGGCGCGCGACGGCATGACGAACGTGTACATCGCGCCGTGGTTCAGCCCACTCGCCGACTCGCCATCGCACGATGGCGATCCGCAGTTCCGTGTGGCGTACCAGTCCAACGACCCGGCGGAGCGGGCAGTGGTGACCGTGGCGACCGTACGCCGGTCACCGTTGCGTGACATCGCCGCCGCATTCCTTCGTCAGGATGCGGCGGATCCTGGCGCCCTGGTGGCCCCAACCCGAACTCTGGAGTTCGACGGTCGACGCGTGGTCGTCGCCGCCGAGTCGAGCGGCGGTGACGTGGTGGTGAACGTCGTGTCGTGGAGCCTGGGTGCCGACACGGTCGAGATCTCATCGGTGCTGCCGCTGCGCCGGCTCCTGCCGCTGGTCGCCTCGCTCCGCGGAGCCGACGACGCCGAACTGGACGAGCTGCAGCGAGCACCGGTGGCACGGTCCGCGGTGGTGAGGGTCGGGGTGGTGAGCGAGCTCGACACCGGCGGCCTGCACAGCATCGGCAGTGCGTACACCGCCGCCGGTGAGACGTGGCAGGCGTTCGTCGAGGCGGCCACCGGTGCCGTGCACCTGGTGCTGCAGGGCGCGGGGGTGGACGTGCGGTTGCCGTTGACCGTGGACGCGAACCAGCCCGTGCACCAGTTCGCGAGCGGCAGTGCGACCCTGCTCGTGGTGGCGCTGCCCGACTCACACCAGGAGGCGACGCTCGTCGTCACGGTTGCGGGCGTGGCGTTGCCGCCGGTCGCGACCACGACGATCAGTGGCGAGGACACGTACGCGTTCACGGCGTTCAGCGAGCTCGGCGATGTCGTGGTCGAGCTCGTCGAGCCCGGCCGTGAGCCGCAGATCCTCACGCCGTGACGGCGCTCCACAGCGACGCTGCGACCAGTTCGGGGACGAGCGTCTCGGTCAGCAGGGCGACGATGGGATCATCGTCGCCCGAGTAGCGCACCGTCTGATGGGCGTCGGGGAAGTGGCCGCCGACAGCGAGCACGGTCGAGGCGCGCTCGGTCATCCAGGCGGCTGCCGGCGCGTCCCATCTCGAGCCCGTGAACACCAGGGCGCGGTAGTCGAGCGTCTTGGTCAGGTACACGTCGACGTGGCTCCAGTCGCCCGTCTCGCATCCAACCGCGGCGCGTCGCGGACCCTCGCGGAGCATGAGCGCACCCTGCATCGCGGATGACTGGCGTTCCAGCGGCGCGAGCAGCCAGGTGCCGTCAGGGCCGGCGAGGAGATCGACGGCGTCGGGCAACCAGTCGGACCGACGGTCGAGGAGGTCCTGGGTGGCACCTGCAGAACGCCGCACGGCGTCGGACAGGTCGGGGCACGTCCCAGCAAAGGCGTGCTCCAGGGCGAGCAGCGCGACGAGGGTGTGGGTGTAGGACCGGCAGGCCACGCCCCCGTCCTCCGGCTCGGCGAGCATCTCGACCACGTTTGTCGCGCGAGCGGTGATCGGCGAGCCGGCGACGTTCGTCAGCGCGACGCGCCGGGCATCGGATGTGTCGGCGAACAGGCGGTTGGTCTCCGCCGACGAGCCGCCTGCCGAGATGCCGACCACGAATCCGTTCTCGTCTCCGGTGAGCGTGCGCTCGGCCGACCCGCTCTCGGCGACGGCCATCAGTCCGGCTGCGCGCATGCGCTGCGCGGCGACCTGCGCGGCATAGAGCGAGGACCCCATGCCGATCAGCACGACGGTCGCCGGTGACGGGTCGACCGGCCACGACATCGCCCCGTCGTCGAGTGCGTCAGCGAGGTGCGCGAGCACGTCCGGCTTGCGCTCGAGGTCGCGCAGGAACAGGTCGGGCTTCACGCGTCGGCCTTCACAAATCGGCCTCCGGGAACATCGCCGTCAGCGCGGCGTCGGGGACGTACATCCAGCGCGGCAGGGACTGCGCGGCGTAGACGAACTCGTGCAACTCCTGGATCGTGCGCAGGGCGCGCAGCAGGACCGCATCATCCGGCTGTGCCGGGCGGACGGCCCGGTAGCCGTGCTCGACCCGCTCGACGGCCGCGGTGATGAAGCCGAGGGTCGCGCTGCGGTGCTCGGGACGACGCGTGGCGACGATGCGCCCGACATGGTCGACAGACTGGATCAGTGCTGCGAGGTCGACCATCGCCGACCGGCGACGATGGCGGCCGTCCGGGGCAGCGACCGGGTCGCCGTCGAAGTCGTTGACGACCATGACCGAGTCCGAGCGCAGGATCTGGCCGACGTGGAGGTCGCCGTGGACGTGCTGGACCGGCACTTCGCCGACGGACGCGAGCGCGTCGATCGCCGCACGGATCTGTCCGGAGCGGGCGGCGAGCCGCTGACCCTCGGGGCCGACGGTGCACGCCAACGCATTGTCGAGCAGGGCGATGCCGTAGGCGTGCTCGTCCGAGACGGATGCAACGGCGACCGGCTCGGCGATGACGTCCGTTGGTGTCGCGAATGCGAGGTGCATGCGGGCGGCGAGCGCACCGACCGCACCAGCCGACGCCAGCGGAGCGTCCAGCGAACCGAGGTCGAGTCCGTCGGTCAGCTCGTCGACGAACCAGTCCCAGCCGTCCAATGCTCCGGGGATGAACGCGGTCACCATCGCCCGGACCATGTCATCGGTGACGGTGCCGTGGAACGCCGGCATCTCCGCGAAGCCGGCTGCGCCGAGGTGGCGCAGCATCGTCACCGTGCCCGATGGTGATGCCACCGGCGGCTGCAGCCACTTGACCACCACGGCCTCACCGACAACGACGCTGATGTTGGTCTGGTCGACCGTGATCGGTCGTTCGGCAGCGTCGAGGCCGACGATTCCCGGCGCGACTCGGTGTGCCGCCGCAGTCGAATCGCCGGGCTCGGGCAGCACGCGCACTGCGGCGCTCATGCCGGGCGGAAGCCCTCACGGGCCACGGGCTCAGCGTGTTTCATCATCACGTGATGGGCGACGGTGAAGTCGGCGACGGAGTCGTGGCCCATGTCCTTGCCGAACCCGGAGGCACCTCGTCCGCCGTGGGGCATCTCGCTCGCGATCGGGAGGTGGTCGTTGATCCAGGTGACGCCGACCTTGAGCCGGTGGGCGACGCGCAGGGCGCGGTCGATCTGCGGCGTCCACACCGACGAGGCGAGCCCGTACTGGGTATCGTTGGCCATCGCGACGGCCTCGTCCTCGGTGTCGAACGGCAGCACGGCGAGCACCGGTCCGAAGACCTCCTCGCGCACGAGCTCGCTCGATTGGGCGAGTCCGGTGACGAGCGTCGGCGGGTAGAACCAACCCGGCCGATCGGGGACGACGCCACCGCAGACGACGGTGCCGCCGTCGGCGCGTGCCCGCTCGACGAAGCCGTGGACGCGATCTCGGTGGGCAATGGTGATGAGCGGCCCGATGTCGGCGTTGTCGTACGGACCGCCGAGGGAGACCGAACGCATCGTGGCGGCGAGCGCCTCGACGACGCTGTCGTGGGCCGAGCGCTCGACGTACACGCGTGTGGCAGCGGTGCAGTCCTGGCCGCTGCTGTAGCTGGCGGCAAGAGCTGCTGCGCTGCCGACCGCAACCGGATCAGCGTCGGCGAACACGATGAGCGGCGCCTTACCGCCGAGCTCGAGGTGCAGCCGAGCAGGCTTGCCGGCGGCCAACGTCATGATCCGTCGGCCCGTGCCGGTGGAGCCGGTGAGCGTGATCATGTCGGTCAGCGGGTGGGTGACGAGCGCTTCGCCCACCGCGGCGTCGCCGGTGACGACGGTGAGCACGCCCGTTGGGAACCCGACTTCACGCGCCAGCTCGGCGAGGCGGATCGAGGTGCGCGGCGTGGACGGTGCCGGCTTGAGGATGACGGTGCAGCCGGCAGCGAGTGCGGCGCCGACCTTCCAGATCGCCATGATCAGCGGGAAGTTCCACGGGGTGATCGCAACGACGACGCCTGCCGGTCGACGGATCAGCATCGACGTGTAGCCCGTGCTGAAGATGCCGGCAGCGGTGCCGTCCACGCTGCGCGCAGCACCGGCGAAGAAGCGGAGGTTGTCGAGCGCGAACGGCAGCTCGCCGTCGCGCATCACGGTCCACGGTTTGCCGGTCTCTTCGACCTCGAGCGCACAGATCGCGTCGGCCTCGGCCTCGATCGCATCGGCCAGCCGATGCAGCAGCGTCGCCCGCTCGCCGGGCAGCGTCGAGCCCCACGTCAGACCGGCGTCGGCGGCCGCGCAGACGACCGCGTCGATCTCGCTCAGCGGGGTGTCGGCGATCGTGGTGATGACGGCCTCGGTGGCCGGATCGATGAGCTCGCGCCCGGCATCGGCGGACATCGTTTCTCCGTTCTCGAAGGTCGACAGGACTCTAGGCTGCTGCCGACCCAGAGCACAGAAAGCGGAGACCGTGGACCCGAAGACCTTCCTCTTCATGCCCGAGAGCGCGTACGGGCCGACGAACAACTGCATCGGTATCGGCAATGTGCTCCGCCAACGTGGCCACACCGTTGTGTTCGCTGCGGAGGCGTCGTGGGCGGGCCGGCTCGAGGCGATGGGTTTCGTCGAGGACCTCGTCGACCTCTCCCCACCACCGGCCGCCGACGACCCGGCTGCGGAGGCCGCCGCCGGCCAGTTCTGGACCGACTTCATCCGCGACACTGCGCCAGAGTTCCGCAAGCCGACGATCGAGCAGCTGTCCACCTTCGTTCAGCCGACGTGGCAGGCGCTGATCGACGGGGCGCAGTACTGCCAGCCGCAGCTCACCGAGATCGTCACCCGCCAGCGACCCGACGTGATCATCGAGGACAACGTCAACTGCTTCCCTGCGCTGCTGACCGGCGGCGTCCCGTTCGTGCGGATGGTCAGCTGCAACCCGCTCGAGATGCGCGGCCCCGACGTTCCCCCCGTCTTCAGTGGCTACGCCATCGACGACCGCACCGACTGGGCCGAGTTCCGTGCCGAGTACGACCGCACCCATCGGCCGATGTGGACGGCATACGACGAGTGGGTGCAGAGCTGTGGTGCGCCGGCGCTCGACGATCTGGACTTCATCCACACCTCCGACGCGTTGAACCTGTACCTCTATCCGGAGGCGGTCGACTACGTCGATCGTCGCCCGCTGGGCGCGACCTGGCACCGTCTCGACTCGTCGGTGCGCGACACCGACGCCTCGTTCGAGCTGCCGGCGAACCTCGCCGGAGGGTCGGGTGCGCTGATCTACCTGTCGCTCGGTTCGCTCGGCTCGGCCGACGTCGAGCTGATGAAGCGTCTGGTCCGGATCCTGGGCGACACGCCGCACCGGTACATCGTCAGCAAAGGCCCCCAGGCCGACGAGTACGAGCTGCCCGACAACATGTGGGGCGCGGCCCAGGTGCCCCAGACCCGGGTGCTGCCGCTCGTCGACCTCGTCATCACCCACGGCGGCAACAACACGACCACCGAGTGCTTTCACTTCGGCAAGCCGATGATCGTGCTGCCGCTGTTCTGGGACCAGTACGACAACGCCCAACGGGTCGACGAGACCGGGTTCGGGGCGCGCCTCGAGACCTACGCCTTCGACGACGCGGAGCTGACCGGTGCGGTCGAGCGGCTGCTCGCCGATTCTGCGCTTCGCCGTCGACTCGATGGGATCAGCGCTGTCGTGCGCGCTCAGTCCGGCGTGAGCCGCGCCGCAGATCTCCTCCAAGATCTGGTGTCCTGAGTTGCGGCCGGGTCGTGTGTCACAGTGAGCAGATGACCGACACCGGAACCCCGAAGCCCGAAGATCCCGAACCCCTGAGCACCGTTGCCCCGGGCATCGGTGCACCGCTGTCGGACCACGAAATGCATGCCCTGACCTGTCCGGCATGTCAGGTCATCGACCGTGCTGACGGGGTGGAGGACGGCCAGCTATGGCGGCCGAACCACTACGGCACCAGTGCCGAGCGCAAGCTCGTCGCAATGCTGCAGCGGGTGCAGGGTCAGGCCGCCGACGGCATCACCAACTTCGCCGGCTCGATGCGGTTCATCTACCTCCACATCGGCTGGTTCGGGGTCTGGATCGCGATCAACGTCGGCCTCGCCGGCGTCGGCCACGAGTTCGACAAGTTCCCGTTCGGACTGCTGACGATGATCGTCTCGCTCGAAGCCATCTTCTTGTCGACGTTCGTGATGATCAGCCAGAACCGCCAGGCCCAACGTGGCGACATCCGCAACCAGATCGACTTCGAGAACAACATCCGCTCCGAGATCTGGTCGGTGCACGTCGGCCACGCGCTCGGCCTCGACGTCGACCACGTCGAGCGGGTCGTACAGCTCGCCATCGAGGGAGCGGCGATTGCGCTCAAGGACGCACAAGCGGCACCCGGCTGATGTTGGCAGAATGGGGGCCATCGACGAAACGCTGATCCCGATCCTCGAGGTGGCCCGTGACGTGCCGCTGGGCACCGTGGCGCGCCCGCTGTGGCGGGGCAGGTTGCACGTCTACGCGCTCGTCGCCGTGGTGCCGGTCTTGGCGGTGTTGTTGACTGTGACGCACAGCACGCGGGGCCGGATAGCGGTCGCTGTCTACGCCGTCGGGCTGTGCTCGATGTTCGTTGCCTCGGCCACCTACCACCGCTGGGTGCACACGCTCGTGGCTCGGGACCTGTGGCGACGCATCGATCACGCGATGATCTTCGCGGCCATCGCCGGCAGCATGACACCGATCTGCCTGCTCGGCGTCCCCGACGATCTCGGCATCCCGCTGCTGATCGTGATGTGGACCGGCTGCCTGTCCGGGATCGTGATGAAGATCGTTGGTTGGCGTCACCAGCGCGTCGTCGGTGGGGTCATGTACATCGCGATCAGCTGGGTCGGCGTCATCGCGATCCCCGAGCTGTGGCAGCGGATGGGCGGGCTGCCCGGCGCGTTGATGATCGTCAGCGGGTTCTTCTACACCGTCGGAGCAATCGGGTTGAACCGCCGGTGGCCGGCGCTGCGCCCACACGTGTTCGGTTATCACGAGGTGTGGCACCTCTGCACGGTGATCGCCGCCGCCGCGCATCTCGGCGTCGTCTGGGTCATCGCGACCTGACCGGTTGCGCGCCTACTGTTCGGCAGCAAGATGACCGGCGCATCACACGGATCGGAATGAGACGATGAACATGCTCACGCTCGACGAGGTCGAGGACCTCAGTCGGCGAATGCTGGTCCGGGCCGGCGCGTCGGTCCTCCAGGCTGACGCCACTGCGCGCAGCATCCGCGCGGCCGAGGCCGAGGGGATTCGCACCGTCGGCCTGTCGTATCTGCCGACGTACTGCGACCACGTCGGATGCGGCAAGGTCGTCGGCGACGCTGTGCCCACCGTCGAACGTCCTCGCTCGGCCACCGTTGTGGTCGATGCCCATCACGGTTTCTCCCATCCGGCCTTCGAGGCCGGGGCGGCGTCGCTGATCGACGCTGCGCACGAGTGCGGCGTCGCGATCATGGCGATCCGCCACTCGTACTCGGCCGGGGTCCTGGGATGGTTCGTCGAGCACCTCGCGACCAACGGGCTCGTCGCACTGATGTTCGCCAACTCCTCGGCGCTGATGGCGCCGGCCGGTGGCTCCGAGCCGTTCTTCGGTACCAACCCGATCGCCTGGGCCGCCCCGCGCTCGACCGGTGCGCCGGTCGTGGCCGACCTCTCGTCCTCTGCTGTTGCGTGGGTCAAGGTCAACGCCGCAGCGCAGGCCGGTGAGGCGATCCCACTCGGCTGGGCGCTCGATGCCGAGGGCCGCCCGACCACCGACGCAAAGGCCGCGCTCGCTGGCTCGATGGCCCCGGCCGCCGGGCACAAGGGCTCGGCGCTGGCGCTGCTCGTCGACATCATGTCGGGAGGTGTCGCCGGCTCGAACTTCTCGTTCGAGGCCTCCGGATTCGGTGGCAACGAGGGCGGACCGCCCGATGTCGGCCAGGTCATCCTCGCAATCGATCCGTCGGCCACGATGGGGCCGGCGTTCACCGAGCGGATCGAGGTCGAGCTGCAGGCACTCGTCGCCCAACCCGGCGTGCGCCTGCCGGGCGATCGCCGTCTTGGCTCACGTGCCGACGCCGAGCGCGATGGCGTCGAGGTGCCCGACGACCTGTTCGCGCTGCTGAACGCGTATGCGACGGACGGTCCACCGGCGTGAGCCGCCACACCTGTGCCGGCCAGTCAGCCGGGTGAGCTCGGGTTCCACTCCGGCGCGATCGCCGGACGGATGGAACCGGTCAGTCCGACGAGCTCGTCGAGCGCGACGTCGCCGAAGATCGTCACCGTGTTCGTCCCTTGGTGCCATTGCACGAACTGCGCCGTGGCGGACGCCGTGCCCGTTCCCTCGGGGATGACGCTGTCGTGGCTCGACGTGATGCTGCCGGCAACCGACGATCGTCCGGTGACGACGAACGTCGTGACATCGATGCCCTTGGCCGAGAGCTCCAACGGGGCGCCGAGCAGCGAAGTGGCGAGCAGATCGTTCGCCGACTGCGGGTCCGTCCGGATGGTCACCGAGCCGCCGGATGCCGTGATGTAGATCGACTGGCGGATCTCGAGCGGATTGCTGAACCGGGACACGGTCAGCGCCATGCCGTCGAACAGTGTCGACGTCGGTGCGGCGTAGCTCGGGCGGCGCCGATCGTCGACCGTCAGTCCGTCGACGAGCCTGGCGAAGTCGTCGGCCGAGAACCCGAACCCGGCGACGAGCACGGGTTGGCCGGTCGCGACGGTGACGAAGCCGTGGGACACACCATCGGCATCGACCTCGTACCGGGCCGGGACGCGCGGGATGACGGATCCGTCGGGCTGTCTGTCCGGGGTGAGGGGGGTGTAGCTGTCGAGGGTCTGCAGCTGGACGGCGAGCCAGCGACCGGACAGGCGGGTCGCATCGGGGGTCGCCCACAGATCGAGCCACCCTCCCGGAACCGCCTGCGCGTCGTACGACACCTGCTCGACCGGCTGGTACCCGACCGGCAGCGGGTCGAGGATCGCCCCGGTCGTGACCCTGCTGTTCGCCGTTGTTGCGGCGTCGCTCTGCGCAGCGGTGGTCGCCGGGGTGTTGGTCTTCGGTGTCTCCGTCGATGTCGGTGTATCCGTCGACGTCGGTGTATCAGTCGATGTCAGTGTCGACGTCGATGTCGTCGCTTGTGGCGCCGTGGTGGTGGTGGTGGTGGTGGTGGTCGTCGCGCTGGCAGCCGTCGATCGGTCGTCGTCGGTGCGTGTGGCGCGCCCGGCCAGGGCGATGATCAACGCGCCGACGGCTATCGACGCGATCAACGAACCCTTCGGGACGTGACGCCGTGCTGGTCGGATCAGCTCACCCGTCGCGGTGCCCACATCGGCCGCCCCCTTCCGGTCAGCTCCCGAACCGTCAGCTCCCGAACCGTCCTGAGCGAACGACGCCCGCGCCGCGGCGCGCATGTCGTCGTCGAGCCACTGCTCGCGGCGGCGCAGCGAGTCGGCGACGGACTCGCCGGACAGCGGAGCGAATCGGCGACGTGCTGCGTCCAGGTGTGTGGCGACCTCATCGCGCGACAGGCCGAGCACCGCCGCGATCTCGGCGACCGAGCGGTGCTCGACCTCGTACAGACTGGCGACCACGACCGCGACGTCGCTGGGCTGATCGGAGCCGTCGATCGATCGCACGGCGGACCGGATTGCGACGAGGTGAGCGGCGTCGACGAGGGTGGCGCGGTCGACGCGAATGCCGTCGTCGGAGCGGTCTGCGGCGGTGGCCACGTGGCGAAAGGCGTCGACCAGGAGCCGGATCGCGGCTGCATCGCCGTCGACAAGACGTGAGCCGGCCGTGAAGACCACCGTCGAAAGGTCGTCGAACAGGGCCAGCATCGACGATCGGTCGTACGGCCGGACGAGCACGTCAGCAACCTACTGGTCGATACTGGGGCTGTGACCGCGATCGTCCCCGACAACCTCTACTCGGTGCTGCGCGCCGCGTTCGCCGATCAGCTGGAAGGGGTGTTCCTCCGGCTCGCCGACGGCTCGGTCGTGACGTACGGCGACATCGACGATCTCAGTGCGCGCCTGGCGGCGGTGTTGGTCGAGCACGGGGTCGGCTGCGGCGACCGCGTCGTGGCCCAGGTCGGCAAGTCGCCGATGGCCGTCGCGCTCTACCTCGGCTGTTTGCGCATCGGGGCCGTGTACGTCGCTTTGAACGAGGGCTACACGTTCGACGAGGTCGCCTACTTCGTCGCCGATGCGGAACCTCGGCTGATCGTCGCCAGGCCAGGTGTCCCGATGCCGGCTGGATCGACGACGGTGTTGACGCTCGACGATGCCGGTGGCGGCACGTTGGCCGATCATGTCAGCGTCACGGCGCGCCGCCAGGAGATCGCTGCGATGGGTGGCCGCACTGCAGCGATGCTCTATACGTCGGGCACGACAGGCAAGCCCAAGGGGGCGATGTTGACCACCGAGAACCTCGTCAGCAACGCCACCGCGCTCGCCGAGCTGTGGGGATTCTCGGGCGACGACGTGCTCCTCCATGCGCTGCCGATCTTCCATGTCCACGGTCAGTTCATCGCCCTGCACTGTGCGATGCTGCGCGGCTGCGAGGTGCGCTTCCTGCCCCGGTTCGAGGTCGGTGCCGTGCGCCGGGCGCTGCCGGGGGCGACGGTGATGATGGGTGTGCCGACCTTCTACAGCCGCCTTCTCGCCGAGCCGTCGTTCGGTGTGGATGACTGCGTGTCGATGCGGCTGTTCATCTCCGGGTCCGCGCCGCTGACCGAGTCCGTCCACCACGCGTTCACCGCCCGGACCGGGCACCGAATCCTCGAGCGGTACGGAATGACCGAGACGGGGATGATCACCTCCAACCCGCTCCACGGCGAGCGGATCGCCGGCACCGTCGGCTACCCGCTGACCGACGTCGTGATCCGCGTCGTCTCCGAGACCGGCGATGCCTGCCCCACCGGGGAAATCGGGGTCGTCGAGGTCGCCGGGCCGAACGTGTTCGCCGGCTACTGGGGGATGCCGGACAAGACGGCGGCATCGTCGCGGCCCGACGGCTTCTTCGTGACCGGGGACCTCGGCTCGCTGTCCGCTGACGGCCGGCTGACGCTGTCCGGTCGGGGCACGGATCTGATCATCAGCGGTGGGCTGAACATCTACCCGAAAGAGATCGAGCTGCTCGTCGACGACGTGCCGGGTGTCATCGAGTCAGCCGTGATCGGCGTGCCGCACCCTGACCTCGGCGACGGCGTGGTCGCAGTGGTCGTCGGCGAACCCGGCCACGACACCGAGGCGCTCGTCACAGCGATCCGCGCCACGCTCGACGGCCACCTGGCCCGGTTCAAGCACCCCAAGCACCTCGCCGTCGTACCCGACCTGCCCCGCAACGCGATGGGCAAGGTCGAGAAGGCGACTCTGCGGCGCACCTACGCCGCCACCTTCACCACCTGAAGTTCACCGGTCTGTGACACCGACCGGTCTGCGACACCGACCGTCCATGACACCGACCGGCTGTGACACAGAGCGTCCGTGTCACACACAAGGCCAGAGTCTGGCGGCGTTTGCGGTGACGCAGAGGCTCTGTGTGAGCGCTGCTGGGTCACCGGCTGGCTCTGTGTGAGCATCGGCGGGGGAGACCCGGAACGGCGCTCTCAGATGCGTTCGAGTTCGGCACCGTCGAACAGCGCGGTGATCCCGAACGCAGCGATGTCAGCCGCGATCTCGTCCGCGGTGGGCATCGCCAGGCCACCTGCGGCGGCCTCGAGGATGGCTGGCAGCAGGCGGGCGTCGCTGGAGGAGTTGAGGAACACGCCGGGTCGGTTGAGTACGAAGGCCACGCCGCGACGGAGCGCGTCGCCGGCGGGGAGTGGTTCGTACCAGGCATAGTGCGGGTCGGTGCTGTCCTCGGGCCAGCGCCGGCGGGCGACGGATTTGATCGTCTGCACGGCGACGCCATCGGTGGCGCACCGTGCCGCCAGCGCGTCGAACGCTGCGGCGTACGTGGGGTCCTGCATCATCGTCGCGTTGTACGGCAGCAGTACCGAGTCGAACCCGAACCGGTCGAGGCTGCGCAGGTGCATGTGCGGGATGCGCATCCCGTGGCCGGTCACGCCGATGAACCGCACCAGGCCCTCGTCGCGCGCAGCGACCATCGCTTCGACCGCACCGCCCGGTCCGTGGGCGGTCTCGAACTCGTCCGGCTCAACGAGGTTGTGGAGTTGGATCAGGTCGACGTGGTCGACGCCGAGCCGGGTCAGCGACAGCTCCAACTCGCGCCGTGCCCCGTCGGCCGTGCGCTCGCCGGTCTTGGTCGCGAGGAAGTACTCGGCGCGATGGTCCGCCAGGAACGGTTGCAGACGCACCTCCGACTCGCCGTAGGACGCAGCCGTGTCGATGTGGTTCACCCCGGCGTCGCGCATCACGGCGAGCGTCTGGTCGGCGCGGGACTGGGTCATCCCGCCGAGCGCTGCGGCGCCGAAGAGGACCCGGGTGCTGGCATGCCCGGTGGAGCCGAACGGTTGGAGATCGATCATGGACGAGACCGTAGTCACCTTGCCGCAGGGTCCGCACGAGTTGCGTGAGTGAGTGCTCACTCATACAGTGACGCACAGTGTTCGCCGACCTCCCCGCCCGATCCCAGCGAGCTGCGGCATTGCCCCCCGACGAGCGTCGTGCGGCGATCATCGCCGCCACGTTGCCGCTGATCTACGAGCACGGCGCGGCAGTCACGACGCGCATGATCGCTCTCGCCGCCGGCATCGCCGAGGGCACCATTTTCCGGGTGTTCGCGGACAAGGACACGCTGATCGAGGCCGCAGTCGAGGCCGCGTTCGATCCCGCTCCGATGGAGGCTGCGCTGAGTCACATCGATGCCGCGCTGCCGTTCGAGGAACGCCTCGCGGTTGCAGTGTCGATCGTGCAGCAGCGCACCCAGAGCATCTGGCGGCTGGCGTCGACGGTCGGGGTGAACAAGGTGCCGCCGGACCGACGCAAGCCGTCCGACGTGCCGGCCCTCGTCGCTCTGTTCGAGCCCGAGCGCGACCGTC
>JANXUX010000049.1 GCA_025351965.1 Actinomycetes bacterium | reverse complement strand
CGCAAGCGCGGCGCAGGCCTCGGTGGTGGCCACGACGAGCGCGAGCAGACGCTGAACCAGATGCTGTCCGAGATGGACGGATTCGAGACCAGCGAAGGCATCGTCATCCTCGCCGCCACCAACCGCCCCGACATCCTCGATCCTGCGCTGCTGCGCCCCGGTCGCTTCGACCGTCAGATCGTCGTACCGCTGCCCGAGTCCGAGGAGCGTCTCGCGATCTTGAAAGTGCACAGCCGCGACAAGCGGATGGGCGCCGATGTCGACCTCGACGTGATGGCCAAGGCGACGCCGGGCATGAGCGGCGCCGACCTGGCCAACCTCGTCAACGAGGCAGCACTCGTCGCGGTCCGCCGCGGATCCAAGGAGATCAACCGGATCGACTTCGAGAACGCCCGTGACCGGGTGGTCCTCGGTGCGCTGCGTGAATCGATGGTGCTGTCCGTCGAGGAGCGTCGCGCAACGGCCTATCACGAAGGTGGCCACGCCATCCTCGCGACGGTGCTCCCCCATGGCGATCCGCTACACAAGGTCACCATCTTGCCCCGCGGTATGGCCCTCGGTGTGACGTGGAGCCTCCCCCAGGAGCGCCATACGTACTCCAAGGAGTACTTCGAGGACACGATCTGCAAGGCCATGGGTGGCCGCGTCGCCGAGATGATCGTGTTCGGTCATCTCAACAGCGGCGCCGCCAACGACCTCGAGCAGGCCACCAATATCGCCCGCCACATGGTGCGCGAATGGGGCATGAGCGATCGCATCGGGCCGATGGCCTGGGGCAGCCAGCAGCACGTGTTCCTCGGTGAGGACCTGATGAGCAGTGGCCGCGAGTACAGCGACCAGACGGCTCGGATCCTCGACGAGGAGATCTCGACAATGCTCCACGCCCAGCAGGAACGTGCTCGCGAGCTGCTGATCAAGCACCGGGTCGGTCTCGACCTGGTCGCCGAAGCGCTGCTCGAGCACGAAACCGTGGACGGCCCCGAAGTCGCCCGGCTGATCCAGCGGGGTCTCGGCGAGCGGGTCCAGCCGAGCAGTTTCGAAGACGCCTCCGCGACCATCGCCCCCGAGGCAACCGCCGACTGAGGTCGAACACAGCAACCGCCGACGGCCACCGTCAGCTCACAGGGCGGCAAACCCCGCCGAACGTGCTGACAGTTGCTCCAGTCCGAACCCACCGTCAGCTCACAGGGCGGCAATCCCCGCCGAACGTGCTGACAGTTGCGCCAGTCCGAACCCACCGTCAGCTCACAGGGCGGCAAACCCCGCCGAACGTGCTGACGGTGGCCGGCGGCGCGTGCCGCAGCCGAACCTACCGAGCGCCTCAGGAGTCGTGGTGTTGGTGGCCGAGATCAGGCTCGGGGCTGGAACCGGGGTCACGCGCCTCAGCGCATGCGGCCCAGAGGTCGGTGGCACTGACCGGGCCAAGGAAGCTGGCTTTGACCACACCCTCACGGTCGGCGATGACGAGCGTCGGAACCGCCTCGATCCTGTAGCGCTCGTGCAGCGTGCGGTGGGCCGTGTACTCGGCGTCGAAGATACTCACGTCGCGGCTCGCCAGTACGGCGGCCTTACGACGCACGTCGGCGCAGGTCATGCAGGCCTCGGACGTGAACGTCACGACCAACCACTCGCCCGTCGCCCCGGCGAAGTCGGCGCGATCCAGTTGGGCGGGCACCTGCCAACGCTGTTGTGTCGGTGGATCGACCCGTCGGCGGCGCTGCAGGACCAGTGCGGCGACACCGACGACGACTACGAGGACGGCGGCGACGAGAAGTTGCATGGTCCACATTCTGGTAGTGCCCAGGAGCCGGAGCGGCCGGCGAGATTCCCGCCACGCGGGAGCTTGCGCTCGACGAAAATGCGTGCGCTGCCCTCGACGACGAGCAACTTGGCGAACAGGCTGGGGTCGGTCAGGTCGATCGAGATGGTGGCCGCGGCAGGCAACACGATCGCCTCCTGGCCGGGTACGGCCACCTCGCCGCCCGGACCGATGGCCTTGATCGCCACCGTCTTGTCCTCCTGATCAGGGTTGTAGACCACGATCGCACCGTCGGTCGACGCGTCGACCCCGATCGGCACGTACCAGCGCGGCACCACGTACTCCGATGTCAT
>JANXUX010000450.1 GCA_025351965.1 Actinomycetes bacterium | reverse complement strand
AAGGCGGCGTCGTACTCACCGAGCTGGGTCTCGGCGTCGCTGAGCGCGCCGTAGAGGATGTCGCTGTAGCTGTTGATCGCGAGGCCCTGTTGGGCAAAGGCCTTGGCGCCGGCGAAGTCGTGGCGGGCGTTGGCGAGCGCAGCGAGGCCGGCGTAGGCGAGGAAGTTGTCGGTGTCGTTGATCGTCAACGACTTCTGCAGGACACCGTCGGCGAGGGGATAGAAATCGGAGTTCACGGTGACCTTGGCCTGCTGCACGTAAGCGAGGCCGAGAGTAGACCACGAGACGTAGTCGGTCGGAGCGGCCTTCAGATGTGCCTGCAGTCCGGCGATGGTTTGGGCGAGCGTTGCGCCGGAGATGCGGGCGAGCCCGTCGGCGGCGGCGGCAGTAGCCGGCGCGCCGACCGCGATGGCGGCGGAACCGCCCGGTTGTTCGTCCGAACTGGCGACACCGAAGGCTCCGGCCGCGAACAGCAGGGCTCCGACGCCGAGGCCGGCGAGGATGAGGGAACGTCTTTTCATCGGATGCTCTCGTGTGTCATGCGGTGGACAGGAGGCTACGAACGAGAGGCGGTGACGCCGGCGCGAACGCCGGCGTCACCATCTCGATCATCAGGTGTTCAGGTGTTCAGGAACCGACGATTGCGGTGTCGGGGAAGTAGCCGGAGATGTCGGCGACGAGGTGGGTCGCACCGGATGTGAAGATGCACACCCGGCCCCCGTCACCGACCTTGGCGGCCACGAGGTTCGGGGTGTCGAGCCCCGTGAGGTTCACGTTCGAGGCAAGCGGGCGGGGCGAGCCGCACGGGTACACCGTCACGTAGCCGCCCGGGGAGTTCTCCGTGGCGGTCACGTTCAGCAGCACTGCACCTGCGTCCTTGGGAACCTGCGTCTTGCCGGCGCCGGTGACCTTCAGCTCGATCGTCTGGCCGACGATCGGCTTGGAGCCGCTGTAGCCGATCTGGCCGTACTCGGTCCGGGTCTCGAGCAGACGCTCGGGCACCGTGGCAACGTACGGCGAGCTGGACGGAGCGTAGCCCTCGAGGTCGGCGATCAGATCGGTCGACTTGCTCGAGTACAGGCAGACGTTGCCGCCCGTACCGACCTTCACGGCAACCAGCGTTGCCCGAGCGACGCCCGGAACGAGGTTGACGTTCGAGGCGTTCGGCGGGTTGGTGCCGCACGGGTATGCCGCGACCCAACCAGCCGCCGAGCTGTTCACCGAGGTGACGTTGAGGTACACCGCAGTCGCATCGGCCGGAACCTGAGCGGTACCGGTACCCGTCACGTGCAGCGTGATGACCGAGCCGTCGCCGGGCTTTGCGCCCGAGTAGCCCTTCTGGCCACCGGGCTCGGTGGTGCGGGTCTCGAGCAGGCGCTCCGGCGCCGTCGCGACGAACTGCGAATCCGACGGGTGGTACCCGGCGACGTCCGCGATCAGGTCCGTGGCTACGTTGGTGTACAAGCACACAGTGCCGTCGGCACCGATCGGTGCGGCGACGAGGTTCTGAGTGATCAGATTCGGCACCGGGTTGAAGCTCGACGAGCCCGGCAGCGGCTTGCCACAGGCATACGCCGTGACGAAACCGTTGTTGTCCGCATTGACCGAGGTGACGTTGAGGTACACCGATTTCGCATCGGTCGGGATCAGGGAACCAGTCAGGCCGGTCACCTTGACCTTGACGGTCTGACCAGCTGCCGGCTTGGCGCCGGTGTAGCCGAGCTGACCTTCTGAAGCGCGGGTCTCGAGTACGCGCTGCGGGTTCACCGGGATGAACTCGGGGGCACGCGGCGAGCGGTCGGCGCCGTCGTTGACGTTGCCGACATTCGGCAGCGCCAGGTACGGGAACGTCGTGCCGAAGGCGTGATCGTTGCGGTCGACCGAGTCGACAGCGAGCAGACCGGTGACGAGCTTGCCCGTCACCGTGGCGCCGGCAACTGCCTGGACCTCGATGTCGACGACGTCGTCGGTGAGACGACGGCCGTTCGGGAAGCCTTGGACGTCACCGGCGAGCACGCCGTATGAGTTCGGCTGAGCCGTCACCGGCACCGACATGTTCAGGCGCAACATCTCCGAAGGCTGGAAGGCCACGCCGGCACCGCGCGACGCCTGAGCGTCGGCGTTCAGGTTCTGGGAGTTCAGGTCTACCGGCAGCACGACGGCGGGGTCACCACTGAGTCCGGCGTTGGCCTTACTGATGCCCTGCAGGAAGATCTCGGTGAGATCGTTGCGGGGCGACGGCGGCACGTTGACCTTGTAGATCGCCTTCAGCAGATCCGCAAGGATCGGCTTCTCGACCTTGTCGACCACGGCAGGAATCGTCGCGTCCTTCTCCGGCGAGATCGAGTTGAAGGCATCCTTCAACGCGATCGGGATGACGACCTCGTTGACCAGCGGGTTGCCGAGACGCGAGACCTGGACGAACGGTCCCGGTGTCGGGTTCGATGCACCGCTCGCGACGCGAGCGCTGCGACGGTCGGTCGTGCTCCAGACGCCGATGACCGGGTTCCGGGTTGCGTTGCCGCCGATCGCCAGGGCCGCCTTGGGGACCTGCAGTGCGATGGAGTTCACGTTGTAGCCCGCAAGCGTGTCGGTACCGAGCTCGGAAGCGTTACCGCCGTAGAGCAGGTCGAAGACGCGCAGGTCGAGGAAGAACGAGTCATCGGCCTGACCGGCATACGTCTTGCCGCCGTTGGCAGGCAGGTTGACGATCGCCTGGTCGCGTAGCGGTGTGTAGTCGGGCATCGAGGCAGCACCGGCGATCGACGGTGCAGCGAGTGCGTTGTCGAGCAGCAGCACCGGCGGAAGGCCCTTGACCGTGAGGGTCAGGTCGTACGTCTGGTACTGGTTCAGGTCGGTGTCGTTCAGCGACGTGACCTGGCCGGTATTGGTCAAAAACGTGCCGTTCGGGTCCCGGTAATTCGTGGTGAACACCCAGGTGTAGGTCAGATCGGGCAACGCGTCGCCGTCATTGTCGATCTTGATGTTGTACTGCGTGTCGTCTGCCCAGGGGTAGAAGTTCGGCCCGCCGTTGGGCTCCTCGAAAGGAGTCCAGTTCGAGATCAGCGTGACGCTGTCGGGCTTGTCAGGGCTGGTGAACGCATAGACGTCGGTGTTGTCGGCGCGTGGATCGCCGGCAATCAGTGGTGCTTCACGGTGACTCGAGGCGGACACGCCGCCCGGGCCCGCTTGCGCGACGAATACTCCGGAGACGAGGGCGAGTCCGGCGGCTCCTGCGAGCCCCTTCTTCCACCCCACTGTTCTCCCTAGATGTTGAACTCTTGACACTCGGCCTCCTCGTTGAACGCCGCGCGGACTGCGCGGTGCGTGTTTCTCCCTGGGCATGGTTCGACGCCGGACGTGACCCGGATCACGCGACTTCGAAAAATGCAGCCGTCATGGCGATGTCGTCGACAGGGCTACGTTGTCCAGCCGTGACCACTACGGCAACCGTTCGACACTGGCTCGGGGTGCCCGAGCACACGACGTCGTGGCGGGACCGGCTCGTCGCCACCGCCGTCTCCGTGATCGGCATCGGCGCCGTGATCGCCGTTGGTCAGTGGTCGAAGTCGTTGCCGCTGTCCGGACCGTTCTGGCTGGTCGGCTCGATCGGGGCCAGTGCCGTGCTGGTGTTCGGCGTCCCGCACGGTCCGTTGTCGCAACCGTGGGCGGTGCTCGGCGGCCACGGCGTGTCGGCGTTCGTCGGCATCGCGGTGGCGCTGCTGATCGGGCGCAGTCCGCAGTCGGCGGCGCTGGCGGTCGGCCTCGCGATCGGCGCCATGCACACCCTGCGCTGCATCCATCCACCCGGGGGCGCAACGGCTCTCGCGGCAGTTGTCACGGTCGGTACGGCCACGAGATCGTGGCTGTATCCGCTCACACCGGTGCTGCTCAATGCCGGCACCCTCGTCGTCGCGGCGATCATCCTCAACGCGCCGTTTACCTGGCGCCGATACCCACTCGCACTCGCGTTCCCCCGGCCACACCGCGGCGACCCGCCTCCGCCGGCGCCGGTGTTCACGGCCGAGCAGCTGGAGATCGCACTCGCCGAGATCGACATCGTCGCGAGCATGAGCGACGAGGATCTGCAGATCGTCTACCGGTCGATCCTGCGCCAACAGCACGGCACCCGTCGATGAGGTGAACGCCGTGCCTTGTTCTGTCAGCAAGCATCCGTCATGAAATCGGGCGATATTCGCAACGCGACCGTAATATTTGACTAACCTGCCGATCCATCATGCGACGCCACCCCGAACGACTTCGAGCCCTCGCCGTCATGGTCGGTCTCCTCGCTGCCGGGCTCGTCGCCCCATCCGCCCACGCCGACGGGGTGACCGATCAGCAGCAGCAGGTGACAGACGACCTGGCCGAGATCCAGCGTCTGGAACAGAGGTCGTCCGAGCTGAACGAGCGCTATCTCGGCTACCTCAACGACAAGGCCGCGCTGGAGGCCGAAATTGCCGCCGGACAGATCCAGATCGATTCCCAGTCGGTCCAGATCGCAGCGATGCAGGAGCAGCTCGCGTCGGTGGCCGTCGCCCAGTTCACCGGGAGCGGCAGTGGAACCTTCGCCCTCTTCGGTGACACGGCGAGCGCCACTGACGGCCTGCAACGCGAGCAGCTCGTCCGGGCCGCGGTCAACGCCGGAGCGGTCGACGCCGACGACTACGAAACGCAGCTGGAGCAGCTCCACCACGCCCAGGACGACCTGACCGCGAAGCAAGCCAAGGTCGAGGGTCTCGCCGAGCAGGCCGCGTCCACGTTGGCCGCGACGCAGCAAGCGGGACAGGCCTACCAGGACGAGCTCGCCCGAGACCAGGCTCGGCTCGGCGATCTGCTCGTGCAGGAGCAGCAGCGTCAGCTGGAACAGGCCGCCGCAGACCACGCCGCCGATGTCGCCAAGGCCCGCGCCGCCCAGGACCAGGCCGCCCACGACCAAGCCGCGAGCAATCAGCAGGCCGCCCAAGTTCAGGCAGCCCAGGATCAAGCAGCACAAGGTCAGGCCGCCCAGGTTCAGGCACCGGCCACCAGCACCACCACCACTGCGCCCGCCGTCGCCGGCAGCGGCGGCAACGGATCGTCTGGTGGCGGGTCGTCGGGCAGCGGGGGCGGCGGATCGAGTGCGACGACGGCGCCAGCAACGATCGCTCCCCCACTCGTCGTCAGCCAGGTCACGTCACCGCCGAGCAACAACGACTCGGCAGCCACGGACGGGTCGAGTAGCGATACCGGCTCGTCGGGTGATGCCGGCAGCGCTCCGGGTCCAGCGGCAGCTGTCACCGCCGACACTGCATCGCCGGCCGCCGATTCGCCAGCCGCGGACTCGCCGCCGCCGGTGTCGAGCCGGGCCTCCGTCGCCGTTGCGGCAGCGAAGAGCCAGCTCGGGGTCCCCTACCGGTTTGCGATGTCGTCGCCAGGTGTCGCCTTCGACTGCTCGGGCCTGACGTCGTACGCCTGGGCCCAGGCCGGCGTGTCGATCCCGCACCAGTCCGGCCAGCAGTACGGATCCACCCCGCACATCTCGCTCGACGACCTCCAGCCCGGCGACCTGCTCTTCTACTACAGCCCGATCAGCCACGTCTCGATGTACATCGGCAACGGCCAGGTCATCCAGGCTCCGGCACCGGGCAAGTTCGTCGAGATCGTCGCGGTCAACTGGAGCAAGGTCATCGGCGCCAGCCGCCCCGGCTGAGCGCCAGCCGCCCCGGCTGAGCGCGAGTACGCTCAGCATCGATGGAGCCACCAGCCAGCGAGTCGGTCGCGGCCAGCCTGTTCGTGGTCGACGGCGATGCCCTGGTCGCGACGGAGCTGAGCCGCGGCCCGTGGGACGCTGCGAGCTGTCACGGCGGTCCGGTGTCGGCGCTGCTCGTGCGCATGTGTGAACGCATCGACGACGGTAGCGATGCAGCGGCATGGCAGCTGGCGCGGATCACCGTGGAACTGACCCGGCCCGTCCCCATCGGGCAGCCGTTGTTCGTGGCCGCCGAGCTCGAACGTCCCGGGCGCAACGTCTCGCTGATCGGCGCGCGGATCACGCTCGAGAACGGCACCGAGGTGGCCCGCGCTCGGGCCCTGCGGATCCGTGCTGCGGAGGTGACACTGGCCGACGGATACGTGCCCGATTCGCCGTTCGGTGAGGTCGGGGTCGGCAGCCACGAAGGAGCCACGTTCCCCGGCGAGCACATCGCGTTCCACCGTGATGCAGTTGACATGCGCTTCACCGAGGGGTCGTGGCTGGAGCCCGGACCGGTGTCGATGTGGTGCCGGCTCCTGTACCCAGTCCTCCCCGGCGAGGAGCCGACCGGAGCCCAGCGCGCCGTCGCAACAGCAGACTTCAGCAATGGCGTCTCGAGCGAGCTCGATCCGGCCGATCGGCTCTTCATCAACCCGGATCTGAGTGTGCATCTCGCTCGGCCGCCGGTCGGTGAGTGGATCGGCGCGCAGGCGAGTTCGCACTACGGACCGTTGGGTGCCGGCTTCGCCGAAGCTGCGCTCTTCGACGAGCGCGGCCGTTGCGGTCGCTCGGTGCAGAGCCTGTACATCGCGACACGCTGATCCGGCCAGATTCCGGCGTCAGGTGATCCCGGCGAGCAAGTCGCTCTTGAGCACCTTGCCGGCCGGACTGCGCTGCAGCGCCGCGCGGATCTCCAGTCGGGTCGGCAGCGCATGCCGGCGCAGCCCGGCGTTCGTCAGCGCAGCCCGCACCGCCTCCAGCGAGAGCGGCTCGCCAGCGCAGACGACGAACGCGCACACCGTCTCGCCGGTCCGTTCGTCTGCCAGACCGACGACCGCCGCCTCGACGATGCCGTCGATGCCGTGCAGGAACCCCTCGACCTCGGTGGCCGAGATGTTCTCCCCATTGCGAATGATGACGTCCTTGAGCCGCCCGGTGATGACGATGCACCCGTTGCTGTCGAGGTGGCCGAGGTCCCCCGTTCGATAGAAACCGTCACCGTCGAACGCTGCGACGTCCAGCGCCGGGTCCTGGTAGCCGAGCATGACCTGGGGGCCACGGACGCAGATCTCTCCATCGACACCCGTCGCCAGGATTGATCCGTCCGATCCAACGACGCGGATCTCCACGCCCGGCAGCGGCTGCCCCTCGGTCCGCTGCAGTTGCTCGGCGGGGTCGGTGACCCTCCCGCACGACAGCACGGGTGCCTCGGTCAAGCCGTAGGAGCACACGACGACACCGCCCAACTCGTCGCGGATCCGCTCGTGGTAGGTGGCCGGTGTCGGCGTGCCACCGGACGGGCAGGTCTTCAGGTGCGGGAACAGCGGTTCGGTCTGATGCTGTTGAGCGGCGAGGAACATGTTGAAGAATGCGGGTCCGGTGCCGGCGTGGGTGCAGTCGTTGTCCGCCAGGAAGCGCACCGTCGCGACGGGGTCGACAGCATCATCGAGGAGGTGCGTGCACCCGGTGCGCAGACTGAGGAACAGCAACCCGATTCCGCCGATGTGGGGGAAGGGAAACACGAGCGCGTAGCGATCGCCGTGCTCGACCTGCATCCGCTCGCCCATCGCCGTCGAGAACGCGCCGACCGTTGCATCGCAGTGGCGGGCTCCCTTCGGTGATGCAGTCGTGCCGGAGGTGTAGCAGATCCACGTCGTCGTGTCGGGCGCCGGCTCGGCCGGATCATCGAGCAACAGGGGGTCACCGTTCGGGAACGAGCCGGGGCCGACGACGACGTGGCACAGGTGCGGCTGTGACTCGCCGATCCGGGCTCCCATCTCGGCGAAGTCGAACCCACCGAATGTTTCCGGCGTGATCAGCAACTGCGAGTGCGACTCGCCGACGCAGAACGCTACTTCGCGGTCGCGGGAGATGCCGACGATCGGGTTCTGGACCGCGCCGAGGCGCGAGAGGGCGGCGGCCAGCACGACCGTATCGACCCATGTCGGCAGGATCCAGGAGACGATCGTGCCCTCGCCCACTCCGAGCGCAGCGAGGCCGGCGGCCATACGTGCCGCTCGGTCGCGGAACTCGGCGAAGCTGCATCGGTCGCCCTGGCGCGAGACCAGCATCGGGTCGTCGGGCCACTGCGCAGCGGCACGCTCGACCAGTTCCCACACCCTGTCGCCCCCGGCAATCACGTCGTGATGATAGGCAGCGCGCCTGGCGCAGTCACCCAGCAGCGCGCTTGCGCGCGTCGGCCGGCGCGGCGTGCGCAGCGAGGACCGCTGCACCGATCATCGTCGCGACCCGGATGACCTCGTCGAGATCGTCACCGAGTGCGTCGACGAGCGCCCGCTGGGAACCATCGGTGACGGCCTCGACATCATCGCGGGCCGAACGGCCCGCCGCTGTCAGCCGGCCCGACTCGTCGAGCAGCCCCGCCCCGCGCAGCCGCATCGCCGCTGCCTCGATCCGCTCGCTCGTGAACGCACGCGACGCCGAATACTCGCCGACCCGGTACTCCAGCCAGACCTCGGTGAGCACGTTCATCTCCACTGTGTCGAAGCCCGACGCGACAGTGGCGGCGACGTGCCCGTCGCCGCGGTGCTCGCGCACCAGCTCCGCAGCGCGCCACGCCCGCCCATGCGCTGAATCCGGGACCGGGAGGGCGCGCAAGCCGGCGAACAGGGGACGGCCTGCGCCGTCGAGCGATCCGAGCGCGGCGAGCAGTCGGTCGCCGAGCCAGGCAATGGCGGCGATTTCGACCCCAGCCGTCGCTGCGGCGAGTCCCTCACTCGCCCCCGACGATCGCGCCGCCAGCACGTCGTGGCAGGAGGATGTGCTGCGGCCCTGGGCGTACACCGCAGTGAGCATCGCCGGCTCGAACGCGCCGAACGCGGCGGCCACGACAGTCGGCGAGACGTCCGCGCCGAGCGCCGCAGCTCGGCCCCACACGTATCCGTCGAAGAAGTCGTGCCCGAGCGCGTTCACAGCAGCGGACGCCTCCCGGGACCACCAGCCGATCGTGGCGACCGGTTCCAACGCGTCGCGCAGCCGCCTCGCCGATGACTGGGGCAGCGTCGGAACCGGCAGCGAAGCGCCGGTCGGGACGAGGAAGTGAGTGGCGACGGCGTCGTAGTCCATAACCGCATCCTAGGTTCGGCAGCAAGAGGAGATGAATGGGGGATCATCCACCGCTCACCGACAGCGGCCTCATGCTCACCGGTGCGAGCGCGACCGTCACTCGAATGCAGGATGCCCGACAACCTCGAAACGCACGTCGAAGAGGTCACGGGGCGCCGAGGGGGCACCGTGACGGCGATGAGGGTGGTGGTGGTGGTGGTGGTGATTCTGCCCCGGTACGGCCGCTCCTCTGGCGTCGGTGCGGCCGGGACGCCACCAAGTACGGCGCGACGTAACCACTCAGCCGACCATGTTGGAGCGCCGCTGCCTCGGGTGGCAGCTGGTTGTTCGTGTCGCCCAGCGTCGCAGGCTGATCCGAAACCGTTCGAGCACGTCGTCTGTCGCCACTATTCTGCGGCGATGCTCCAGTTCCAAGTGGCCGGTGAGGTTGCCCGGATGTCGATCGACGAGTCGACGCGCTGGACGCCGTCATCGGTGCGACGACTGCTCGGCGCGGGGGTCGGCGCAGTCGGCGAGCTGGTTTCCGAAGCGACCACGACTCGCCTTCCGGGTCAACCGCTCGACGACGACATCCGAACGCCTTCGTGGGTTTCCGAGCTCGGCGATCCGATCTGGTCGGGCTCGGTCAAGGCGTCGTTCGAGCACGTCGAGGCGATCGCGGCTGCAGACCGAGCTTCGGTTGATGGGGCGATGCCCGTGTTGGTCGGCGGTGACCGCACCACCGTCACCGGCAACCTCGCCTTCTACGACGAGCACATCGTGTTGACACCCCATACACCCTGGCAGCACCGCGGTATACCCGTGGTCGCGGTGCGTACCGATCAGCCGATCCAAGTGTCGGGGATGGTCGAGGGCGACGGTGGGAAACGGGCACTGGTGATCACCCTCCGCGAGTCGGGCACCGTCGTGGTGTTGCGGCTCGGACTCATCACCGGCAAGCTCGACGAGGTCATCGCAGCCCGTTCGGTCTGAATCGTCGGCTCGTGCGCTGAACCGGCGGTCCGACGCGCCGTTCTATGGTCGTGTCGATACCGCCACGGGCGCGAATATGCGCTGCGCGTTCTGCGCTGCCGCTATGGATATGGGCGTCGCTCGGTCGGCTACCGCGGGACGGATCCGCTGGTGCCGGTGAGGCTGGCAATGAGTTGCGCAGATTCGGTGGTCCAGCCGAAGAGCGCTTCGATCACGGTCAGACTGGCGTCGTGGTTGGTTCTCGCTTGATCACTACCGATTGCTTCTGCACAACAATCCGTGAGCAGCAGACACCGGTAGTCACGGTAGAAAGCGTCGCGAAGGGTCGACTCGACGCACACACTGGTCGTACAACCGGTGAAGACCAACGACATGATCCCCTGACTGCGCAAGATGTCATCGAGATCGGTCTCGAAGAATCCGCTGTAGCGGTGCTTGGCAACAACGACATCGCCGGACTGCGGAGCGAGCTCGTTGACGATCTCGGTGTTCCACGTTTCGCGTACGAGGACCCGGCTACTCGTGCCATCGGGCGCGTCCACATGTTGGCCGACACCCATCGCCAGGTGACGCAGCCGATTCGGAGCATCGTCGGATCCGAGGTTGGCGAGGTCCTCGTTGAATTGCATCGTCAAATACACGACGAGAACGCCGGCTGCCCGGGCAACCTCAAGAACGCGTCGCGTCGGCTCGATCACCGATCGGATGCCCTCGAGCGGGATACCCGCCCGGCCGAACATGCCGTCCGGCGCCGCGAAGTCATGCTGCATATCGACCACGACGATCGCTGTGCTTGCCGACGTCAGTTCGAACGCGTCAGGTCGAGCCTCGACCACGACAAGGGATTCCGTGTCTGCGCTCATCGCACCAGCCTCACCCCCGCGAGTGCTGTTCGCAAGCCCCAATCAGCAAGACCAACGACCGACCCCAATGAAAAAGAACGTGACAGAGGCGTATCTGTACCCCTTTTGGAGTTCCGTCGAGACCGTCGTGCTGCCCCTGTGCGTTCTGTGCGGCTGACGAATGGCGTCGACAGCAAGACTGCATATCGGCCGCTATTGAAAGGCGATTGCTCGGCGACGACTGCCGTGGCACAATTGTAGCCATGAGCACTGAAGCGCTTCGAACGGTAAAGAATCGTTTCTCCGAATACGTCGACCGAGTCGAGAACGAACATGAACGCGTTGTCGTCACGCGAAACGGCCGACCAGCGATCGTGCTCATCAGCACCGATGATCTGGCCAGCCTCGAAGAGACCATCTCGGTGCTCAGCGACACCGACGCGGTACGGGCGCTGCAGGCGGCCGAGGCCGCAGTCGCGGCCGGTGATGCCGTGCGTGGAATCGATGCCGTTCGAGCGCTTCGCCCACCGAAACAGCGTTGACGTTGTCCGGCTACAACCTGGTCGTCGCCGGTCCGGCCGCACGCGCGATCGGCGAAGAGCTGCCCGAAAGCGTGGCCGCTGCTGTGATCGACGTCATCACCGGGTCCCTTCTCGACAACCCACAGCGAGTCGGCCGTGAGCTGCGCAACGAACTCGCTGGCATCCACAGCGCGCGCCGCGGCACGTTCCGCATCCTCTATCGCATCAACGAAGAACAGCACGAAGTCACCGTTCTCCGGGTCGATCACCGACGGGATATATGCCGAACCTGACCACGACGCCTGGCGCGGATGCGCCGTTCTGGTGCCGACGGATGGTGTCGTACACCGCCAACGAGTACGGGACCATCCATCGGGCGCTGACGAGCAGAACACGGTGCGCTAGCCGCAGCGTCTGCCATCTGCCGCCTCTCAAAGAGTTCCAGAGGGGTGTCGCACCACCCGAATGTCCCCAACGACCCACCTTGCTGCTGAACCCACGCATCCAGGCCGACGGTCAGCGGTATCGTTCGACTGGAGCGGTGAGCGAGGACGACATGTAGAACCCGGTACGGATCGTGACAGGAGTGATCATCACCCTCCTCGGACTGCTGTTCATGTTGCAGGGACTCGGCGTCGTGCACGGCAGTTCGATGACGAATTCCAACTTCTGGGCCGTCGCGGGCCCGGTGATCGCACTCGGCGGGCTGTTGTACATCGCCTCCGGCCTCGGTCGGCTCGGCTCCGGCTCCCGACCGCGTCGCTAGCCACAGCGCAGCGATGCCGGCGATCCCGACACCCCCTTCGCCAGCGACGGCCGGCGAGGGCACACCTGTCGGACGCCGGATCGTGCTCGGTCTCGCCGCAGTCGGCGCAGCGGGAGTCCTCGGCGGACGGACAGTACAGGACCATCTCGCGCGCTGGTTGGCTCCGGTGCAGAACGCCGACCCGACCGGCCTCCTGGCGCTGTTCCCGCTCGGCTCGACGTTCCGCTACTACTCGGTCACGGGTTCGGTCCCGCGCAAGAACGCCGGCAACTACACGCTCGAGATCGGAGGGCTGGTCCAGTCACCGGCGACGTACAGCCTCACCGACCTCCAGGCGATGCCCCAGACAGAGCTGGTACGCGACTTCCAGTGCGTCACGGGCTGGCGGGTCCCGGAGGTGCACTGGAGCGGCGTGCGCCTGTCCGACCTGCTCGACGCCGCCCGACCGACGGCGCAGGCGAAGGCGATCAGCTTCGGTTCGTTCGACGGCACGTACACCGAGAGCCTCACCCTCGAACAGGCCAGGCGCAGCGACGTGATCGTGGCCCTGCAGATGCTCGGTGGTCCGGTCACCCACGATCACGGTGGCCCGGTGCGGATGTGCGTCGCCCCGATGTACGGCTACAAGAGCACGAAGTGGCTGTCGAGCATCGAGCTCACCGCCGACGTGGTCCCTGGCTACTGGCAGCAGGAAGGCAACTACGACGTCGACGGGTGGATCGGCGAGTCGAACGGGCGGGACGATGAGCCTGTCGGTTGACGACGCACCGCCGGCCCGGCCGACCACGCTGATCCACCGGTTCGGACGCGTCGAGCGCGCCGTTCATCGCACCATCGCCGTGCTGATGCTGACGTGCATCACGACCGCAGCGATCCTCTACAACGGCTTCTTGTCGGCACCGATCGGCCACCGCCGAATCGTCAAGCTCGTCCACGTGTTCTCCGGGTTCGCGCTCCCGATCCCGATCGTGCTCGGCATCGTCTCGGCCGCCTACCGGTCCGATATGCGCCGACTGAACCGCTTCTCACCTGCGGACTGGCGATGGTTGCGGTCGCGCAAGCGCCGCGACGGCACGATCCGGGTCGGCAAGTTCAACGCCGGCCAGAAGC
>JANXUX010000443.1 GCA_025351965.1 Actinomycetes bacterium | reverse complement strand
CAGGCGGCTGCGGCGTCGATCGCGGCCTGGGCGCGCAGGTCGCCGGCGAGGTTGCCGGCCATCTGGTTCATCACGTAGGCGAAGGCCATGTTGCGGCCAGGGTCGGCGAACGCGACCGAGCCGCCGGCACCCGGATGGCCGTAGCAACCCGGGCCCGAATACGGTGTGAACGCCCCATGGGTCATGAAGCCCATGCCGAACGTCGTGCCCATGATCAAGCAGACGTCGCCCTCGCCCTCGGGCGTGACCGTGACACGCGCCGTGTCGCGGGTGGCGTCGCTGAACAGCCGCACGCCATCGACCGGGGCGAGCGTGGCCGCATAGACCCGGGCCAGCGAACGGGCATCGGAGATGCCGTTCGCCGCAGGGACTTCGGCCGCGTGCACCGCACGGGTGTTGAACGTGAACGGTTTGCCCTCCTCGGCGAGGGCGAGCTGGCCGAACGCACCGTTGAGCGACAGCGCATCGCCTGCCGGCGTGCCCGGTCCGATGAACTTCGCGGCGAGCTCGGCCATCGCCGGGTCGTCCGGCGGCGGTGACGGGATCATGGGCGACACTCGCGATTCCTCGCGTTCCGGCAGACCGATCCACAGGTTCACGCCGAGCGGCTCGACGATCTCCTCGCGCACGAAGGTCCCCAGGCTGCGATGGGTGGGGTCGACGCGGCGGACGAGCTCGCCGGCCAACCAGCCGAACGTCAGCGCGTGGTAGCCGTGGGCGCTGCCGATCGGCCAGCGCGGCGCAGTCGCAGCGAGGCGCGCCGTCACCGTTGGCCAGTCGAGTGCTTCGTCGATGGTGATGTCACCGTCGACGGTGTACAGCCCGCACTGGTGCGAGACCAGCTGAGCCACGGTTGCTTCGAACTTGCCGTGCGCTGCGAACTCCGGCCAGTACTGCGCGACGGGAGCGCCGTAGTCGATCAGGCCGCGGTCGGCACAGATCGCCAGTGCGATCGCGGTGATGCCCTTGGTCGTGCTGAACACCAACTGCAACGTGTCCTCGGTGTACGGCGCCGTCCTGGCCGCGTCGAACGAACCGCCCCAGAGATCGACGACCTTGGTGCCACGGTGATAGACGGACACGCCGGCGCCGACCTCGTCCGGTGAGTCGAAGTTGTTGACGAATGCGTCGCGGACCGGCTCCCAGCCGGCCGCCACGGAACCCCCGATGTCGGTCATCGCGCCAACGTAGCGGCGCGATGGATCACTCAGCGCAGCGGACCCTTGTCGGTGACCTCGTCGCGCGACAGTGCCGGACGACGATCATGATTCGGAGATGATCTCGCGCAGGGTCTCGACGGTCTTCACCGGATCGGGACCGACGGGATTGATCGCGAGCACGGTCACGCCCGCTTCCTTGAAAGCGCCGATGCGCTCCTTGACGTAGCTGCGCGGTCCGACCAGGTGGGACAGCTCGAGCATTTCGCCGGGCACCGCCGCAGCGGCCTCGTTCTTCTTGCCGTCGAGGTACAGGTCCTGGACCTCGACGGCCTCGCGCTCGTAGCCGTAGGCCGAGCAGATGTCGTTGTAGAAGTTCTTGCCCCGGGCACCCATGCCACCGACATAGAGCGCGACCTGCGGGCGGGCGAAGTCGAGGATCGCCTTCTGCTTATCGCCGACGAGGTCCTCACCGATCGCGACCATGCCGCCGGCGGAGATGTCGAGCGTGGCGAGCGAGGGATCGCGCTTGGCGGTACCTGCCTTGAGCGCCTTGCCCCACACCTGCTGGAACTTGTCGGGCACGAAGAAGATCGGCAGCCAGCCGTCGGCCATCTCGGCGGTCGCCTCGACACTGCGGTCCTTGAGGCTCGCCCACCAGATCGGGATGTCGCTGCGCAACGGATGGTTGATGATCTTCAGCGCCTTGCCGAGGCCGGTGCCCTGCCCGGCCGGCAGCGGAGCCGTCACGGTCTGGCCCTGGTAGTCGAACGGGGCTTCGCGCTTCCAGATCATTCGGCAGGCCTCGATGTACTCCTTGATCCGCACCATCGGCTTCTCGTAGGGCACGCCGTGGAAGCCCTCGACGACTTGCGGCCCGCTGGCACCGAGGCCGAGCAGGAACCGACCGTCGCTGATGTAGTCGCAGCCCGCAGCCGTCATCGCCATCAACGCCGCAGTGCGGCTGTAGACGTTGAGGATGCCGGTGCCGATCTGCACCGTCGACGTCTTTGCAGCGAGATAGCCGACCTGGCTGACCGCGTCGAAGCTGTACGCCTCGGCGATCATCACCTGATCGAGGCCGGCCTTCTCGAGGGCGACGACCTGTTCCACGGCCTGCTGGAAGCCGCCGGCGTAGTTGATCATCATGGAGAGCTTCATGGGCGCGACCCTACGTGACCGTCGTTGAGATTCCCAGACCGAAAGCCCTCCAGATCCAATGTGACGTACCGGTAGCCGGCGCCCTTCACGGCGGCCACCACGGCCTCGCGGGCAGCGACCACTGCAGGCAGTTCGCCGAGATCGACCTCGATCCGCGCCGTGTCGTCGTAGTGCCGGACGCGCAGCTGGCGGAACCCGAGCGCGCGGATGGCGGCCTCGGCGCGGTCGACCCGGCTGAGGATGCCGACCGACACGGCTGTGCCGTACGGGACACGGCTCGCCAGGCATGCTGCGGCCGGCTTGTCCCAGGTCCGCAACCCGGCGACCTGCGACAGGGCGCGTATGTCGGCCTTGGTCAGTCCGGCCACCACCATCGGGAACTGTCCGCCGCGCTCGTCGGCGGC
>JANXUX010000366.1 GCA_025351965.1 Actinomycetes bacterium | reverse complement strand
CAATGTGCAGATGACGGTGGAGTTGGGTAAGCCGATCGCGATGGACGAGGGTCTGCGTTTCGCCATCCGTGAGGGTGGTCGTACCGTCGGCGCCGGCCGCGTCACCAAGATCTTGAAGTGAGCTGAACGACCATGGCACAGAGCATCCGCATTCGTATCAAAGCGTTCGATCACGAGATCATCGATCAGTCGACCAAGAAGATCGTCGAGACGGTCACTCGTACCTCGGCCACCGTGGTCGGGCCGATCCCGTTGCCGACAGACAAGCATCGCTACACGGTCATCCGCGGACCGCACATCGACAAGGACTCACGTGAGCACTTCGAGATGCGCGTCCACAAGCGCCTGATCGACATCATCGATCCCAACCCGAAGACCATCGACAGCCTGCAGCGCATCGAGCTGCCGGCCGGTGTGGACATCGAGATCAAGATCCAGGGCAGCTGACACCAGCGACACCCCGGTTCTCGGACCGTGACAGAGAGGGCAGCCGATGCGGCTGCCCTCTCTTCGCGTGTGGGTCAAGACGTCAGCGACCGGGCGACGCGAACGGGGTACACGGACGGACGAGAAGTTCGCGCCCGCGAACCCATCCGGCGCAATCCGCGTTATACAGACGAGATGACGTCTCCGTTCGCTCCTCCCGAACTTCCGGCGGAGCCGCCGTACTCGGTACCCCATGGTTTGCCCCAGGCCGTGGACTGGCCGGTTGCCCCGCACGGCTCGGTCGTGCTCGGCGATGCCGTGCTGCCCAAGGGCGATCACCGGCGTCGCAACGTGTTGATCGTCGTGGCCGCATGTCTGCTCAGTGCGATCGGCGCATTCGCTGCTGCCCGGGCATCGACCAGCGGTGACACGAAATCGGCGGCCACGTCTGCCACCATCACGACCTCGGCAGGGTCCTCGTCCCCGGTCACCGTCGCCCCGGCGACCGAGCCGCCCGGCCAATCGGCGGGCGGCGCTGGTGGACTCGACGTGATCAGCATCGTCGCCCGGATCCGCAACTCCGTCGTCAAGGTGTCCGTCGACGTCTCGTCGTCGGCCGGCAAGGGTGAAGGCGTCGGCACCGGCGTGATCCTCACTGCCACTGGGCAGATCTTGACCAACGCGCATGTCGTCGCCGATGCAACCGCGGTCCGGGTCCTGCTCGACGGACAGAGTGAGCCCGTCGACGCAAAGGTGCTCGGAATCGACGTCGGCAACGACCTCGCCCTGCTCGAGATCGATAGAAAAGACCTGCCGGTGATGACGCTCGCCGACAGCGCCTCGGTGCACGTCGGTCAGCCAGTGGTCGCGATGGGTTACGCCCTCGACCTCGAAGGCGATGCGTCCGTGACGTCGGGGATCGTGTCGGCGCTGAACCGTTCGATGATCACCGACGAGGGTGCGCTCGACGGGTTGATCCAGACCGATGCAGCGATCTCGTCCGGCAACTCGGGCGGTCCGCTCGTCGACGCGGCCGGCGAGATGATCGGCATCAACACCGCCGTCGCCCGCGGCGACGCGACGAACGCAGCCAACAACATCGGCTTTGCGATCTCGACCAAGGAGATCACCAAGATCGTCGGGCAACTGCAAAGCGCAGGGAGCACGGACACGCGGGTCGAGGGGTACCTCGGGATCGGGGTCGAGGATCGACATGATGGTGGGCGTGGAGCAATCGTCTCGGAGGTGCAGGCAGGTTCGCCGGCAGACAAGCTCGGGCTGAAGGTCGGAGACGTCGTGACTCACGTCGACGGGGCCGAGATCAACGGTCAGGGCGGGTTGATCGGCGCCATTCGCGACAGCGCCCCCGGTGACAAGGTGACCATCGAGTACTCACGCGACGGCACGTCGATCAGCGGCGACGCAACGCTCGTGGCGCGCCCGAAAAGCTGATTGCGGATCGAAGCCGCTCGGTGACCACGAGATGGGGCCCGGTCAGCGCGGCGAGGCCGATGAACACCACTCGGGCTGCCGTGGCTGGCGAGGGGTCGGTGACGCGCCAGGTGATCGTGCCGATGATCAACGTCGCTACTGTCGCAGCCGCAGTTCTCGCCCAGGTCCTCGTATCGATGTCGAGCGTGATCAGGTGGCGGGGCGAATGCCAGAGCGCGAAGTACAGCGCGAACGAGATCAGTGGGTGAACGACGCCACTCAACACCGCGATGGTCAACAGCTCGACTGCGCTGGCGTAGCGACGGATCTGCAGCGCGGCGAGACCGGCCACGATGCCCACGACGATCGACGGACAGGCAATCATCCAACCGAGGGTGGCGACCTGCTCGACGGTCGGGGCCGTGGTTCCCATCAGTAGATCTGACAGCACCGGCGTCACGATCCCGGGATGGAACGCAAGGGGGAGCCCGATCGCGCAGCCGGCCGTCGACATGCCCAAGAGCGGGCCTGCACTACCGAGGTGACGATGGTGAGTGGAGTCTCCGCGGGCGAAGTGGAACCATGAAGCGGCGAAGAACGTGACCAGACCGAGTACCGGGGCGAGGAGCCAGATCAGTACTGAGGTGGCTGCAACGGCGAGGTAGGCCCCGAAGAACGCCGCCGGTCGGGCCATTCGGGGGCCGAGAACGATGTCGAGTGCTCCGTGCGGCATGCCGATGCCGATCGCCATGATCACGACCGCCATCGCAGTGTTCGAGCTCGGCGTCCAACCGGCGAGCGTCGCGGCCACTGCTGCGGCGCCAGCAGACACTGCGATGACATGACGATGTCGTTCGAGCCGGTGAAGCCGGCTGGTTTCTCCGTCTCTTGCGAGAGGCTGGATCCGGCTCACCCATGTCATGGCAGTCATCAAGACGCCTTTCGTGCTGTGCGAGACGTCCCGGCACCCCTGATCGGGTGCCGGGACGGATGCGGGGAGGGAATGTTCAAGAACCGAGGTTCACGCAGGTGTCTCAGCGATCTATGCGTGGTCCGAGGATCCGGCACCGACGAGGCCTGCCTCGACATAGCCGTCCTCGCGTGATTTGGCGAGGGCGATGGCGAGCACGAGGAGACCGAACAGCGGCTTGGCGAGCACATCGCCGAGCGAGTACATGACTTGGCGGGCCACTTCCGCGTTGGCCTGGTTGTCCATCAGCGACGGAAGCATGTAGGCGACCGGGTAGACGCCCCAGGTGGCCAGGATGATGTAGCGCAGCACATCGAGCAACTTCCTGACGCCGTCGCTCTGGCGATCGAGCGACCGACCGAGCTCGACGAAGAGCACGAACAGGATGTACAGGAACGGCACCGTCGATGCAACCGCCCAGATCGTGCGGGCCGAACTGTCGGACGCAGCGATCTCGCCCGGGTAGCCGAGGGCGATCATGGCCACGGCTGCGATCGAGAGGCGCACCAGCAAACTGCGAGTCTTGACCTTGGCCAGCTTGAGCACGACAACGAGTTCGGCGAGCAGCAGCGGCACGGTGAGGAGCCAGTCGACGTATCGGTAGCCCTCGTTGAACGGCCGACCGTCTTGGACGAACTTGCGGTTGGTGTAGCTGAACGCGTCATTCCAGGATCCGAAGATGCGTACGTAGTGGTACAACGCGATACCGACGACGAGCGTCGACAGGGTCACGGCCATGCGGTGCTGGGGGGCGACTCGGTTGCGCACCAGCAGGAAGAACAGCAACGCTGCGCCCATACTGGCAATGACGAACGAGAGCGAGTTGTAGACCAGGTTGTACTGGTTCTCGCTCAGGGTGATGTCCATCGGGATGCTCCTTCGAGGGGGAGTTGAACCGCCGGAAATGGCGATGAGCGAACTTTAACATCGTTAAACATGAATTAGCATCGTTCATCAATAATTCGCACGCGATTCCGTTCGACTGTCTACCCTGGGAGACGTGGCCCTGCCCGACGAGGAGCTCGAACTCGATGACGTCGCCGAAGAAGTCGGCGTGCACTACCAGACGGTGTACCGCTGGGTGCGAGCGGGGAAGCTGCCGGCCGCCGTGGTCGACGGCCGGTACCGCGTCCAGCGCCATGACCTTGCGGCGTTCCTCGAGGCCCGACGCACTCCGACCCGCGCGAAACCGCCCGGTGCGCCGAGACTGGCGAGGGCGGCAGGGAAGATGCATGCGGCGCTGTCGACCGGAGATGAATTCGCCGCACGAGACCTCGCCGGCGCGCTCGTCGCCGAGCACACCCCGCTCGTCGACCTCATCCAGCAGGTCATCGTGCCATCGCTCCTGCGGATCGGCCAGGACTGGCACGACGGCAAGCTGTCGGTCTGGGTCGAGCACCGAGCATCGGCGATCACCGAGCGGATCCTCGGAGAGGTGGCCCCCCGACCCCGCGGCCGGCGGCGGGGCACCGTCATGGTCGCTGCGGTCTCCGGCGATCGCCACTCGTTGGCCACGACCATGGCAGCCGTGGTCCTTCGCGACAACAACTGGCGGGTGCATCACCTCGGCGCCGATATGCCTGCGGACGAACTCGTCCGCTTCTGCGGTGATCACGAGATCGACGTCGCGGTCTTGACCGTGGTCAATCCTGAGTGCGGTGATCTCGCTCGGGAAACGGCTGACCGGATCAGGGCAGCGGGCACCCCGGTGGTCGTCGGCGGGCCCGGACGGTCCCTGGACGACCTCATCCTGCAGGTCCGAGACGCTGTAGCCGGCGATCGATAGCCGAACATTGCCCGGCCCCACGGCGCGCGATGGCGTTCGAACGGTCAGACTGGTCGTATGCCGTCGTCGTTCCCGCCGCCGCACATCGGTGATCCGTTCGTTCCGATGCCCCCACCGGTGCCGACGGTCGTGCCTGCCGCGATCACCAGGCTGAACCGGTGGAGACGGCCTTTTCGTCACGCAGCGGTGGCCCGGACGCTTGGCATCATGGCCATCGCCTCGTGCGCTGGTCTGCTGGGCGTGTACGTCGGTGCCCGCCTCGAACGCAACGACGCACCCAGTGCCTATCGACCGTCGACGCAGGCCCCGGTTGTCGGCGGAGCACGCGGTTCGGAGCTGGATCAGCGGATCGACGTGGCCGGGGTGACGGCGTCGCTGCGCCCGAGCGTGGTCAGCGTGTCGTCCGATGTCGCCGAAGGCGACTTCACGGGCGAGGGCGTCGGCACCGGCGTCGTGCTCACCACCGATGGTCAGATCCTGACCAACGCCCACGTCGTCGACGGGGCCGAGACCGTGAGGGTCCGGCTCGAGGGCGAGCGCGAACCGCGGTCGGCCACGGTGCTCGCCGCAGATCCCGACAACGACCTCGCTCTGTTGCAGGTCGAGGTCACGGGCTTGACGCCGGCCACGCTGGCCGATCCCACGACGGTGCGAGTCGGCGACGACGTGATCGCGATCGGCTACGCACTGGACCTTGACGGTGAGGCCAGTGTCACGCTCGGCATCGTCAGCGCACTCGACCGCACACTGCTGACCGAGAATGGCGCGCTCGACGGCTTGATCCAGACAGACGCCGCGATCTCCTCCGGCAATTCCGGCGGGCCGCTCGTCAACGCCGCTGGTCAGGTCGTCGGGATCAACACTGCGGTCGCGCTCGGCGACGGTACGAACACAGCGTCGAACATCGGGTTCGCGATCTCGATCGACGAGGTGCTGACAGAGATCGAGGTGCTGCGCGACCAGGCCGACGGGGGAGTGCGCGACTCGGGCTTCCTCGGCGTCGGCCTGACTGAGCGTGTCGACGGCGGCCAGGGTGCGATCGTGACCGACATCAGCCCCGACTCACCGGCCGATGACGCCGGGCTGCAGGTCGGTGATGTCGTGGTGGAGGTCGACGGTGCCGCGGTCGACGGCACCGGCGGCGTCATCGGCGCCATCCGTGGACACCAGCCGGGCGACGACGTGCAGGTCACCGTCGAGCGCGACGGCACGACGGTGACCGTCGACGTGACGCTGGCCGAGCGTCCCGTCGAGCAGGGCTAGGAGAGGGCTCGGCGAGAGGTGGGACGTGGGGTGGGCGAGGGGTGGGACGTTCCGCGCCCTCCGGCGCGGTCAGTCCCGCTGCACGGGACGACAGCATCCCGAGGGCGCGCTTCGTCCCGCTCCCGAGAGGGGTTACACGACGGGCGGGATCGCCGGGAACCGCTCGTCGTCGAGCGGTCCGCCGACGACCAGGTCCAATGGCTCGAACGGTGGCGAGTGCTTCCACGGACGGAGCGCGAAGACGGCGTCGTCGCCGACGTAGCGCATGCTGACGGCGCGGCGGCGGGCGGTGGTCAACCCGGCCGTGCCCGGCGCGGCGTGCAGTGTTCGGTACGAGAACGCGATCGCGTCGCCGGGCTCGACGTCGAAGCGAACGAAGCGATGCTGCTCGCGTTCGGCGTCGATGTCCGGGACGTACTCGTATCCGGGCGCGGCGGGCGCATATGCGGCCGAATCCACGAACGTGCGTGGTACGAACTGTCGGTTCCAGCGGTGCGATCCGGTGAGGAACTCCACCCCGGCGGCGGCTGGCACGGGATCCAGGGTGATCCAGAGGCTCACGTTCTGGCGGCCGTCCACGCAGTAGTAGGGCTGATCGTGGTGCCATGGTGTGACTGCGGCGGTGCCGGGCTCTTTGACCAGGACGTGCTCGTGGAAGAAACGGACGGTGTCGCTCTGCATCAGGGCCCGGGCGACATGCGGCACGCGCGAGGCCAGTGCGACGTCGTGGTAAGCGGCGAAGCGCCGCCAATTGACGTAGTCGTCGAAGAACCGGCCGGGCGAGCCGACTGCGGCGTAGTCGCACGACCACGGACTCGGGTCGGCGATGTTCTGCTCGACGGCATCGGCGAGCGCAGCGACCTGCGGCGCGTCGAGCAGCCCGCGGACGACTGTCACGCCGTCGCGCTGGAACTCAGCGACCTGCCCCTCGATCCGTTGTGCAGCATCCCTCACTCGATCACCTCGAAGAACACGATCGTGAGCCCGGTCGGATCGACGATGCCGAAATTGCGGTGGCCCCACGGCTGATCGGCCATGGGCTGAGTCGCTGACATACCGGCAGCGAGGATCGTGGCATGGACCGCCGAGACATTTTCGACCTCCACGGCGAGGTAGACACCGGCGACCGCCGGCGCACCGTCGAGCGGCAACAACTCGACGCGTGCCGAGTCGCCGTACCCGAAGATGCGCCCCGGCGACGGCTCGTCCCACGCCTTGGTGACTGTCCAACCGAGGATGTCGCCGTAGAACCTGCAGCCCTCATCGAAGTGATCGGTGTGGCGGACGACGCGCAGTTCTCCCATGGCCGCATCGTAGGACGACGTCGCAACGGCGGTCGCCGCAGCCGTACCATCACAGCATGGACGCGACCGAGTTCCCGAACGCGGCGCTCGTGTCGCCGCGCTGGGTCGAGTGGCGACGGGCGATCGACATCGCCGACTACGACGCCCGCTTCGAGCGGCTCGCTGCCGCCGGCAACGATGTGCACGGCGAGGCCGACTTCATCACCGCGATGGACCCCGGCACGGTCCTCGATGCCGGTTGTGGCACGGGGCGGATCGCGATCGAGCTCGCCCGTCGCGGCATCGACGTCACCGGGGTCGACCTCGACGCGGACATGGTGGCCGCCGCGATGGCAAAGGCGCCCGGCCAGTCATGGCGCGTCGACGACCTGGCCAGGATGCAGCTGCCGAATCGCTTCCAGACCGTCGCGATGCCGGGCAACGTCATGCTCTTCTGTGAGCCTGCCGACCGCCGCCTGATCGTGCACAACCTCGCCCAACACCTGCTGCCGGGCGGACGCGTGGTCGCGGGGTTCTCTCTCGAACGCGACGGATACACCCTCGCCGAATGGGACGACCACTGCGCCGCGAGCGGTCTGGAGATGGTCCACCGGTTCGCGACCTGGACGCGTGCGCCGTTCGTATCGGGCGGCGACTACCACGTGTCCGTTCACCGATTGATCGAGGGCGGGCCGTGAGCGCCAGCCAGGTCGTGGTGGAACGGCGGGGGAGCGTGGTCGTCGTCACGATCAACCGACCGGAGGTGCGCAACGCGGTGGATGGTCCAACGGCTGCGCTGCTCGTCGAAGCATTCCGAGCCTTCGAAGCTGACGACTCGGCGTCCGTCGCGGTGCTGACGGGCGCCAGCGGCACGTTCTGCGCAGGAGCCGATCTGAAAGCCATCTCCGCCGGTCAGGGCAACCGGGTCGATGCCGACGTCACCCGTGACGGTCCCATGGGACCATCACGGATGGTGCTCGCCAAGCCGGTGATCGCTGCCGTCGAGGGCCACGCCGTCGCCGGCGGGATCGAGCTCGCCGCATGGTGCGACCTCCGTGTCGCGGCCACCGATGCGGTGTTCGGCGTGTTCTGCCGCCGCTGGGGTGTGCCGCTGGTGGACGGGGGCACGGTGCGGCTCACCCGTCTGATCGGCCACAGCCATGCGCTCGACCTGATCCTCACCGGCCGCGGCGTCAGCGGCGACGAGGCTCTGCGAATCGGCCTTGCCAATCGGCTGTGCGCACCCGGGACCGCGCTGGAAACCGCCGTCACCCTCGCAGCGGAGATCGCATCTGCGCCCCAAGCGTGCCTGCGGAGCGACCGACTGAGCTCGTACGAACAGTGGGACCTGCCCCGTGACGAGGCAATGGCCAACGAGACGCGACGAGGGTTGGAAGTCATCCGCAGCGGCGAGACACAGGCCGGAGCAGAGCGGTTCGCAGCCGGCGAGGGCCGCCACGGCACGGCCGCGCCGCTCCACGAGTTGCCTGGTGGCGCAGCGACAGCATGATGATCGCCATGACCACACCGAACTCCCCGCTGCGCATCGCCGTCCTCGGGGTCGGCCGAATCGGCGTGATGCAGCCGAGGTCCTCGCCTCGGCCGAGGTCGACGCCGTCGCGATCTGCACGGGCGCCGACACCCACCAAGCGCTCCTGATCGCCGCGGCACACGCCGGCAAGGCCATCTTCTGCGAGAAACCCGTCTCGCTCGACCTCGCTGCCGTGGACCGGGCGCCGTGGCCACCGCAGGTGTCGCGCTGCAGATCGGGTTCAACCGCCGCTTCGACCCAGCACATGCGTCGGTTCGACCCAGCACATGCGTCGGTCCAGGGTGCGGTGGCCGCCGGCACCGTCGGAGACCTGCACATCGTGCGGATCACCAGCCGGGACCCGGCGCCCCCGCCGACGCGCACGATGGACGGGCGCCGTTGGTCATCGGTCTGACCGCCAAGCGGTCTGTGGCAGAACGCCGGATCGTCGCGATCAGCGAATTCGACTGATCGCGCGTCGATCGGGCCGAATCAGCTCGAAACATCGAGGGCATCCCGTGGAATCGCGCCGGAACGCCGGATAGGGTTTCCTGCTTGTGTTCGGCGCCTCGTCAGAGGAACCGTTCACCAGCACTGCAACTGAAGTCCGTGCTCGCCCGGGTGTTCTCACCGGGGAACGGCACGGCACAATCTGATCTCGATGCTCCGCGGGCTGTGCCCTCGGAGCATTTGCGTGAATGGTGTCCGCACCCTGCCTCTGGTCAATTCCATGCAGGTCGCACATGACACCAGCCTCGTACCAACCAAGAACCCGGTTGCCCGGGTCCGGACGAAAAGGCTGCCGCCATGGCACAACAAGCGATCGTCGGCGAAAAAGTCGGCATGACCCAGGTGTGGGCCGAGGACAATCGAATTGTCCCCGTCACCGTCCTGCGCGTCGAGCCGGCACGCGTGGTGCAAGTCAAGACCACCGAGCGCGACGGCTACACGGCACTCCAGGTGACCTACGGGTCCAAGGATGCCAAGAAGCTGACCAAGCCCGAAGCGGGGCACTTCACCAAGGCGGGAGTCGCCCCCGGGCGTCGCCTCGTCGAATTGCGTCTCGAGAACGTCGACGGTTTCTCCGTCGGCCAGGAGATCGCCGTCGACACCCTGACCAAGGGTCAGAAGGTCGATGTCACCGCGATCAGCCGTGGTAAGGGCAATGCCGGCGTCATGAAGCGTCACAACTTCAAGGGCCAAGGCGCCAGCCACGGTAACCACAAGCATCACCGTGCGCCCGGTTCCATTGGATCGTGCAGCTACCCGGGACGCGTGCTCAAGGGCCTCAAGATGGCCGGTCACATGGGCCATGAGCAGGTCACGACGCTGAACCTGGAGATCGTCGAAGCCGATCTCGAGCGCGGCCTACTGCTCGTCAAGGGCTCGGTTCCCGGCCCGAACGGTGGCGTCGTGATCGTGCGCAACGCAGTGAAGGGGAAGTGAACCCATGCCTTCGGTAACCCTCAAGAACGTGAAGGGCGCAGACGCCGGCAGCGTCGAGCTCGACGCCGAGATGTTCGGCACGCAGCCGAACGTGCCCGTCATGCACCAGGTCGTGACCGCCCAGCTCGCGCACCGTCGTGCCGGCACGCAGTCGACCAAGACCCGTGCCGAAGTCAGCGGCGGCGGCAAGAAGCCCTTCAAGCAGAAGGGCACCGGCAATGCTCGCCAGGGCTCGACCCGCGCCCCGCACTTCAGCGGTGGTGGTGTCGCCCTCGGACCGAAGCCGCGTAAATACAGCCAGAAGACCCCGAAGAAGATGATCAAGCTCGCGCTGCGCTCCGCACTGTCGGATCGAGCGAACGAGGGCAAGGTCCTCGTCCTCGACAGCTGGGGCATCGATGCCCCGAGCACCAAGACCGCCGTTGCTGCGCTGGCCGGCCTCGGCCTCACCCGCTCGGTGCTCGTCGTCCACAGCCGTGACGAAGTGGCGCTGGTCAAGAGCTTCCGCAACCTGCAGCACGTCCAGCTGATCGAAGTCGGCGAACTGAACGCCTACGACGTGCTCTGCAACGAGACGATCGTGTTCACCAAGGACAATCTTCCGACCGGCGCACCGCTGATCAAGGCCGGCGGCGAGCGCAGCTCGTTCGCAGCTGGTTCGTCGGCAACCGCCGATGGCCCGAACGGTCCCGGCAGTCACGCTCCGCTCGAGGACGGCTCCGCTCCGGAGGGTTTCGACATCAAGGGCAACGCCCAGTCGAACCTCTACCACGTGCCCGGCAGCCGCTACTACAAGGCGACCATCGCCGAAGTGTGGTTCGCCACCGAGGATGCCGCCGAGGCCGCTGGCTTCTCCAAGCCCGGCGCAGCCGCCGCCGCAGACGATTCCGCAGAAGAGAGTGACGAGTCATGAAAGACCCCCGCGACATCATCATCTCGCCGGTCGTCTCGGAGAAGAGCTACGCGCTCATCGAGCAGAACGTCTACACGTTCATCGTGCACCCGAGCGCCAGCAAGCCCGAGATCCACGACGCCGTCGAGTCCATCTGGGGCGTCAAGGTCGTCAAGGTCAACACACTCAACCGTCCCGGCAAGGTGACCCGCGCTCGCAAGAACAACCGGCAGGGTCGCAAGCCCGACACCAAGCGCGCCATCGTCACACTCGCCGCCGGCAACGACATCCCGCTGTTCGAGAACTGAGAACGAGAACTCCCATGGCCATTCGCTCACGCAAACCAACCAGCGCCGGACGTCGCTTCCAGACGTCGCCCGACTTCTCCGAAGTCACCAAGTCGACGCCGGAGAAGACGCTCCTGTCCTCGCGCCACCGCACCGGTGGCCGCAACGTGCACGGTCGCAAGACGTCGCGCCACATCGGTGGCGGACACAAGCGCCAGTACCGCATCATCGACTTCAAGCGGACCAAGGACGGCGTCATCGCCAAGGTCGCTGCCATCGAGTACGACCCCAACCGCACCTGCCGCATCGCCCTCCTGCATTATGCAGACGGCGAGAAGGCCTACATCCTGGCTCCCAAGGGCCTGCATGTCGGTGACCACGTCCAGAGCGGCCAGGGCAGCGATGTCAAGCCGGGCAACGCGATGCCGATGCGCTTCCTGCCCGTCGGTACCGTCATCCACAACGTCGAGCTGCGCCCCGGTGGCGGCGGCAAGATGGCTCGCTCGGCAGGTATGGCCGTACAGCTCGTCGCCAAGGACGGCCAGTTCGCCACCGTGCGCCTGCCATCCACTGAGATGCGCCGCGTGCTGATCGACTGCCGGGCAACCGTCGGCGAAGTCGGCAACAGCGAGCACGAGCTCGTGACCATCGGCAAGGCCGGTCGCAACCGCTGGAAGGGCATCCGCCCGCAGACCCGTGGTGTGGCGATGAACCCGGTCGACCACCCCCTGGGCGGTGGCGAAGGTCGTACATCCGGCGGTCGTCCGCCCGTTTCTCCCTGGGGCAAGCCCGAGGGTCGTACTCGCAACAAGAAGAAGGCGTCACAGGACCTCATCGTTCGCCGCCGCCGGACCAGCAAGGGTCGGAGGTAATCATGTCCCGCAGCCTGAAGAAGGGCCCGTTCGTCGACGACCATCTGCTGAAGAAGGTCGACGCCATGAACGCCGCGAACGACAAGAAGGTCATCAAGACCTGGTCGCGTCGCAGCACCATCATCCCCGACATGGTCGGTCACACGATTGCGGTCCACGACGGACGCAAGCACGTGCCGGTCTATGTCACCGAATCCATGGTCGGTCACAAGCTCGGTGAGTTCTCGCCGACACGTACCTTCAGGTACCACGCCGGCCAAGAGAAGAACGCGAGACGAAAGTGACCGGTCCCAAGCTCAACGAGAAGAACTTCGTCGCCGGCGAAAAGGGCGGCACGAAGGCGTCTGCCCTCTACATCCGCAGCTCGGCCAGCAAGGCTCGCCTGGTGCTCAACATCATCCGCGACCTGCCGGTCAAGCAGGCCGACGAGGTGCTTCAGTTCACCGACAAGGGCATCGCCGTCACGGTCCGCAAGGTCCTCGCCAGTGCCGTGGCCAACGCCCAGCACAACGACGAGATGGACCCCGAGGAGCTGTACGTGAAGGCGTGTTTCGCGGACGAGGGCCCGACCTTGCGCCGCTTCGCCGCCCGTGCCCGTGGCCGCGGCACTCGGATCAACAAGCGCACCTGTCACATCACGATCGTGCTGGACCGTCTCGACGACACCCGCCTCGCCGTGGTCCAGGCCAAGGACGCCAACCGCACCGCTTCCGGCCGCCGTCGTGGCGCCGTGAGCAGCACCGCTGCCCGCCGCGAGCGCGTCGCCCGTAGCCGTGACCGGGCCCAGGGCCTCAAGGGTGAAGACGCCGTCGAGACTCCCCAGGTCGAGCACATGACCGACGACGCCGTCGCCGATGCTCAGCCTCAGTGGGACGGCAGCGCGCTGCCGAACGAGGATGGTTCAGCTCCCGCCGGCTACGAGATCAAGGGCAACGCCAACTCGATGAAGTACCACGAGCCCGGCACCCGCTACTACAACCAGACTGTCGCCGAGGTGTACTTCGACACCGTCGAAAGCGCCGAATCCGCTGGATTCGGTGCCACTGCGGAAGAGGCCCAAGCCCACGAGGCAGCGGACGACGAGACAGACGCCTCAGAAGAGGAGACCAACTGATGGGTCAGAAGATCAACCCCTATGGCTTCCGGCTCGGCATCACCACCGACTGGAAGAGCCGCT
>JANXUX010000341.1 GCA_025351965.1 Actinomycetes bacterium | reverse complement strand
CGACGTGGTTGTTGGTGACGGCGTACCCGTCGGCGGAGATGAAGAAGCCACTGCCACTCGCACCCTCGGTGTAGGTGCCGATCTCCGGATCGCGCAACGAGCCCTGGGCGATGATCTGGATCGCTCCCGACTGAGCGCTGTCGATGCTGCTGATCGCATCGCCGGACGTGGAGGGCCGACCGGTGCCGCTCGTGCCGGTGGTGTCCGTCGTGTCATCGGTCGTGGTGTCGGTCGAATCGGTGGGGTCGGTGACGCTGACCGGAGTCTGGGTCGCATCCGTGGTCTCCGAGGCGGACTCGGTGGTCGGGCTGCTCCGACGAGCGACATTGTCGTCGCCGCATGCGGCACCGAAGAGTCCGAGCGATGTGAGCAGGGCGATGCCGGCGAGGCCCCTGCGTCGGTGGGCGTTGATCGTGTTCACGGGTGAGTACTTCCTTGTTGGTCGGGGCCGAAGTTGGGTCCGGCGGGTTGTGGGGAGGGGATGAAGTGGTGCGCGGCGAGCTGCGCGATGACGCCCGGGGCGAGCCTGATCGAAGTGTCGATCTGCGCGCTGTGGAACGTGTTCCAGCGCACGATCGGCAGTGCCCAGCCCCAGCCGAGCGGGGTCATCGACTCGCCGGTCGTCGAGGTCGCGATCTCGTATCGGGTGAGCGCGCCCAGCGGCACGAGGTAGTAGCCGGAGCCCTCGACCTCGAAGGCGACCAGATCGGCCATCTCGAGGAGGCCATCACTGGCACCTTCACCGTGGCCGTCGGGATCAGCGGCACGTTCCGTTCGGTCGTTCACCCGGTCAGCGTGCGCCCACCGACCCCCGTGCGTGATCCGGGAAACCCCGTGCGCTCAGGGAGCAGTGGTGCGCAGCGCCGGATCAGCGGCAGCGAGCGCGGCCAGCGCAGCTCGGTTCCGCGCGCCCAGCTTGCGATAGATGGCCGAGAGATGGGTCTCGACGGTTCGCGGGCTGATGAAGGTGATGGCGCCGATATCGCGGTTGCTGTGTCCGGCGACGCTGAGCCGAGCGATCTGCAGCTCCTGCGGGGTCAGCACACGCTCGGCGTCATGGGAGTGGTCGATCGGCTGAGTCGCACCTCCGGCGGCGATCAACTCCTGCTCGCACCGTTCGATCCACCGTCCCGCGCCGAGTTGGGTGAACAGGTCGCGTGCCCGGAGCAGGTGCTGGCGCGCCTCGCTGCGCCGCCGTGCCCGACGGAGCCGCTCGCCCCAGATCAGTTCGGAACGTGCCTCGGCGATGGTGATGCCGGCGCCGGCGAAAGCCTCGGTGGATGCGGCCAGCCAGACCCCGCACTCATCGACATCGGCGAGCAGTCCCTCCACGCGCGCGGCAGCTCCCGCCAACCAAGGGTTCGGGAACACCGCATTGAACCGGTGCAGCTGATCGGCCTGTGCCCGGGCGAGTTCGGTGTGTCCGGACCGTGCGGCGGCCTCACCGAGATCCGCCTGCCAGAACAGGACAATCTTCAGCTCGCCTGCGGCCCACTCGTCGAGTGGCAGCAGTTCGTCGACGGCACGTTCTGGCTGGCCCATCGTGATCCAGTAGAAGCCGCGCACCAAGCCCGCCGAGACGTTCCCGTGCTCGGTGCCGTTGGCGCGCACTCGATCGGACGTCGCAAAGACGCCGGCGTCGCCCAGCGCGGCCTGAACGGTGCCGAGGTAGCCGAGTGCGGTCGCACCCAGGTTCGGCTGACCGATCGCATCTGCCCATTCGACGGCGTTGGCCGCGGCGATCATGCAACCGGGCAGGTCGACGCTGCTGAGCGCGCACGCCTTGGCGGTGTCGAGCATCGGGATCAGCGACGGTTCGTTTCGTTCGGCCGCAGCGATGCGCAGGCGCTCGACCAGGGCCAGTGCTGCACCGTACTGGCGTTGGAAGGCCAGTCCCAGCGCGACACTGTCGGCAAGGAACCCGAGGTCGCCGACGAGCGGACCGGCTTTCGGCACGAGCGCATCGGTGGCCTCGACGAACGTCTCGACGGATTCGCCGGTGGTGCAGTTGAGCAGGGTCCGCAGCACCCTCACCTGGAGATGCGTCTGTACCGACTCGACCCGGTCGTGCAGCTGGTCGAGCCGGTCGAGAGCGGCGAGCGCACCGTGCAGCTGGCCGGTCCGCAGCGGGAGGCGAACGGCGTCGAGCAACGCCGAGGCGGCGCGGTCTGGTTGGTCCGCCTCGAGCAGCGCGGCGCAGCGCAGGTACAGGACCGAGGCGGCCTCGGCATGGCCGGAGCGAGCCTCGTACGACGCACCCAGACGCACCAGGGCCGGGTCGCGCGATTCGAGTGGGGGTGACCGTTCGATGATCTCGCGCGCCGGCGCGGTGTTGCCGGCTTGCAGCGCCGCCTCGGCGGCGAGGATCTCGAACGCCGCTGTCGTGCCCGCCCGGGAGGACAGCTCGCCGGCCCGATGCCACGCCTCGAAGGCGCTTGCGCACGCACCCGCGGCACGGGCGCGTTCGGCCACTTCGGCAAGCCGACCTGCCAACCGGTCGTCCGGACCGATGACGGCACGCGACTCGTGCCACAGCGAACGCTCGGGATCGTCGGCGATGTCCGCGAGCAGGCGGTGGCTCACCCGGCGCTGTGCAGGTGTTGCGTCGGCATACGCAGCGGCAGCGAACAAAGGATGGGTGAATCGCACGTCGGCCGCCGTAATCGTGATCACCCCGGCGTCCTCGGCCTCGGTGAGCACGTCGAGCGGGACCCCGGCCCGGTCCATCGTGGCCCGCCACGTCCGTCCGAGCACCTCGGCAGCGGCGAGGAAATGCATCGCGCGCCGCGCCGGGTCGGAGAGCGCGCTGACCGCGCTCGCGATGTGCGACGGCAGGTCGTCGGCCGAGATCGGAAACGGTGTGGGCAGCGGATCGGCTCCCATTCGTTGCGCCGCCGTCAAGCTGCGAACGGCGTGGTCGAGGGTGAGTGGATGACCGCCGACCAACGATCCCAGCTGCTGCGCCGTCACCAGGCTCACGCCGCGACCGACCAAGAGTTCGGCCGCCTCGGCCGGAGTGAGCTGATCGAGCGCGATCTGATCGCCGCTCGGCGCGGTCAGACGACTCGTCGCGATCACCAGCGCGCGCACTCCGTCCAGGCGCCGGCCGACGAAGTCGAGCACGCGGGCCGAGTCCGGATCGAGCCAGTGATGATCATCGATCGCGATGATGGTCGGCGAGTGCTCGGCGGCCTGGGCCACGAGTGCATGGACACTGACCGCCGCCGAGAACTCGTCCGGTGCGTCGCCCGACGTCGGGTCGACGATGGTTTCGATGATCCGGCGGTGCGCGACCTTGAGCTCGCCGACCTCGGTCCGCAAACGGTGGACGAGTTGCGACACGCCGGACCACACCATCTTGGACTCGTGGGCTGCTCCGTCGATGCGCACGACGGACCAGACGTCGTCCACGGTTGCCAGGAGATCGTCGAGCAGCACCGACTTGCCGATCCCGGCCGGGCCGGTGATCCACAGCGCCCCGCCGTGGCCGGACAGCGCCCGATCGATCCGCGTTCGCGCCCGAGCCACCTCGCTCGACCGAATCCTCCGCACCCCGTCAGTGTAGAGACGGACCGCAGCCGTCTGCAGGCCGGTCCGATCGTCGCAGCTCAGCCCATCGCCGCCACGGTGCGTCGCATCGCCGTCTCGGCGTCACCCACTCGGGTCGGCCGACCGAGCACGCATCCGGTTGTTCCGCGCGTTGTGCTCGACCTCGGCCAGGCCGAGCACCTCCAGCACCGGTGGCACGTAGTTCGCGAAGCGGCCGCGCAAGCCCTTCTTCAACCCGTACCAGCCGCCCACCGGGTTGTCCGCCGACCGACCCCACGCCTCGACCGTGCCCGGCTTGGCCTCCTTCTGCTCGTCGGCGTTGCCGAGCGGCACCCAGTCGCCGGCCGCGACCAGCATCGCGTGCAGGTCGTCGATGCAGCGCAGGTCATAGCGCAGCTGGGTCGCACCGACCTGCACGGCCAGCGTTGGGGGTGACGTGGTCTCGTCTCGCCAGGCCTCGAACTCGGAGCCGCCCGGTGGGGTCGACAGGATCCAGGGCTGGTCAGCAGTTCCGTGAACGTTCGCGCTCGTCATGGTCCCGAGTATCGTCGCCAGACATGAGCGATGTCCGACAGCGAGTGGGTGCCCCGGCGATACAGGACGATGCAACGGCACGCTTGCCGTACCAACTGCCGGCCTCGCCGGACGTGTCCAGCGACGTCATCGTGCCGGACCTGCTCGACGACGACGGTGACGACCGGATCTGGGTCCCGCAATCAGAGCACGTGTCGTTCCGCCCGCTGTTGCTCTCGACGTCGAACGGCTATTACGTCAACCTGCTGCGGGTGCGCCGATCGGGGGTCCTGAGCCGACATCGACACGCCGGTCCCGTCCATGCCCACGTCCTGCGCGGACGCTGGCACTACCTCGAGCACGACTGGGTGGCCGAGACCGGCACCTACGCCTACGAGTCACCCGGCGAAGTGCACACGCTGATCGTGCCCGACGACGTGACCGAGATGATCACGCTCTTCCATGTCACCGGAGGGTTGGTCTACGTCGACCCGTATGGCGCGCCGATCGGATACGAGGACGCGCACACCAAGCTGGCATCGGCCCGCCAGCACTACGCCGACTGCGGTCTGGGGGCCGACTACGTCGACCGGTTCGTGCGCTGACGGCGGCCGCGCACGTCGGCACCACAGCGCGATGCAGGCGATGTCGGTCTGAGCCGTCGGCCCGGTCCTACTCCGTGCGCAACGCGACCGCCGGTTCCATGCGAGCTGCGCGGTGTCCGGGGAGCAACGCCAGTACGTTGGCGATCACGATCGCTGCAGGGATCACGAGCGCGATCGCGACCCCGTTGAACGGCGAGCGGAACGTCAGCGGCACCCGGTCGGTGACGGCCCGCCAGCCCGCTCGACCGGCGATCAGCCCGAGCGGGACTCCCGCGAGCAGCCCGATCAACGCCACGACGGAGCCCTGCGCGGCGAGGACCACCCGGGTCCCGCGGCGCGTGATCCCGAGGGCCTGGAGCACCGCCAGGTCCTTGCGGCGCCGGCGCACCGTCGTGAACAGGGCATGGGCGACCGCAGCGATGCCGAGCGCGGTCAGGAACACGGCGAGCACGATCGGCAGCCGGCGCACGTTGTGGAGGTTGCTCAACTCGGCCGGGAGCTCGGCCGGGACCACGGAGTCGACGGACCGACCCAACGCCACGCCGAGTGCCTCGGTCTGCGCCGGGATGTGTCCGCGATCAACGAAGCGAACCGCGATGGAGAACTGCACACCGTCGCTCGCATCGCCGGATGCCTGGACGAGGCGCGCCCAGAGCGTGTTCGACACCCACGCCCCTTCGTCGAACTGGGCGTGCACATCGGACGGGAACAAACCGAGACCCACCACGCGGGCCGAGGTGCCATCGGGCAGGGGCACGGTGTCACCGATCGACACCCCGAGATCGCGAGCGGTCGAGGGCCCGAGTGTGATCTCGCCGTCGGTGCTCGGGGCACGTCCCGTGAGGGTGACGAGCTGGACCTGGGATCCGGTGCCGCGAGGCAACACCGTGAACGTGGGGACGCCGACGGTGCCGATCTGAGCGGTGAACCGACCGATGGAGCCGGTGGCAGCGACTCCGGGCTGGGCGATGACCGTGTCGACGATGCCAGGACGCACGCCGTCGATCGAGCTGTCCGCAGCCACCGGTGTGACGGTGGCGTCCCACGCGACTCCGGCCACCGCCGGATGGTGGAGCGAGTCGTCGAGCCCGTGGTTCAGCGTGATGATCGCGACCACACCGGCCACGGCGGCGACAGCGCCGAGCAGCGCGGCCCGGGAGCTGCCCCGTTCATGCGCCGGCCACCCTCCAACGCCATCCGCATGCCGACGCCGACGGCCACCGGCCGCAGCGGGCCGAGCCGGGACAGCAGCGACACGCGAGCCCGCCCCCGCTGCAACTCGGGCGCCGCAGCCAGCCAGCTGCCGAGCACGACCGCTCCGGCGATGAGCGCCGCCGTCACCAGCGCGGTGCCGCCGAACAGCAGGGAGTCGATCTGGATGCCGCGATCCGGGTCGACCCGGGCGGCGAGGCCGACCGGGAACCAGCGCGAGGCCACGGCAGCAGTAGCGAACGTCGTCACGGCCGCCACGCCCACGGTGAGGAGATGGGGCCTGGCGGCGGCGACCATCAGATCGTGACGGGTCATGCCCAGCGCCCGGAGCGCGTTGGCATCGGCGCCGATGGCGGACGCCGATCGCGTCAGCGCCTGACCGACGAACACCAGCCCGGTCAGCGTGATGATCGAGGCGAGCAGGGCGAGGATGGCCTGCTCCACCTCGGTCGTCGCGGTCACCCGGCGTGCCGTCACCTGGAGGTCGAGCACGGGCACGCCGGGGAGACGTCATCGCCTACGTGGCTGCGGAGCGCGCCGATGTCCGCCGGCCCGTTGCGCAGCTGCACCATTGCGTTCTCGGCGTACTCGATCTGATCCCCGTACGCGGCGAAGAACGCCGGCGTCACGAACGCACCTTCGGTGAACTCGTAGGTCATCGACGTGTGGATCACGCCGACGACGGTGAGGTCGACCACCGGTCCGGAACCGGGCACGTCGCCGACCGCAGGGTTGTACGGGCCGAAGGTCTCGAGGTGGATCACGTCGCCGAGGTGGACCCTGGGCTCCTCGCTCTGCACGTCGGAGACGACGATCTCATTCGGCGCAGCGGGGTCGGCCATCCGCCCGGCCGCCACGATGGGGCGATCGACCTGTTGCAACCAGACGTCGTCGACCGGCCCGAAGAGCACCACGTACGCCTGACCGAACAGGCCGAAGACCAAGCGCCACCGGGCGATCGCCTCCACCTCGGGTCGGCGGGCGAGTGCCGTCCAGTCGGGTCGGGTCGCCGACGTCTGCGACGTGAACACCACCGCATCACTCGCGTTGCCACGCGACTCCAACCGGGCGAGCGCTGTGCCCGTGCGCATGGAACCGTCGAACGCTGCCACGGACACGCCTGCCGTGAGCCCGGCGAGCAGACCGAGAAGCAGGAGGGATCGCCATCGCGAGCGGAGGTCGATGCGGGTCCACAGGCCGATGGCTGACGTTGCGGGCACGCTCTGCATCGTGACAGCCCGTGGGCGAGCGGGCAATCGTGTTCGCTCGGCATCCGTGGTGGTGGCAGCCACACCTCGAGAGACGAGTGTGCACCCTGTCCATGTCGTCGGCCGGCGGCGCACGATGTGGCCCATGCGCCGCGCTGCTTCGATCACCGCCATGTCGTGGATCCCGTCGGAGGCGATCCAGGGGTTGGCCAAGCTGCCGTTCGAAACCGGCTTGGCGCACTACGACATCGCCCCGCCGGATCGGATCGGTGCACCGGGCACGACGCTGCCCGAGTTGCGCGATGCCGATCGGTTCCGGTTCGCCAACCACCTGGCCGCCTGGATCGACGTCGACGACGACGGCTCGATCACCGATGCCGGGTACTCCGCCGGCGGTCTCCTCGGCTCGACCACGATCACGATCGGACGGGGCATCTCGGTGGCTGCCGTCGCGCTCCCCGACAAGCAGGCCGAACCGCAGTTCGGCCCAGGTTGGGTCCGGTTCCTGCAGACCGCCGGTGGGCGCACGGGCGTGCCGGCACCGCGGACTGTTCGCCGGCCTCCGTTCATCCAGTACCACGCGCCGATCGCATGGTCGACGCTCGCCCTGACCATCCGCACCGACGGCAGCTCCGACGGTCAGCTGGTCGGCGCCAGCCCGTTCCCGCGGCACTGGGTGTACGGCGACGACGGTCAGTTGATCGCGAAGTCCGGACTGATCGACTTCACCAGCTGGTACAAGGAAGCGTTCGGCGACCACACGCCGTGGGGCGACCTCGACTCGCCGGCACTGGTGACTGCCGTGGAGTCAGCACTGGAGCGCGAGCTGTCGGCCACCATCATGCGCGGCGCCGCTGCTCCGACCATCCGGGGGGTCGCCGCAGGGGCCATCCTCGTCAGCCAGGGCGACGAGGGCGAGGAGATGTTCGTCCTCCTCGACGGCGTGCTCGGGTTGGAGGTCGACGGTGTGGAGCTGGCCGAGATCGGACCGGGCGCCGTCATCGGCGAGCGTGCGCTGCTCGAGGGCGGTCGCCGCACCGCCACGCTGCGGGCCGCGACGACTTGCAAGGTGGCCGCGGTGTCGGCCAGGACGATCGACCCAGCGGTGCTGCAACGCCTCGTCGCCGACCATCGGCGCGAAGACCAGGTCCTCTGACGTGCGCGTCTGGATCTGTGGGGTGCGCGGGTCCACGTCGGCGCCCGGCGCGGAGTTCGCCGGCGTCGGCGGGCACACGTCGTGCATCGCAGTCGGCCACGACGGTGGGTCGCCCTGCCTCGCGCTGGATGGGGGCACCGGTCTTCGCCGGCTGAGTACGGTGCTCGACGGTGCTCCCTTCCGCGGCACGCTCCTGCTCGGTCACCTCCACTGGGACCACACCGAGGGCATCCCGTTCTTCGCCGCCGGCGATCGTGACGACGCATCGGTCCGCGTGCTCGTGCCGGAACAGGGTGTCGTCGCCCTGGAACTGCTGGGCCGGGCGATGTCGCCACCCAGGTTCCCGATCACCCCGGATCAGCTGCGTGGTGATTGGACGTTCGGTTCGATCACCGAGGGCAGCCACCGGCTCGAGGGCTTCGACGTCCTGGCCCGCGAGATCCCGCACACGGGAGGGCGCACGTTCGGGTTCCGGATCACCGACGGTCACGGCAGCAGCCTCGCCAACCTGTCCGACCATGCGCCGCACTTCGTCGGCGACGGTGCGAGCGGCCTCGGCGAGCTGCACGACGCAGCGGTGGAGTTGGCGCGCGGTGCCGACCTCCTCGTGCATGACGCGCAGTACACCGTCGCCGAACTGGCCACGCGCGGCCGATTCGGGCACAGTGCGGCACCGTACGCCGCGCTGCTCGCCGCACATGCCGGCGTGCCCCGCGTGCTGCTCTACCACCACGACCCGGACCGCACCGATGATCAGGTCGCCGCGATCGCGAGCGACGTCGCTCGCGGACACCCGTCGCTGGACATCCGCTACGCCACCGAAGGAACCGTGATCGACCTGTGACCGAGCCCAACCCCGCGGCGATCACTGTCTTCCTCGCTGACGACAACATCATCGTCCGCGAAGGAGTGCGTGCGATGCTGGCCCGTAACACCGACATCGAGATCGTCGGCGTGGCCGACGACTACGACACCCTCGTTGCCGGCGCATCGGCGCTGGCGCCGAACGTCGTGGTGTCCGACATCCGCATGCCGCCTTCGTTCCAGTCCGAGGGCATCGACGGCTGCAAGGAGATCCGCAAGCGCCATCCGGGGACCGGTGTGGTGATCCTGTCCCAGTTCGACGATCCGGACTACGCGATCGCTCTGCTCAGCGAGGGCGCGGCCGGTTACGCCTACCTGCTCAAGGACCACATCGCCGAGGGCGATCAGCTCGTTGCCGCGATCCGCTCGGTCGCCACGGGTGGTTCCGTGCTCGATCCCTCCATCGTCGATGCGATGATCCGGCCCGCCGTGCGCAAGGGCGGTCTCGACGCCGACCAGGAGGCGTTGCTGGCGATGCTCGCCGAGGGCAAGCCGATCAAGGCGATCGCAGTCGCCCGCAAGATGACCCCGGCCGCGGTGAACCACGATGTCGAGCGGTTGTTCGCGAACCTCGCGTCGAGCGCTTCTGCCGGCGCGCAGGGCGCGCTGCGTCGGTTGCGCCTGCTGCACGACGCCATCGTCAGCCGTGAGGAGCAGGGGGAGTCACTCTCGCGTCTGTTGCCCGGAGGCGTGGCGGAGAAGCTGCTCGCGTCCGGCCGAGGTCTCGGTGAGTCGGAGATGCTGGACGTCACGGTGTTGATGAGCGACATCCGCGGGTACTCGACCATCTCCGAGCACGCCGACCTGTCGTCGCTCGCCCGCCAGTTGAACACCCATCGCGCCGAGATGAACCGAGCGATCATCAGCCAGGGCGGCACCGTCATGCAGTACGTCGGCGACGCGGTGATGGCCGTGTTCGGCGCACCCGAACCGAGCGTCGATCACGCCGACCGAGCGCTCGCTGCGGCGCTGTCAATGCACGACGCCCAGCGCGCAGTCAACGAGCAGTGGACCGCTGCTGGGCTGCCGCCGTTCCCGATCGGGATCGGGCTGTCGAGCGGCCAGGTCGCCGCAGCGCTGCTCGGCTCCGAGGAACGCGCCGAGTACACGGTGGTCGGCGACGTGGTGAACCTGTGCCAGCGGCTGCAGCAGTTCGCAGCAAGCGGTCAGTGCGTGCTGAGCGAGGCGACGTGGGATGCGCTGACCGTGACACCCGACGACGGCGAGCGCCTCGACGCACAGACCGTCAAGGGACGTGACACCCCGGTGCGGCCCTACCGGATCGGGCCGCGCCCGTGAGCGCCGACGGCGATCCGCACCAGTGGTGCCAGCCTCCCCTGGACGAGCGGCAAACGCCCTTGTCCACCGGATGCGCAGAGGATGAGATGATCAGTGAACGGGTTGGCACGGCGACGAGGAGCAGGCGATGAGTGACACAGCGGTGGAAGTGCGTGGCGTCTACCGCACGTTCGAGGCGGAGGTCGCACCCGTGCGCGCGTTGCGCGGCGCGGATCTGGTGGTGACCGCCGGCGAGTTCGTCGCCGTGATGGGTCCATCGGGATGCGGCAAGAGCACGCTCCTCAACCTCATCGCCGGGCTCGACGTACCGGACGAAGGTGAGATCCTCGTCGCCGGCGAGTCTCTCCGCGGACGCGATGCCAATGCCCTGGCCCGGATGCGGCGGACGCACATCGGCATCGTCTTCCAGTTCTTCAACCTGCTCGAGGGCATGACGGTGCAGGAGAACGTGGTGATGCCCGCGCTCATCGCCGGCATCAAGCGCAAGGCGGCCGAGACCCGGGCCCGAGACCTGCTCGATCTGTTGGGTCTCCCGGACAAGGCCAAGGCGGCACCGACCACGTTGTCCGGCGGACAGCGCCAGCGTCTCGCGATCGCCCGTGCGCTCGCCAACCGACCCACCGTGTTGTTGGCCGACGAGCCCACCGGCGCGCTCGATTCCGATGGGGGCGAGGAGATCCTGGAGCTGTTCCGCCGCCTGCACGGCGACAGCGGCCAGACCATCGTGCTGATCACCCACGACCAACCCGTCGCCGACGCGGCGTCACGACTCGTGCGGATGCGCGATGGGCGGGTGGTGGACGACGGAGTAGCGGCCGTCGGGCAGCATGCCAACAGCTGAGCTCCGTCCTGCGTACTGCCTGCTGACAGCACCGCTGGCCACGGTTGCCGCATTCGTCGCGGTCGCCCATCTCGACACCGTCCGGCCGGTCGACGTCGTGCGGGTGGCCCTCGTGCTCGCCTGGGCGGCGGGAGGCACGCTCGTCGGTGTCCGCCGGCGCAGCGACCGTCTCGGCCCGATTGCGCTCGGCGGTGCCGGACTGGGCGCCCTGGCGATGCTCGCGGACTCGTGGGATCGCCCGGCCATTGCTCGAGTGTTGCTCGGCCTGCTGCCGGCCGTTGGCCTGCACCTGATGGTGGCCTTGCCGGACGGACGCATCGGTGGGCGCACCCGGCAGGTCTTGGTGGCCCTTGCGTACGCCGTCGGTGCGGTGTTCGGGCTCGTGACCCCCCACGATGCGTCGGGCCCGGACGCATGGCCCTCGGTGGTGCTGTGGATCGCCGCCGTGTTCGTCGGCCTACCCGCCTCCAACGGTCGCTACCGCAACACCGACGCCATCGAGCGCCGGCGCATGCAGTGGGTGGGTTGGGCCATCGCCGTGGTGGCCGAACTCGCCCTCAGCGTGGTCGCGCTGCGTCTGCTCGTCGACTGGCCACCGCACCCCGGCGTCGTCGTCCTCGCGGCGACGGCGCTGGTGCCGGCGGCCCTGGCTGCCGGCACCCACGGGCGGATGATCGCACGCGTCGATCGGTTGCTCACCCACACCGTGGGCCTCGCCGGTCTGACGGCGCTCGTGATCGCCGCGTATGTGGCCGTGGTCGTGACTCACGGGCACTCGCTGCGTGGCAACGAGCGATCGCTGTTGTTGCTGTCGATGGCCGCAGCGCTGGCCGCAGCCCTTGCGTTCGTGCCCCTGCGGTCGAAGCTGGCCGATGCCGCCAACCAACTCGTCTACGGCGAGCTCGTCGCCCCCGAGGACGCGCTGCGCACGTGGGGCAGCCGGCTCTCTCGTGCGATCCCGCTCGACGAGCTCCTCCTGCAGCTCGCCGAATCGCTGCGCAAGTCGATGTCGCTCGCCTCCGCCGAGATCTACACGGGTGCAGACGGCCACTACGAGCTCGCCGCCGGCGTGCCGCACCGTGAGACCGAGCCCATCGTGCTCGGGGTGAAGGAGCGTCAGGTCGTGGCCCGTGCCGGTGTCTCCGGCGGCACGTGGCTCGATGTATGGATCCCACGACTCGCACCGGACAACAGCGCGCACACGCGAGTGGCGCCGATCGTGCACAGCGGTGCGCTGCTCGGTCTCGTGGTGCTCACTCGGGACGGTGGCAGCGGTCAGGTCGGCGAGGAGGATGACCGTGTGCTCACCGAGCTGGCCCGGCAGGTCGCGCTCGCGTTGCACAACGTGCAGCTCGACTCCGCGCTGCAGGCATCGTTGGCGGAACTGCAGCAGACCAACGTCGAGCTGGAGCAGTCGCGGCTGCGCATCGTGACCGCCGGTGATGCCGAGCGGCGGCGGTTGGAGCGCAACCTGCACGACGGTGCACAGCAGCACCTCGTCGCGATGGCGGTCAAGCTGCGGCTGGCGGAGGAGTTGGTCGAGGACGAACCGAACGAGGCGGTCAAGGTGATCGAGGAGCTGCGCGACAACCTCAAGGACGCGATCGCCGAGCTGCGCGCCCTGGCCCACGGCATCTTCCCGCCGCTGCTGTCGTCCGGCGGGTTGCGCGAGGCGTTGCCGGCGGCGGCGGGTCGGGCGGCGCTGTACACGAGCGTCGAGACCGAGGGGATCCGTCGTTACTCGCCCGAGATCGAGTCCACGGTCTACTTCTGCTGCCTCGAGGCGATGCAGAACGCCGGCAAGCACGCCGGCCCGGACGCGGAGATCGCGATCACCGTCACCGATGCAGACGGGCTGTTGACGTTCGAGGTGCGCGACGACGGAGCCGGCTTCACGCCGGGTCCGATGGGTGCCGCCGGCCACGGCTTCGTCAACATGACCGACCGCCTCGGCACGGTGCACGGGCGACTCGTCGTCGTGTCCGCGCCCGGCGCCGGCACCACCATCTGCGGCGAGATCCCGGTCGAATGACTGCCTGCCCGAGCCGGTTCCCATGACGCCCGCTGCCGTTCTCTGGGCCCGATCGATCCTGCGCAGGTCGTGGCGGAGCACCATCTTGCTGACGTTGTTCGCGGGTCTGCTCGGCACTGCGGTGCTGACGGCGTGGGAGTACTCGCGTCGCGCCGACACGGTCATCGCTCGCCGGCTCGAACGCCAGCCGTTGCCGGACAGTACGTTGCAGAGCTGCCCGCCCGGTGTGGACCCGGCGGTGGACCCCACCGAGTGTCTCCTCCCGGCGAACAACCTCGTCGCCTACGAGGCCTTGCGCCGTTCGGAGCACCAGGTCGGCGCGCGTGTCTTCGCCGCAGCAACGATTGCGGTGACCGGTGCCGTCGGCGGCAGGAGGACCACTCTCGCCGGCACCCTGCTCGACTCCAACGGTGCATTGGGCAACGGCTACTTCATCCACGGCCGAGCACCTGATCCTGACGACGTTGGTGAGGTCTCCGTCTCTGAGCTGACTGCGGCGACGTTGGGGGTGCGAACGGGCGACGAATTGTCACTCGACGCATGCGCCTCCGGGCCCGACGGTCAGGTCAACTCGTGTGACGACCACACGACGGTGCGAGTCTCGGGCATCACCCGCAGCGAGTCGGATCTGGTTCCCCAGCTCGACCAGCCGGACCGGGTGGAGCTGACGGTGCCCGATTTCGGGATCATGGTCAG
>JANXUX010000336.1 GCA_025351965.1 Actinomycetes bacterium | reverse complement strand
ACAGGTCATCCGCGCCCTCCATGACCGGATCATCCTGATGAACGGCTGGTCCGAGGTCACCGAGGTGTCCAGCGGCCAGAAGCGCTGGGACGCCACCAAACTCGGCCAGATCCTGGCCACCGACCTGTTCCGGACACGAGCACCTGGGCTGCGGTGAGCGGCCGCTGAGCACGACCACGCGCAGACACCTCAGGAGCGGCCGTACTGCCGTTGCACATTGTATACAATACCGGGTGGGCGATCAGCACGAAGGAGCCGGTGATGTCCGCTACGACGCAACGCCGACTCAAGCGTGAGAGCAGTTCCGAACAGGTCGCCGGCCACATCCGGCGGCTGATCATGGCCGGTGAGCTCATCACTGGCGATCGGCTCCGCCAGGACGAGATCGCCGATCAGCTGGGCGTGAGCCGGATCCCGGTGCGCGAAGCCATCATCACCCTCGATCGCGAGGGCTGGGTGAACTTCGAGTCACACCGCGGCGCATTCGTCGCAAGTTTCGCCGCCGACGACATCCGCGATCACTACGACCTGCGCGGGCTCATCTTCGGCCTCGTCGCCCGACGTGTCGCCGAGACCGCGACCGCTGACGACATCAAGGCGCTGGCCCTTCTGCTGCGTGCGATGCGCGCGGCGACCGAACTCGACGAGTTCGCAGCAGTCAACGAACGGGTCATCGGCCGATTGCTGAAGCTGGCCGCGTCGCCGCGTCTGACCGCCGCATTGCTGGTCACACCGGCGGTCGTGCACGAGGGATTCTTCGAGTTCGTCCCCACCGGACGAGCGATCCAGGAGACCGGCATCGCGGCACTGCTCAAGGCGGTGCGAGCACGTTCGGCCGACGCGGCCGACGCGGCACTCCGGACGATGCTGCGCCGCCAGGGCGACGCCGTACTCGCCGCCTTCACCGCCTCCGGTGTCGTCGCCGCAGCAGGCACGCGATGACGCGCGCCGGCCGCCCGTTGGCACGCAATGCGCCGCGAGCCGGCGAGACGATCGCCGAGGCCGTCGCCCGCTTCGTCCGGATGGAGATCTTCGACGGCCGACTCGTCGACGGCCAGCGCCTGCCCCAGGACGAAGTCGCGGCCGCAGTCGGCGTCAGTCGCATCCCAGTGCGCGAAGCCATCATCGTGCTCGAACGCGAAGGCTGGGTGCGCTCCGAGCGCCACCGCGGTGCCTTCGTCAATGCCCTCGACGACCGAGCTGTGATCGACCGATTCGCGCTGTACGGCCGCTTCTACGGGTTCGCTGCACGGCGTGCCCTGCAGCGCATGCAACCGGGTGATCTGGAAGCCCTCGGCCGGCTGGCAGCCGAGCTCGGACGCCTCGATGACCCTCATGCATTCGAACGTGTCAACAACCTCTACATGAGCCGGCTTGTGCAGCTCGCTGGATCCGCACGACTTCGGGGCGTGCTGAGGTCGACCGCACAGATCGTGCCAGGCAACTTCTTCGCGACCGTGCCGAACAGCGTCGCGATCCAGCAGATCGGCATCTCGGAGCTCCAGGCCGCACTCGAAGCGGGCGACACTGACGCCACCGAGAGGATCTGCGCGGCGATGGAGCATCGCCACGCGCTGGAGGTGATCGAGGTGCTCAGCGCGCGAAGGTGCGATCCACGATTCGGTGGAAGTCGACCAGCGACAGCCGCTCGACCTGGTCCGGCTCGTCGGACATGACGAGCGGATCGAGTGCTTGGTAGGACGCCATCAGGCCGCTGAGCAGCCGGGCGAGGACCCACGGGTCACCGGCGATCAGCTGCTCGGCCGACTGACCCCGGCGGAACATCTCGGCCTGGAGTGTCATCGTCTCCTCGAAGTTGCCCATCATCACGTCGTCGGCGAGACGATCTGAGGACTGCAGCGAAGCGCTGGAGAACGTGAGGAACAGCCGCCCGAATCGGGGGTGAGCGCGGAAGTAGCCGACTTCGAAATCGACCAGGTCGTGGAGCTGCTCGAGCGGGGTCCGCTTGGACGCGAGCAGCTCACGGATCAGCGGCATGAATTCGTCGCCACGACGGACGAAGATCTGGCGGAACAGGTCGTCTTTGCTCTCGAAGAACGAATACACCGACCCGACCGAGAACTCGGCGAGCTCGGCGATCTCCTTGAGAGTGGTTTCGTGGAAGCCCTTCTGCCCGAACACCGTTTCGGCCGCATCGAGTAGCTGCAGTCGGCTGAGCGCCTGATGTTGCAGCTTGCGGCGCTCGCGCCCGCCCATGGTCGCCGTGACTGACATCTTCGGGGTCTTGGCGGTACTCATCGGCTCCTCGGGCTCGGCCTCCGGCCGTCACGATCACGGTGATCGCCAGCAAGTGTAGGGTCGGCGCCCGCTCAGCCGCC
>JANXUX010000331.1 GCA_025351965.1 Actinomycetes bacterium | reverse complement strand
CGCGGCTGATCCCGACGCCGGTCTGGCGGGCATAGTTGAGGAAGCTGCTGACGAAGTTGCCGCTCTGGCTGGCGACGCCGATCCGGCCGGCCGGCGGATAGGGAGCAACGATCTGGGCGCACAGTTTGACGGGTGTGCTGACAACGCCCTGGCCGTTCGGCCCGGCGAGCAGGATGCCCAGCTCGGCGGCGAGCGCAACGAGCTCGGCTTCGGCGCGCCGGCCGTCGTCGCCCGCCTCGCCGTAGCCGGCACTGGTCAAGAACGCGGCCTTGATCCCCTTGGCCGCACACGAGCGCAGCAGCGCCGGATTGGCTGCGGCGGGAGTACAGACGAAGACGAGGTCGATCTCGCCGTCGGGCAGCGCATCGATGTCGGCCACCGTGCGGATCCCGAGCACCTCCTCGCCGCTCAGGTTGGTTCCGTAGACGCCGCCCGCATAGCCGCTGGCGAGGATGTTGTGCAGCGAGACGAAACCGAACTTGCCCGGATGACTGGAGGCACCGGTGACCAAGACGGCGCGCGGATCGAACAACGCAGCGAACTGCGCAGCCGTCGGCGGCTCGTGTGGCACGGGTGCGGTCGTGCGCGGGTCGCCGACCTCGACCAGTGCGTCGACCGCGACCGGGCTGCCGTCGGAGCGGATGATGAGCGGATTGACGTCGATGCTCTGCACGTCGGGACGGGCGTCGGCGATACTGCCCAGCCCGACGAGCACGGCGATCAGCTGGTCGCGGTCGACCGCTGCCTCGCCGCGGAATTCGCCGAGCAGCTTCTGCGTCGCCAGGCCGTCGATCATCTCTGCAGCCTCGAGCGCGCTCACGGGTGCAGGACGGAACACCACATCGGCCACCGCTTCGGCCAGCACACCGCCGACGCCGAGCATCACCGTGGCGCCGAACTGCTGGTCGCGCAGCAGACCGGCGATGAGCTCGCGGTTGCCCGAGATCATCGGCGCGACCAGCAACGACACGTCGCCGTCGGCCTCGGTTGACTTGGCGAGCAGTTCTGTGGACGCCGCACTCACAGCGGCGGCGTCACCGAGGCGGAGCTTGACCAGGCCGCGCTCGGTCTTGTGTGCGATCGCGTCGCCGCACAGCTTGACCACCACCGGGAAGCCGAGATCTGCGGCGGCCGTCGCGGCATCGGCTGCTGTCGCGACCTCGCGCTCGTCCGCGATCGGCACCCCGAACTCGCGCAACAGGGTTTTCGAAGCGGACTCGGACAGGGTTCGACCAGCAGTGGACACGGCCGCAACCGTAGCCAGCGGGGCCAGCGGCCGTCGGGACTCTGGTCAGCCGCTGGACCCGGTGCCGGACACGTTGTAGGTCAGCACGCTCTTCGCGACGAGCCGGCCCGTCACGGCGTTGAGCACCTCGGATTCGCAGAACACGACGCTGCGCCCGCGGCGCACGACCCATCCTTCAGCGACGATGTCCTGCTGCTTGACGGCGCCGATGAACTGCACGTGCATGTCGACCGTGGAGAACCGGGCCTCGCGCCCGTATGCCGCGCCGACGGCCGGCACCATCACCGCATCGAGCAACGATGCGATCGCTCCGCCGTGGACGAGTCCGGCCGGTTGCTCGATCTCCGGACGGTGCGGCAGGGACATCCTGCAGTAGTCGACCCGCACCTCTTCCACCACCATCCCCAGCAGCGCCGGGTAGAAGATGCGGTCGGACGTAGCGAACTTGCGCCACCGGGCCTCGACCTCCGGCGCGAGCGCGGCGTACTGCTCTGCTCGGCTCATGCGGCGGCGGCGACAGCGGCAGCGACGTGGTCGTGGAGGAGGGCACCGACCTCGACGGCCAGCTCCTGGATGACGAGATGGCCAGCGGGCAGCTCTTCGATTCGCGAGCCGGCGATTGCGTCGTGCAGCGCCCTACTGTGGGTGATGTCGACCCAGCGGTCCTGGGCGGCTCCGATGACCAACGTCGGGGCCGTGATCGCAGCGACCTGAGCCGTGATGTCGAGCGCGATGTCGAGGTCGAGATGCGCAGCTGAGCCGGGCGCGATCTGGCTGGCCGTCAGCGGGAGCAGCGACTCGATGGCGGACTCGGCGACGGTCAACGCACCGACGGTGAAGCCGTCGGCCATCGCATAGCGCATGAACAGCTCCGGATCGGTGGCGATCAGCTGCTTCCACAACTCGAACGTGATCCGCATCCGGGCATCGGACGTCGCCCAGCCACACAGAGATGTCACGCTCAGGGTCCGCGCGGGTGCGATGCCCGCCATCGCGAGCGCCGTGACCGCGCCGAGGGAGTACCCGCCGACGTGGAAGGCCTCGTGGCCGAGCTCGGTCATCAGCGCGAGACCCTGCTCGACGATCCCCTCGACGGTGAGCGGCGCGGTCGGCATCGAGGACTCGCCGCTGCCGGGGAACTCGATCAGAACGAAACGGTAGGTGTCGGGCGGCATCGCCGCGCGCACCATGTCCCACGCCGTGCGAGACATCGTGGTGCCGTGGAAGAGCAGCAGCGGTACCCCGCCGTCCGGACCTTCCACCGAATAACCGACCGTTGCATCACCGACATGGATGGTTGCCATCCCGGCACGGTAGCTCAGCGGGTCGGGCGGGTGGTCAGGGAACCAGGGCGCTGCGGAAGAAGCCGAGGACGTGCTGGAGTCGCACCTCGAGCAGGCGTTGCGACAGTGGCTCGTCGTCGAGCAGGCCACCGAGGAACGGCGCGTCGGAGAAGTAGCTGAGCAGCGCGCCGTAGCCGGTCAGCAGCAGTTGCTCGGGGTCGTGGACCCGGAAGTTGCCGGCATCCATCTCGCGCTGGAAGTAACCCGCTGCGTTGTCGAAGGCCGGGCGCAGGACCCCGGAGAGGTCGATGCCCAGGTGCGCGCCGTTGTCGAGCGCCTCGCGTCGCATCAGGCGGACGTAGTCAGGGTTGTCGCTGAAGAATCGGAAGCCGGCGATCAGCACCGACTCGACCTTGGTCCAACCCCGCTCGGTGCTACCGATCGCGTCGGCGAGGCGGTCGAACCAGTCCGACAGCAGGCGCTCGAACACCTCGCCGTACAGCACTTCCTTGGACGCGAAGTGGTGCAGCAGGCTCGGCCGACGGATGCCGACCGCTGCTGCGATGTCATTCAGTGAGGTGCCGTCGTAGCCGGCTTCGGCGAAGCAGTGGAGCGCCTCGATCACGATCTGATCTCGGGTCGAGAGATGCTCCCCGCCGTCGGTCATTGCGCGTAGCGTACAGCACGTGTCATCGATCACAGCCCGGCGGGTGCTCACCGACGGGGGGTGGACGGGGCCGTCGGAAGTGGTCGTCGACTCCGGCGGTGCGATCGTGGACGTGCACGCGACGAGCGGCCCGACCACCGACGTGTCGCTCGTTCCGGGCTTCGTCGACGTACAGGTCAACGGGATCGACGATGTCGACGTCGCGTTTGCCGCTGGCGACGACTGGACCCGCCTCGGGAACCTGCTCCTCGACCAGGGAGTGACGTCGTGGTGCCCGACGCTCGTCACCGCCCGGCTCGACCGTTTTGCAGCGCCGCTGGAGCGGATGGCATCTGCACAGTTGCTGACCGGACTCCCGAACATCATCGGCGCCCACCTCGAGGGGCCGTTCCTCGGTGGTGCGCCCGGAGCGCATCCCCGTCACCTGCTCGCACCGATCGACCTGGACTGGCTCGCCGCGCTCCCGGAGGTGGTTCGTCTCGTCACGATCGCCGCCGAACTCCCCGGTGCCGCCGACGCAGCGCACTTGCTCGCCGAACGAGGCGTCGTCGTGTCGATCGGGCACAGCACACCATCGGTCGGCCAGGTCGATTCCGTGATCGGTGCCGGCGCGACCATGGCCACCCACCTCTTCAACGCGATGTCGGGCGTGCACCACCGCGAGCCCGGACTGGCATCGATCGCGCTCGTCGACGACCGGCTCACGGTCGGGCTGATCGCCGACCTGGTCCACGTCCATCCGCTCGCGATCCAGCTCGCGTTCCGGGCCAAGCCTGACGCCGGGATCGTTCTCGTGACCGACGCCGTGGCGTGGCGAGCGCGCATCGACGGAGGCACCGTGGGTGGAATCCGGATGACGATGCGCAACGGCGCGGCCCGACTCGCCGACGGGACTCTCGCGGGCAGTGCGGCGACGATGGACCAGATGATCCGCAACGTCGTGAACGTCTGTGGCGTGCCGCTCGAGCGGGTGGCGCGGTCCGCATCGACGAACCCGGCCAGGTTGATGGGCTGCGCGGACCGTGGCCGGATCGCAGCGGGATGCCGGGCAGACCTGGTCGCGCTCGATGACGAACTCGGTGTCACGGGTGTGTGGCTCGCAGGCGAGCGGGTCCGCTGACGCTGGCACCGGTCCGCTGACGCCAGACGGTGCCCGGATACCCTCACCACATGCAGATCGTCTCCGCACTCTTCGTCGAGAATTTCGAGCTCCGCCAGGCACCCGGACCGTCGACCCGTATCGACCTCACCGGTGCCATGTTCTCGATGGCCGCCCCGACCCCCGCACCGCTCACGATCTCGCCCCATCTCGTCGCGCTCATCTCGTGCGCACCCGACGAGGTCGGCAGCGGCGTGTTCGAGGTCATCTTCCGCAAGGGTCGCGCCGAGACCGACGAGCAGGTCGCCCGCAACGTCAGCCCGTTCACGGTCGAGCCGGGCAAGTTCACCTACCGCCTGGTCCGCGGCGAGCTCGAGTTTGACGACTACGGCCAGATCTTCGCCCACTGCCGGGTCGATCGTTCGCCCTGGCTCCTCGTTCCGTTCACCCTGCTGCCACCCGTGTAACGGATACAGTCGACGCCGTGCCATCGACGTTGACGCCCGAACAGGATTCCGCAGCCATCAGCCTCATCCGAGGTTTCGCGATGGACGCGCCGCTCTACTCCAAGAGCGGTCACCAGGGCACGGCGATGGCTCTCGCTCCCCTGGCCCACGTTCTCTACAGCCGCATCATGCGGCACGATCCGCTGAACCCGCACTGGCCGGACCGCGACCGGTTCGTGCTCAGCAACGGCCACGCGAGCATCCTCCAGTACTCGTTGCTGTACCTCAACGGCTACGGCCTCGAGCTCGACGACATCAAGGCCTTCCGCCAGTGGGACTCGCTGACCCCCGGCCACCCAGAGGCCGGTCACACGACGGGTATCGAGGTCACCACCGGCCCGCTCGGCCAGGGCGTCGCCAACTCCGTCGGGTTCGCCATCGCCGAGCGGATCCTCGCCGATCGGTTCGGCACGGACCTCCAGTCGCACCACACGTTCGTGCTCGCCGGCGACGGCTGCTTCATGGAGGGCGTCAGCCACGAAGCGGCGTCACTCGCCGGCCACCTCGGCCTCGGCGGCCTCGTCGTCGTGTACGACGACAACCACATCACCATCGATGGCGACACCAACCTGACCTACAACGACAACGTCCCGCAGCGCTTCGAGGCCTACGGCTGGCACGTCGAGCAGCTCGGCGAGATGGCCAACGATCTCGATGGTCTCGAAGCCGCGATCCGGCGGGCGATGGCCGTCACCGACAAGCCCAGCCTGCTCGTGCTGCGCAGCCACATCGCCGACCCGTCGCCCGATCTCACCGACAACCACAAGGCCCACGGCAACCCGTTCACTCTCGAGCAGGTCAATCGCACCAAGGTCGTGATGGGCATCCCCGAGGAGCCGTTCTGGGCGCCCGCCGATCTCGTCGACGCGTGCCGCACCCACGCCGCGGCCAACGGCAAGGAAGCGTTCGATGCCTGGCAGGTCCGTTTCGAGGCTGCTGACATCGACAAAGCCGCCTGGGATGCGTGCTGGAACGCCACCGGGATCGCCGGCTGGACCGACTCGCTGCCGACGTTCGCGCAGGGCGAGATGATCCCCACCCGCGAAGCCATCCAGACGGCGTTCGACGCCACCCTCGACGGCGTGCCCGGCCTCGTCGCCGGCGCCGCCGATCTCACCGGCAACACCGGCACGAAACTCGCCGGCCAGATCATCCAGGCCTCCGAGACGCCCGGCGGTCGGCAGGTCCACTACGGCATCCGCGAGCACGGCATGGGCTCGGCCATGGTCGGTATGGCCAAGCACGGCGGCGTCATCCCCGCCGGCGGCACGTTCTTCGTGTTCCTCGACTACATGCGCCCGCCGGTGCGCTTGGCCGCTCTCTCCAAGGCCAAGGTCCTGTTCGTCTTCACCCATGACTCGGTCGGCGTCGGCGAGGACGGCCCGACCCACCAGCCGGTCGAGCACATCGCCACGCTGCGGGCCATCCCCCACCTGCAGGTCATCCGTCCCGCCGACGCGAACGAGACCGCCCAGGCCTGGCGCGTCGCCGTCGAACACGACGGACCGACCGCGCTGATCCTCAGCCGTCAGGCGATCCCGGTCTGCACCGACGGTTCCGCCGTCCAGGTCGGCGCCGCGACCATCGTCGCGACGACGTCTCCTCAGGTCGTCCTCGTCGGTACCGGCAGCGAGGTCCACGTCTGCGTCGCCGCAGCGGCAACCCTCGCCGAGCGGGGCATCAACGCCAACGTCGTCTCGATGCCGTCGTGGGACCGTTTCGCCACCCAGGACACCGCCCACCGCCAGTCCGTGTTCCCCACCGGCGTCCCCGTGCTGTCGGTCGAGGCCGGTGTCACTTTCGGCTGGGCCCAGTACGCGGACGAGTCGATCGGCATCGACCGCTTCGGCGCCAGCGCGCCAGGCGCGCTCGTGCTCGACAAGCTGGGCATCAACCCCGACCACGTCGCGGAGCGCGCCACCGCCCTGGTCGCCGCCGCCGCGTCCCCCCAGCCCTGACCAACCACCCCCGACCTCGAACAGCACCAGGAGCAACGTCATGGACCGTCTCGTACAACTCGCCACCGACATGGGCCAGAGCCCCTGGCTCGACAACCTCAAGCGCGGCTACATCACCTCCGGGCAGCTGCAGGCACTCGTCGACCGCGGCGTGCGCGGGCTGACCTCGAACCCGACCATCTTCCAGAAGGCCATCCAGGGCTCGCCCGACTACGACGAGCAGTTCACGACGCTCGCCAAAGGTGGCGCGCACCCGATCGTCGACGACTACTGGGCGATGGTGCTGCAGGACATCAACAGCGCGCTCGACATCCTCGAGCCGGTGTACGACGCGACGAACGGCCTCGACGGGTACGTCAGCGTCGAGGTCGCACCCGGCCTCGCCCATGACGCCGCTGGCACAGAGTCCGCTGCCCGCGACCTGCACCTGCGCGTCGCGCGCAAGAACGTCATGGTCAAGATTCCCGCCACCGAGGAGGGCTTGCCGGCCATCCAGGCGATGATCAGCGAGGGCCGCAGCATCAACGTGACCCTCATCTTCAGCCTCGACCGCTACGTCAAGGTCATGGAGGCCTACATCGCGGGTCTCGAGTCCTACGCCGCCACCGAGGGCGCCGACCTCTCCAAGGTCGCCAGCGTCGCCAGCTTCTTCATCAGCCGCGTCGACACCGAGATCGACCGTCGCCTCGAGGCGATCGGCACGGACGAGGCGCTGGCTTTGCGGGGCAAGGGTGCTGTCGCCCAGGGCAAGCTCGCCTACGGCCTGTTCCAGCAGACCTTCAGCGGCCCGCGCTGGGAGGCGCTCGCAGCGAAGGGCGCACGCGTCCAGCGCCCGCTGTGGGCCTCGACCAGCACCAAGAACCCGGCCTACCCCGACACCCTGTACGTCGACGAGCTGATCGGCCCGGACACGGTCAACACGCTGCCCGACGCGACGCTCGAGGCGTTCTCCGATCACGGCACGCTCGCCCGTCGGGTCGATGCCGACGTCGAGACCTCGCTCTTGGCCTGGGAACAGCTCGCCGTGGTCGGCGTGGACACCGACGACGTCGGCGAGACGCTCGAGCGCGAAGGCGTGTCGTCGTTCCAGAAAAGCTTCGACGAGCTGATCGATGCCCTCCAGACCAAGTCCGACGAGCTCGCCGCGAGCTAGGTTCGGCAGCGAGATGAGGTGAAATGGGGGGGAAATCCCATCGCACATCTACTGTCGTTCCGGACCCCGTTGCCGGTGTCCCGTCCAAGTCTGAGCACCGCCGCCACGCATCGTGGTCGATACGGCCGCTTGGTTCTGCCTTCAGGCAGCCATCGCCTCGCGCGCCGGAGCACGTCTGGTCTTCGATGGCCTCGGGTCAGCATTTCGAGTCCCCGGTCGTAGCCCGGCGACATTCACTTTCTGTTGATTCGCGTGGAGCCGGACGGCTTCACGTTCAATGTGCGTGCCGCGTTCACTTGATCGTGGCCAGTTGGCCGAGGCCGGCATCGGCGAGGGCGCGCGCCAACGGACGGTTGTGTGTCATCCCGGCGACATTGAGGTTCTCGATGCCGGCCAGGTTGAAGCGTGCGGCGAGCTCGTTGGCCAGGCTGTGATGTGCTGTCTTGCGCGTCGAGGAGATCCGGCCGTGCAAACAGTGCCCGCTATCGTTTGAGCTTGGCCCGGTTGTTCGAGTGCTTCTGGCAGCGCGCCATGCGACGGTCGAGCGCCTTCAACTTGTCGAGCGGATTCTGCTCGGCCGTTACCTGTCAGCATAACCGGCGTTCTGGGGCAGTGCAGATCAGGTGATCTGTGCTGTTCGTGCCATTGCCAACAGCGCGAGATCGGGCATTCTGCGTTAGAGCGCGCGCCGATAGGCGCTGGTAGTTGACCATCCACCGGTCGTTGGGCTGGCCCCGCTGTGATGCGGGGTGCGATCCAAGAACAACGACCAAGTGGAGGTCACCTGCATGCTCGCACTTCAT
>JANXUX010000296.1 GCA_025351965.1 Actinomycetes bacterium | reverse complement strand
GCGGGTCGATTGCCGATCAGCGGTTGCAGTGTGGCGACCCATGATGCCGCGAGTGCTGTGACGTCGTCGACCGCACCGGCGCGCCGGTCGCGGTTGCCGAGGGCGAAGCGGAAGCGTTTCTCGCCGTGCCAGACATGGATGCCGATCGCAGCCTGGGACACCGAGTGGAGCTCGGCGACCGGTGCGTCGAGCAGCAGCTCGTGTTGCTTGGACGTGAACCGCAGCCGCCCATCGGCGAGGCGCAGCTGCCCGGGCTTCATCATCACCGTGAACGGGATGGGGGGCAGGAGATCTGCTCGCGAGGCCACCACGGCGGAATCCATCGCCGCACAGTACCCGGCCATCGGAGCGGCTGCGGTGGACATGCCACAATCTGGCGATGCCCGCTGAGACGCCGACGTTCCGTTCGATCCGCGTCTTCGTCTCGTCGACGTTCCGGGACATGCAGCTCGAGCGCGAAGAGCTGGTCAAGCAGGTGTTCCCGGTCCTGCGCCGGATGTGCGAGTCGCGTGGCGTGGCGTGGGCCGAGGTCGATCTGCGCTGGGGCGTGACCGACGAACAAAAGGCCGAGGGCGCAGTGTTGCCGATCTGTCTGGCCGAGATCGACCGCAGCCGTCCGTTCTTCATCGGTCTCCTCGGCCAGCGGTATGGGTGGATCCCCGAGGAGTTGCCTGCGGGTCTGGCAGATCAGCTGCCCTGGCTGGCGGGGCTGCGCAACACCTCGGTGACGGAGATGGAGATCCTCCACGGGGTGCTCAACGACCCGGCTGGCGCCGAGCATGCGTTCTTCTACACCCGGGATCCGGCGTGGGTGGACAGTCGGCCCGACGAGGAGCGTCTCGCGCTCGGCGAGATCGAGACCGACGACGAAGTCGCACTGCTCGGGGCGGACGCTGCCGCCGCGTCGGCGACGGCGCGCCGCGACCGATTGGAGGATCTCAAGAGTCGGATCCACGACGCCGGCCTGTCGACCTGGCAGTACCCGGATCCGCGTGCTCTCGGCGAGCGGGTGCTCGCCGACTTCACAGCGTTGCTCGACGAGCTGTTCCCGGCGGACGAGCAGATCGATGCGCTCGACCGCGACGCCGAGGCCCACCGTGCGTTCGGACAGGCCCAGACGCTGGGGTACGAACCGCGCGACGCGCTGCACGTGCGCCTGGACGCGTTCGCCGACGGAACCGAACCGCCGCTCGTCGTCACGGGAGAGCCTGGCTCGGGTACCTCGGCCATCGTCTCGGCGTGGTCGACCTCCTGGCGCGTGATGTATCCCGACGACCTCGTCATCGAGCACCATGTCGGGGCGACCGCTTCGTCCGCTGACTGGATCGCGTTGGCCGGGCGGATCACGGCTGCGATCGTCCGCTCCGCGGCCGAGCCGCCGGGTGACGCGGCCGGGTGCCGGACAGCGCTGTTCGCCGCACTGGCCCGTGCGGGGGTGAGCGGCCGGCGCACGATCCTCGTGATCGACGGCGTGGACCTGCTCACCGACGTCGACGGCGCGCGCGCCCTGACCTGGCTGCCGGGCACGGTGCCGCCCGATGTGCGCATCGTGGTCACCACCGCAGGTACTGACGCAGTCGATTCGGCGAAGCGTCGCCACTGGGGCGTGCTGACCGTCCCCGCGCTCGACGAGGCGGAACGGCGTGCGCTCATTCGCCGCTTCCTCGGCCGGTACTCCAAGGGGCTCGACGAGGTGCACGTCTCCCGCCTGGTCGGCGCTCCGGCCACCGGGAACGCGCTGTATCTACGCACCGTGCTCGACGAGCTGCGCCAGCACGGTGACCACTTCACGCTCGGCGTCGTGATCGAGCACTACCTCGCCACGCCGACGCTCGACGCGCTCCTCGGCCTCGTCTTGGCGCGCTACGAGCGAGACTTCGAGCGGGACCGGCCAGGCCTCGTCGGCAACACGATGCGCAGCCTGTGGGCCGCGCGGCGCGGCCTGACCGAACCGGAGCTGCTCGACGCGCTGAGCACGACCAAGCTCCCGGTCGTGCAGGCGATGTTGTCACCATTGCTGCTGGCTGCAGAGGCGGGGTTGGTCACGGCGAGCGGTCTGCTCACGTTCGCCACCGAGCCCCATCGGCGCGCCGTCGAGCAGCGGTACTGCGCGACCGCGTCGACCCGGGCCGAGGCGCATACATCACTGGCGCGCACGTTCGGCGCATACCCGCTCGGTCCGCGTGTGGTCGAGGAACTGCCCTGGCAGCAGCTCGGCGCCGACGATCTCGACGGACTGTTCGCGACCCTCGGCGTCCTCGCGTTCACCGACGCTGCGTACCGGCAGGCGAACCCGGATCTGCGTCGCCTGTGGCGGCGGCTGGAGGAGTCGGGACGGCGCGTCATCGACGGCTACCGCGCCGTGATCGACGATCCCACGGCAGACCCGGAGATGGCATGGCAGGTCGCCCGCCTCGTCACCGATGCCGGCTACCCGAGCGAGGCGGCGGCGCTCCACCGCTTCCTGGTCGACCACTACCGGCGTGGTCGTGACGATGTCTCGGCGCACCGACTGCCGGCTGCGCTCGTCAACCACGGCGCAGCGTTGATGGGCCAGGGCGATCTGGCGGCCGCCGAGCCCGTGCTGCAGGAGGCGATCACCCTCAGCCGGGCGCGCAACGACACTGACGTCCTCCGTGCTGCGCTCGGCGACCTCGCCCTGTGCCGGCGCGACCGCGGCGATCTCGATGGCGCGCTGCCGCTGTTCGCCGAAGAGGAAGCACTGTGTCGACGGCTCGGTGACTCGATCGGGCTCCAGGCCAGCCTCGGCAACCGGTCGCAGATCCTGCGCCAGCACGGCGATGTCAGCGGAGCGCTCGCGCTGATGGCTGAGCAGGAGGAGATCTGCCGCACGATCGGTGATCCGGCAGGGATCGCCCGCGCCCTGGCGGGACAGGCCGCCGTGCTCGCCGACACCGGTCATCTCGTGGACGCACTCGGCCGGTTCACGGAATTCCGCGAGATCTGCGAGGAGCTCGGAGACCTCCGCGGGGTGGCCGAGGCGAGCGTCAACGAAGCCGACACCCTGCGCCAGATCGGCCGACGCGACGACGCAGCGCGACGCGCCACCGAGGCCGAGGCGCTGATCCGGCGTCTCGGTGACGAGCCACTCCTGGCGCGCATTCTCGATGCCCGTTCACGTGCGGCGATCGAGGAGGGGCGCTGGTCCGATGCGGGCCGACTCTCGACCGAGGCGGTCCTCACCGCACGGTCCGCCGGGGCGCTGCCTGCGCTCGTGCTCGCGCTCGGCATGTTCGGCACGTCACGCCGCGAGCTGGGCGATCTGGCTGGCGCACGTGCGGCGCACACCGAGGAGGAAGCCGTCGCGACCACGCTCGGCGACCCGGGCGCTGTGGCCACGGCGCGGGTCAACCTCGCCGCAGTCGACATCGTTGCCGGCGATCTCGCGTCGGCACTGATTCGCTACGGCCTGGCCGAACCGGTGCTGGCCGAGCTCGGTGCCCAGGCGTCGCTGGCCACGCTGTACGGCAACCGCTGGCAGGTGCACGCTGCGCTGGGCAACACGCCGGCGGCGATCGACGATCTCGTCGCCGGCGGTGGCGCATCGGCAGCCAGCGGTGCACTTGAGCAGAGCCGGCAGATGCTCACCCAGGCAGCCGAGCAGCTCTACGCAGCGGGGCGGATGCTGGACACCGAACCGGTGTGGACGAGCCTGGTCGACGTCACCCGAGCGCTCGGTGACGACGCCGGTCTGCAGCGCGCGATCGGCGAGCGGGCGCTGCTCGTGATGGGCCGCGCTGAACACGCCACGGCCGCAGCGATGTTCGATGAGCAGGAGGCGATCTGTCGGCGGATCGGGGACCAGGTCGGTCTCGCCGCGTGCATCGGAAACCGGGCGATCCTGCTCCGCAACACCGGTGATCTGGCCGGATCGCTGCGCTGCATCGACGAGCAGCTCGGTCTGGCCCGCCAGAGCGGCAATGGGCAGGGTGTGCTGTTCGCGACCGCCAACCGGGGCGAGGTGCTCGGCGCGATGGGCCGAGTCGCCGAAGGGTTGGCTGCGCTCGGCGAGGCACGGACGATGGCCGCGAACTGGAACCTCGCGCCGATGGTGCAGCAACTGGATCAGATGATCGCGACGATGCGCGCTGGCCTGCAGTAGCCCGGCGGGCCAGGGCGCTCAGACGCCGGTGTCGGCGCGTACGGCTTCGAAGCCGGCGCGGGCGAGCATCATCGGCAGGGCGCGGACCGAGACGACGTTCAGCAGACGGGCGTCAGCGGCCAGTTCGCTCCACGGCACCAGCATCGGGTTGACCTTGGCCGCATCGTCACGCTGCTCGCCCCACGACCAACCCGCGGCGACGCGATCGTCATACCAGCGACGGTGCTCGCGTTCGGCGAGCTGCTCGATCTCGTTCTCGGTGAACGTGGTGCTCGGTGCACCCCAGTGACGCAGTGGCCCGAGCTCGCAGCCGATCGAGGCGAGGTCGCCGAGGATGCCGTCGACGCGGCGTCGGCTGAGGTCGCGGTCGTCGTCGTCGAGGTCGTTCCAGGGGCGGTCGAGCGCGCCGGATCCGCTGCCGGCCCGGGTCAGGTAGTCCTCGTGCACAGCGCTGGCGAGCTGCTCGCGCACGCCCGCCTCCACTGCGTCGATCGTGCAGGTGCGGTCGAGGAACGGGAAGGCGCGCATCGTCGAGAACGCGTCCGATCGGCTCCCGCCGGGGATCAACAGCGCGCCGAGACCGACTTCTGTCCGCGTCCGCACGATGATCGGCAGCTTGCGCACGCCGAGGGTCTGGTGCACGAACAGCGCGGTCGACAGCGAGAGCGACTCGTCGACGTGGGCGACCACGACCCACCTCGGCCGCTCGTCGGCGAAGAGATGGCGCAGCGCCTCCACCCCGGCCACGGTCGGCGCCTTGAGGTCGAAGTCGAGAACCTGCGGGTCGCACCCCGTCGTCAGTGCCGGATGCTCGAGCCGCAGCGCCTCCCAGCGTCCGCTCGCCGCGTCGTCGACGATCGTGATCCGCAGCGGGTCGATGGACTCGATCTCTGCCCACTGCTGGGCGAGGCCGACGACGAGGCTGCGATCGAGTTCGCCGAGCCCGAACAGCACGCCGTGGTTGGGGCCCGCGGCTCGCCCGGTGCCGTTGGTGGTGAACGGGCGGTGCTCGCTGAGGAGGGCTCGCGCGGCGCGCTCGTGGGTGTTGAAGAAGCTCATCCGCACCGCGCCGTGCTGATCCAGGTCCGCGGCGCGCAGCAGGGTCGCCATCTCCGCGTCGTCGAGGTGCACGGCACACCGCAACGCCTTGCCGCGCCGGTCGCCGACGATGGGGACGGACTGGGTGGCGATCTGCACGTTGGTGGCGTCGTTGCCGCTGACCGCGATCACGCGGTCGGCTTGCCCGACGCGAGCGGCGCGGAGCAGCGCGGGATCACTGGCGTCACCGATCAGCACCGTGATGCCGGCGGCCCGGGCGGACGCCACGCCGCTCGATGTGGGATCGGCCTCGATCGCGACGACACGGTTGCCCGCCTCGGCGAACGCCTGCGCCAAGCGCGTGCCGACGTCGCCCAGCCCACAGACGACGGTGTGGTTGCGCACATACTGCAGCCGCAGCCGGCGGAACTCGTCGGCGAACACGAGCGATGCCGACTGGAGCACGGTGCTGAACGCCATCGCTGGGGCGAGGAACCGGGCGATCTCGAGCCGCCAGTTGAGGACTGCGTCGGCGCCGTTGTACTGCAGCGTGATCAGCTGGAAGATGAGGTAGAGGACGTCCAGGTTCGACCGACCGGTGTGACCGGCCGTCGCCTGCTGGCGGAACCCTCCACTGGCGAGCACGAACAGGATCACCCACAGCGCGCCGAGGATCAGCCAGCGGGCCCGGGCCCTGGACAGCCAGTTCATTCGGTAATCCAGTTCATTCGGCGTCCCGCTCGACGAGGACGACCTCGACCATGACGTCGCGGCCGATCGCATACTGGACCACCTCGGCCGTGCCTCCCTCGCCGCGAGCCGGCCGTCCGTCCCACAACGCGACGAGGACGTCGCACGCATCGACGATCGCGAATCCGGCGCGGGCGTAGGCGGACTCGCGGGACTCACCGGGGACCTGTTCGATGACGGTCACCGATGATGCCCGGAGCAGCAGGTCATCGAATCGGCGCCGCGCCGCGACGGTGTCGAAGTCCGTGGCGTAGTCATCGAGGGGGAGCGGCAGGACCACGTCCAGGACCGACCCCGGACGTTCGAGCACGAGCTCTGCGACGAGCTGGTCGGCCCCGGATGCGAGGCTGGACAGGATCGACGGCGTGTCGTCGCCGTCGAGCACGCGCCGCAGGACGCCGTCGGTCATCGACGCGACCGCGGCCTCGTCGTCGTAGTGACGGTGTCCGCTGACTCCGATTCGCGTCATTGCCGGGTGCTCTTCCGAGGTGGCGTCGGTCGGCTGCTCAGCGCTTCGGCGCCGATCGTCGAAATGGCCAGCAGCGGACCGAGGACGAGCGCGAACCATACGAAGACCACGCCGTCGCGAGCACCGATGAGCGCGACGAGACCCATCGCGATCGTCAGCGGCAGCAGCATCAGCCGGAGGAACCGGTCGAGCTTCGGCGAGCTCGTGTCGACGTCGTCCAGCTCGGGGTCGCGGGTCAGCACGAGCCGGCGGAACATCCACGCGATCACTGCGCCGAGCAGCACGGTCAGGGTGATGCTCGCCCAGCGCGCACTGGTCGGAGCGGGGTGAGGAACGTGCACCGTCTCTCCCGCGGCGCGCAGGTCGGCTCTCGCCGCAGCCACTGCCTCGGCGACGGAGCCGTCGCGCCTCGGCAGATCCGTTGCCGAACCGTCGGGGAGGATCGCAAGCATCGAGACGCTCTCGGTGCCGGGGTCGATGCCCACGAAGCGGATCGCGTCAGCATTGGTCTCGGTACGGATCGACCGCAGCCCGACGAGGAGCAGCCGAGTCCCGGACGCGTCGACTCCAGGGACCGAGATCGAGCCGGAGACGGCGCTGTCGCCGTACTCGATGCCGTCGATGTAGCAGCTCGGGCAGGCGAACAGGCCCTGCTGGTCGTCCAGCGTCGTGTCCGTCACCGAAGCCAGGCGCAGCAGTGCACCGTCGCGGTACCGGGTGACGGCGCCGGGCAGTTCGTAGCTGACGACGGCCGCATCGGTCACTGCGGCGCTTGCGTACGACCCGTTCGAGGCCGACAGCGGCGTGCCGTTCAGGGCGAGGTAGCGCGCACCGGCCGGCAGGCGGATGTTCACCTCGTGGCTGTCGGCGTCGTCGAAGTCGTAGACGATCTGCACGGCGAGTCGTCCGTCGGCTGCCACGGTTGCGGACCAGGTGATGCCGGACATGCCGGCTGCCGGGCTGCGGATCACGAGCGGCAGCGGACCGGATTCGAGCCACGAACGCATCGTCAGCACGGCCAGCAGCGCGACGAGCGCGAGCCCTGGCAGGCGGCGGAACCAGCCCATCCCCGTTGCCCCGGCCACGTCAGCTCTGGTCCACCGCGACGATCGCGCCGTCGAGGTCGACGAAGACGCTGGCGAGTGTGCCCCGTGCGTCGGTGACCCCGATGTTCCACACCAGGCCGAACCCGTACGAGCGGCCCGGTTCGAGATCGATCGTCGACACAACGGCGTTCGGGACGCGTGCCTCCACAGCTGCGGCGACCGCGACAGGAACGCTCGGGTCGACGGACGCGAGAGGGAACGTCGGGTCGTCGGAGAACACCGGCTCCGAGAGCCGGAGGCCTTCACCGTCGTCTCGGTACGTCCCGTTGACCGAGCGCCCGTTGACACCGCCCTGTTCGTAGGACACGTACGCGTAGTCGCCGTAGACCGCGAGCCGGCTCAGCTCGGTGGGAGCATCGTCGCTGGCGCGCAGCGCGTCGAGCGCGGCGGTCAGAAGCATCGCATCCGCGCGCTGATCGGTGGGGTCGAGCCCGGCCGTGTCCCGTGCCACCAGTGCCGTCAACTGCGGCGAGCGGGCGAGGTCCGTCGGCACGGTGTGGAACGTCGGCGGCACGATGTCGCCTGGCTGGGGCACGGTCACCGTGCGCCCGCCCGAGCACGCGCCCAGCGACACGATTGCGACCACGCAGGTGAACACTCGTCGCACGTCGGCATCTTGCCACAGCCGTTCAGCGCCGCGAGGCTCCCACCGCGCTCAGGACCGCGCTGTCGGCTCGCGTTCGTCGTCGATGGTCACGTCGTGGGCGGCGAACAGACCGAGCGCGAAGTCGTGCATCTGCTGCTGGTCGATCACGATCCCGCGCAGGTGCTCGATACCGCGCAGCCCGCCGAGCTCGGATCCGTGGAAGCGCACGTCTCGGAACGTCGTCTTGGAGAAGTCGGCGGCGGTGAGGTCGCAGTCGAACAGCCGGGACAGCTCGAGCCGCGACCCGGCGAAGTCTGCGTCGCGGAGCAGGCAGCGTTCGAGGTACATCCGTTCGGTCGTCGCCATGCGCATGCTCAGCGAGTCGATCTTGCACTCGTTCGCGCGCACGTCGCGCAGCTTGGCGCTGCTGAGGATCATCCCCGACATCCGGCAGTTGCGCAGCTCGACGCGGGTCAGTACGGCGTCGGAGAGCGCGGTGCCGGACAGCTCGCAGTCGGCGAAGACGGAGTCGACGATGCGCGCGCCCTGCAGGTCGGCGCCGGTCAGACGGGCCCCCTCGAACCGGCAGGCGGACACGTCGAGCCCGCGCAGCGCGTGGCCGGCGAGGTCGGCGGAGATCGTCAGCTGGGTCCACTGCCGGTCGTCGAGCAGGTTTCCGGCCACGGGAGCGGTGAGCGCGCCCTCGATCCTCGGCGCGATCGGCACCGGCGACATCGCCCGGACCGTGCCGATCCGGCCCGTGTCGGTGCGCGCCGATCCGGCGCGCTGTGTGCGTTTGGTCACCCTGCGAGCGTAGACCGCTCGGGGACGGACAATCTTTCGCTCCACTTCTGTCTCGCGGCTGCCGATAGCAAGCATCGTGAGCGTCAGCGCATCCATGTCCGACACAGCCGGCCTGATCTCCAGTGGTGCCGACGCGCGCCTGATCCACCTCGCCGAGATCCTCGAGGAGAGCAGCGATTACGTCGCCACGACGGATCTCTACGGCCAGATTCTGTATGCCAACCGAGCCTTCCGCGAACGCTTCGGGCTGCGCACCATCGATGGCATCGCGTCGGAGAGCTACAGCCTGTTCAGCTTCTTCACCGACGCCAGCCGCGAGTACTTCATGAGCGAGGTCGTGCCCCAGCTGTGGCATGGGGGGAAGTGGACCGGCGAGGTCGAGGCGCTGGGCCCGGACGGCATGTCGATCCCGCTGTCGCAGTCGGCGATTGCCCACCTCGGCCCGAACGGCAAGCCGGCGTTCTTCTCCGGGATCGCCCGGGACATCACCGATCTCAAGGCCGCCGAGGCCGCCGCTCTGGCTGCAGCGGAGCGGTTCCGAGCGCTCGTCGCGCAGGGTTCCGACGCGATCCTGGTGCTCGACGCCGCCGGCAGCATCACGTACGCGAGCCCGGCTGTCGAGCGGGTGCTCGGGTATCCGCTCGGCGCGTTGATCGATGCGCCGGCGTTCGACCTGATCCATCCGGACGACCTCGACAATGTCATCGCCCGCTTCCTCGCCATCGTCGGCGAGGAGGACAGCATCGGCCACCAGTACCGCGTCCGCCACTTCGACGGATCCTGGCGCTGGGTCGAGTCGTTCACCTCCAACCATCTCGCCACGCCCGGCGTGAACGGAATGATCGTCAACGCCCGCGACATCACCGCCCGCCACGACGCCAACGACGAGCTGGCCCGGGCCGCTGCGCTGCTGTCCAGTGTGATGCGCGCCGCTGCCAGCGAGGCGATCTTCGTGACCGACCGCGACGCGCGCATCGTTGCGTTCAGCCTCGGCGCCGAGGTCCTGCTCGGCTACGACGCCAGCGAGGTCGTGGGAATCCTGCACCCTGGCGTCTTTCATGTCGAGGCCGAGATCGCCGAACTCGCGACCGAGCTCGGGCTGACGCCCGAGGAGTTGTTCCTGCACGAGCCGCCGGAAGGTCGATCGATCGCCCGTGAATGGTCGTTCGTGCGCAAGGACGGCTCGACGTTCGACGGCTCACTCATCATCTCGACCCGCTACGACGAGGCCGGGGCAGTGGCCGGCTTCTTGTACCTGGCTGCCGACATCACCGAGCGCCGCCAGCGTGAGGCTGTGCTCACCCAGCAGGCCGAGCACGACACGCTCACCGGACTGGCCAACCGCCAGTGCCTCCAGAATGCGCTCGGACTGGCCATCGCCGACGAAACGTGGCATTCGCCCGGGCGGATCCTGCTGTTCATCGACCTCGACCGGTTCAAGTACGTCAATGACACCTTCGGCCATGCGGTCGGTGACGCCGTACTCGTTGCTGTCGCGCAACGGCTGAAGGACAACCTCCGCCCGGGCGACCTCGCCGTGCGCCTGGGTGGCGACGAGTTCGTCGTGTTGCTCGATGCGCAGGTGACGATGGAGCTCGGGATGAGCATCGCCAAGCGCATCGTCGCTGCAATCGCGCTCCCGTTCCCGACCGACGGCCACGAGGTGTCGATCGGCGCGAGCATCGGCCTGTCGGTCAGCCGCGTCGGCTGGACGGCTGAAGAACTGGTGCTCGCTGCCGACGGTGCGGTCTATGCCGCCAAGCACAACGGCCGAGGCTGCGTCGCAGCAGCGACCGCGATCTGACGGTCAGATGCCCGGCCCGTCGGGTCGTCGACGAGCACGGAGCAGCAGTCCGAAGACGAAGCGGCCAGGGTGGTCATCTATCGACGGTGCCGGCGACGTCGACGGCGGTGACTGCGGCCGACGCTGAGGATGCGCGCAGCACACCCTCGGTCAGCATCCGCAGTCCGGCTTCGAATCGGCGGGTGCGGTGGCTCTCGTCGACGGCCATGTCCATCTCGGCGATCTCCAGCGAGACGTAGCCGTGCATGGCGGCCCAGAGGTGATGGGCGACCTCGGTCGGGTCGCCGTCGTCGCCGACCCGACGCATGTGCGCAGCGGTCGCTTCGACGAGTTGCTGGAACGTGCCGTGCGCAGTGACCAGCGCATCGAGGCTGGGGCAGAAGTCCGGAACCGTCCGCGCGAACATGACCATGTAGTGCGTTGGATTGGCGAGTGCCCAGGTGCGGTACGCGTGGGCCAGGCCGACGACCTGGTGATCGCCCGGAGCCGTGGCACGGGTTGCATCGAGGGCTGCTCCGAAGCGCTGGAACCCGTCGATGAAGATCGCCTCGACGAGCCCGTTCTTGCCGCCGAACCAGGTGTACACACCCGTCGTCGAGCACCCCGCAGCGGTCGCGACCGAGCGCACCGTCAGAGCGCCAGCACCGTGAACGTGGAGGATGTCGATCGCTGCGCTGAGGATCGCGGTGCGGGTGTCACGCAGGGGCGGCTGAGGTTTCTTCATGACCGTCCTTGACAATAGCCGACCGGTGTAACAATGTTACGTCGGCGAGGATGTAACAACGTTACGTGCGGCGTCGAGCCGTCGCCGTCGAGGAAGGAGCGATCGAATGATCAACATGTACCTGGAGGGCAATTACGCACCCGTGGCCGACGAGGTCACCACGTTCGATCTGGCGATCATCGGTGCGCTGCCGGAGCAGCTGAGTGGGCGCTATCTGCGCAACGGGCCGAACCCGTGGCAGGTCGACAACCCCGACACGCACCACTGGTTCATGGGTGCCGGCATGGTCCACGGCGTCCGTCTGCGTGACGGCCGGGCCGAGTGGTACCGCAACCGGTACGTCGGGAGCCGCAGCCTGAGCGAACACCGTGGGCAGCCCGACATCGCTGGCCGCAACTGGAACAACAGTCCGACCGGGCCGAACACGAACGTCGGCGGGTTTGCCGGCACGACGTGGGCGATGGTCGAGGCAGGCGGCGTCCCCGTCGAGATGACGTACGAGCTGGACACCGTTGCTCGCAACGACTTCTTCGGCACGCTGCCGGGTGGATTCACTGCGCATCCGAAGGTCGACGCCGACACGGGCGAGATGCACGCGATGGTCTATTCGCTGCCGGAGTGGCTGGACCACGTGCAGTACGTGGTCGTCGCTGCCGACGGCAAGGTCCGTCGCACGGTGGACATCCCGCTGGAGTCGCCGACGATGCTGCACGACATGTCACTGACCGAGCGGTACGCGGTCGTGTACGACTTCCCCTGCCGGCTCGATCTCGACCTCGCGTTCGCCGGCCGGTTCCCGTTCAGCTGGCAGCCGGGCACCGGCAGCCGAGTGGGTTTGCTGCCGCGTGAGGGTGAGGCGGCCGATGTCATCTGGGTCGACGTACCGGAGTGCTACGCGTTCCATCCGATGAACGCCTACGACGCGCCCGACGGCAGCGTGGTCATCGATCTCTGCGTGTATGACTCGATGTTCGACGTACATCGCAACGGCCCGTTCCAGGAGAACCTGGCCCGCCTCGAGCGCTGGGTGATCAACCCGACCGCGCGCACGTCGAGTACGACGGTCATCGACTCGTCCCCGCAGGAGTTCCCCCGCCACCGGGGCCGGCTGACGGCCAAGCCGTACCGGTTCGGATACGCCGCAGGCGTGTCCGCGGCGCAGACCGCGTGGCCGACGATCAAGCACGACGTCGTCTCGGGCGAGAAGTGGACGTTCGACCATGGTCCCGGCCGGGCCGCAGGCGAGCCGGTGTTCATCGGCCGCGACGGCGGCATCACCGAGGACGACGGCTGGCTGATGACGTTCGTCCACGACGTCGCGAGCGGTACGGCCGAGCTGGTGGTCCTCGACGCCCAGGACTTCACCCGACCCGCCGTCGCCAGGGTCGCCTTGCCCCAGCGCGTGCCCTTCGGCTTCCATGGCAACTGGGTCAGCGACCGCAGCGTGCCCCCTCCCGCCACCTGACCACGAGCGGCCGCCACCTGACCACGACCGGCCGGCCGGCCGGGACGAATCGCGCCCTCATGCGCGGGGCGTCCCGCTGGGCGGGACCACAGCGCCCCGAGGGCGGCGGGGTGGGCCGTAGTCTGGTCGGCATGGAAGTCACCGTTGCCGCTGTGCAGATGGCCATGACCGAGTCCGTGGACGAGAACGTCGCCACGGCCGAACGCCTGGTGCGCGAGGCCGCTGCCGGCGGCGCCCAGATCGTGCTCATCCCGGAGCTGTTCGAGGGCCCCTACTTCTGCATCGACATGCTGCCCGAGCATTTCGCCCGTGCCCGGCCGCTCGAGGACCACCCGACGGTCGCCCACTTCCAGGCGGTCGCCGCGGAGCTCGACGTGGTGCTGCCGATCAGCATCTACGAGCAGGCCAACACTGCGACGTTCAACACGGTGGTGATGATCGACGCCGACGGCACGCAGATGGGCATCTACCGCAAGAGCCACATCCCCGATGGCGTCGGCTACACCGAGAAGTTCTACTTCAACCCCGGGGACACGGGCTTCAAGGTCTGGCGCACCAAGCATGCGGCGATCGGTGTCGGTATCTGCTGGGATCAGTGGTTCCCCGAGGGAGCGCGGGCGATGGCGTTGCAGGGCGCCGAGGTGCTGTTCTACCCAACGGCGATCGGCAGCGAGCCGCCGGACCCGGATTGGGATTCGAGCGGGCACTGGCAGCGCGTCATGCAGGGCCACGCCGGTGCGAACCTGATGCCGCTCGTCGCCGCCAACCGCATCGGCCACGAGGTCGGCGTCGACGGAGCGCGCGAGATCACGTTCTACGGCAGCTCGTTCATCGCCGATGCAACCGGTGCCAAGGTGGCCGAGGCCGGGCGTTCGGAGGAAGCCGTGCTGAGTGCGACGTTCGACCTGACCGCATTGCGCCAGATGCGCCACTCGTGGGGTCTGTTCCGCGACCGCCGGCCGGAGCTGTACACGTCGCTGATGACGCTCGACGGCAACCCCGTTCCGGCCACCTCGCGATGAGCCTGCGGATGCCGGCCGAGTTCGGCCCGCACGAGCGGACGGTGCTGTGTTGGCCGGCGCGCGAGTCGCTCTACGGCGAGCTGATGTCCGCCGCCGAGGACGCCCACGCGCAGGTTGCGCGGGTCATCGCCGACTTCGAGCCGGTGTCGATGATCGTCCAGCCCGGACCCGCTGCGGCACGCGCGGCGGAGCTGTGCGGTGGCCGGGTCGAGATCGTCGAGGTCCCGATCGACGACTCGTGGTTCCGTGACAGCGGACCGATCTACGTCACCGGCGACGACGGGACGGGCGCCACCGAACGCATCGCCACCGATTGGACGTTCACCGGCTGGGGCGAAAAGTACGCGCCGTGGGACCAGGACGACCTGGCCGCCAAGCGCTGGGCCGAGCACGCCGGGCACCGCGTCCGTGAGGTGCCGATGGTGCTCGAGGGCGGATCGCTGACCGTCGACGGCGAGGGCACGCTGATCACCACGATCCAGTGCCTGATGCACCCGAACCGGAACCCGGGCCTCAGCAAGCTCGACATCGAGGAGCGCCTCGCCGATGAGCTCGGCGCGACGACCGTCATCTGGTTGCCGTACGGCCTCGCCGACGACGACGACACCGACGGCCACGTCGACAACGTCGCTGTGTATGCCCGCCCCGGCACCGTGGTGATGCAGGGCTGCGACGACCCGGCCGAGCCCGACTGGCTGCGGATGGGCGTGAACCTGCGCTGGGCGCGTGGCTCGACCGATGCCGCCGGCCGACTGCTGGACGTCGTCGAGATCCCCGTGTTGCCGTTCGTCGAGATCGGCGGCCGGCGCTGCCCGGTGCCCTACGGCAACTTCTACGTGGGCAACGGTTTCGTGCTCGTGCCCACGATGGGCCACGCCGCCGACGGCGACATGCTGGCCGTCATCGCCGAGCAGTTCCCCGGTCGCGAGACGATCGGGCTCGACGTCGGCCCCGTCCTCGCCTACGGCGGTGGAGGCATCCACTGCATCACCCAGCAGGTGCCGGCCATCTGACGTGTCGGGCCGCCGTGCCGTGCGGCCCGTGCGAACGTCAGGTCGTCGGGTACAGGTCGCCGCTCAGGTCGTCGGGTGCTCGAGATGCTTCATCAGGTGCAACACGGCGACATCGGCGTGCTGGGGACCGGCGATCTGCAGGCCGATCGGCATGCCGGTCGCGCTGGTGCCGACCGGGATCGTCCCGACCGGCGACCGGGTCAGGTTGAACGGGTAGGTGGCGCGCACGAAGCGGGCGTCGTTCTCGCCGATTCGTCCGGGGTCGAAGGCGAGCGTCGGGGTCAGAAGCAGGTCGCACGACTCGAACGCGTGGACCAGCTCGAGGTTGATCCGGTGGCAGTCGTCCTCGGCAGCGATCAGCTGCTGGGCCGTCACGTGATCGGCGATGCCGATGTAGCCGCGCACCTCGGGGTCCATCGCGCGTTGATCACGTCCGCCGACGGAGCGCTTCAAGTAGCTCGCCACCAGTGTCATCCAGGTGTTGACCGGATCAGTGGCGAACACGATGGGCAGCTCGACGATCTCGACACCGTCGGCGGCCAGTCGTTCGACCGCAGCGCGGCACGTCGCGGCGATCTGTGGGTCGACCTCGGCGTATCCGAGCGTGGGGCTCCAGCCGACCCGACGGGGCAGCGACTGCGCAGCGACCTCGGTCGTCCACGGCATCGAGGGCGCCGGCAGTGAGCGCAGATCGGTGGGCTCGGGGCCGACGACGACGTCGAGCACGACGATCAACTCGTCCATCGTGCGGGTCAGCACCCCGCGGCTGGTGAGGTGGTGCCAGTCGACCGGCGTCGGTCCGCCGTCGGGAATCCGCCCGAGCGACGGCTTGAAGCCGGGCAACCCGCAGGCCGAGGCGGGGATGCGGATCGATCCACCGCCGTCGGACGCCGTCGCCAGCGGCACCATCCCGGTGGCGACCGCGACCGCAGCGCCACCCGAAGAACCACCCGCAGTGCGTGTGCGGTCGTACGGGTTGCGGGTCACACCGAAGGCCGGGTTGTCCGTGGTGCCCTTGGCGGCGAGTTCGGGCGTGTTCGTCTTGCCGACGATGATGCACCCGGCGGCTCGCAACCGCGCGACGAGCACCGAATCCCGGGTGGCCACCGGCTCCTGTGACCAGAGTTGAGAGCCGTAGGTCGTGCGGTAGCCGATCGCGTCCTCGGTGTCCTTGACCGCCAGCGGCACCCCGGCCAGCGCACCGATCGGCCCGTCGTTCATCACCCGCCGGTCCAGCTCCTCGGCGTCGGCAAGCGCTCGGTCGACGTCGACTGCGATGAACGCGTTCGTCGCGGTGTTCAGCTGCTGGATGTTCGCCAGCGTCTCGGTGACCACGCTGCGCGCTGTCCGTCGCCCGGTGCGGACCTGTTCGGCGAGGCTGAGCAGCGTCGGTGCGATCATCATCGCCCCATCGTGGCAGACCCGTAGCACGACACGTTCAGGCAGCGCGAGACGTCAACGAACCGAACGCATCGGGGGGCGCTCGTCGAGGTTCAGCGGCTCCGCGACTCCATTCGGGCGCAGCAGGGCGAGCTGATCGCTGGCGAACGCCTTGTCCGCCCCGACGCGGGCGAGCAGGGTGGCGAGCACCTCGGCGGCTTGAACCCCGAGCAGCTCGAGCGTGTGATGGCGATGGAGGCGGGTGCCGACGTCGACCTGGGCGATGGCCGCAGCGCCGAAGCGCTCGGCGATGTCGGCCAGCATCGCGATCTCCACGCCCCAACCCTGCACGAACGGGATCTGCTCCATTGCGCTGCGCCGGCCGGCGAACTCGCCGCCGAGCGGCTGGTGCAGGCCGGTCAGCTCGGGGAGGAACAGGCTGAGCAGCGGGCGAGCGACCAGTTCGGTCGTGCGTCCGCCGCCGCCGTGCTCGGTCGGACGGTCGTAGGTCGCTTTGACCAGGGACACGTCATCGGTGGTCAGAAGCGGCATCAGCAGGCCGACGACCCAGCTCGGCTCGACCGTCGTGACGTCGCCGTCGCACCAGACGATCATGTCGCCCGTGCTCGCAGCCAGCGTTGCCCAGAGCGCGTTGCCCTTGCCCCGGCCGACGCCGTAGACCTCGTTGACAGTGCTGACCGATACGACGGTGGCGCCGTTCGCCATGGCGATGGCGGCTGTGTCGTCGGTCGAGTTGTCGTCGAGCACGATCAGTTCGTCGACGAGGCCGTTGGTGTCGACGAGCTCGGCGCGAATCATCTTGATGAGCGTGCCGATGGTGGCGGCCTCGTTCTTGCAGGGGATGCAGACGCTGACGGTGCGGCCGCGCTTGGCGGCGACGGCATCGGCCATCGAGAACGACGACGCGTCGAATGTCCGGACCGCACTCACCTGGCTGAGGGTAGATGCACTCATCAGCAATAGCCTCCCCCGGCGTGGAACTGTTTGCTGTGGTCAACGCCTCGCCGGATTCGCTCAATGCCGACTCGATCGTGAACGGTGTGGACGAAGCGCTCACGCGTGCCCGGCTGATGCTGGCCCAGGGTGCGAATGGCATCGACCTCGGGGGTCAGGGCAGCACCGACGCCGCCACGGTCGTGGGCTGGGAGACCGAGTGGGCGCGACTGGCCGACATCGTGCCGGCGCTCGCCGAACTGGGTGTTCCGCTCAGCGTCGACACGTGGCGACCGCAGGTCGCGCGCCGGGCGATCGAGGCGGGCGCAACGGTGCTCAACGCTGCAGATGGGATGCAGACCGACACGATGTGGGAGGTCGTCGCCGAGTACGACGTGCCGATCGTGCTGCCGTTCCTGTCCGGCCCGAACCCTCGTGAGATGCAGCACGTGACGGTGGACCCGATCGATGCGCTGATCGACTTCTTCGACGGTCGCCTCAAGGTGGCCGAGCAGTTCGGTGTGCGCCACCGCTGCATCATCGATCCGGGGACCGGCTTCGCACCCAGCAACTGGGCGTGGCAAGACCGGTACGAGTACCAGAAAATCGTCTACAGCAACCTCGACCAGCTCCGTCGCTGGAACCTGCCGCTGTATATCGCCCTGCCGTGGAAGGACACGCCCCAGCACTGGGAGCTGATGGAGATCGTGCTCCGTCAGCAGCCCGAGTACGGGCGTGTGCACTACCCCGACCAGGTGCGTGCGCTGGAGCGTACGCTCGGCGTCGGCCAGGCCGGCCGTGCGTGACATCGCAGAGACGGTCACGGCTGGTCAGTAGAGGTCAGCGAGCGGTCCGAGCGGCGTGATCGCATCGGGAGCCAGCGAGATGTCCCAATCAGCCGGGCAGAGCTCCGCAGCGACCTCGGACAGCGGCGTGAGCACGAAGCGACGCTCGGCATAGCGCGGGTGGGGGATGGTCAGCTCGGGGCTGGCGATCGTGATGTCGTCGAAGAACAGCAGGTCGACGTCGAGCGTGCGGGGTCCCCAGTGCACGACGCGCTGGCGGAGCGCCAACGACTCGATCCGCTGGCAGCGGCGCAGCATCGCGAACGGGTCGAGGGACGTCTCGACCGAGACCACCATGTTCAGGTACGCACCCTGGTTGTCGGGCCCGCCGACGGGAGCCGTCTCGAAGACCTGCGACTGGGCGATCAGGCTCGAGCCGAGCTCTTCGACGGCGAGCTTGAGGAAGCCGACCCGGTCACCCAGGTTGCTGCCGAGGGCGACGATGGCCCTGTGGCTGGTCCGGGCCGGGATCTGCAGGTCGGCACGCGTGCGCCGGATGCGGACTGCAGTGAAGGCGACGTCCTCGGCGATCGGCGGGCGCAGCTTGCGGCACACCACCTCGACGGCTTCGACCCGGTCGAAGGTGAGCGCATCGTCGGCGATGCGGTGCACGAGCCGCTCCAGCAACTCGTCCTTGGTCTCGCGGGCGATCGCTGCGGCGCGTTCGGCGACGAGGCCGTAGTGGGCGGTGTCGGCAAGGTCGTCACTCGAGCCTGCGTCACGCAGATCGCATTCGAGGACGATGTCGAACTCCAACGGCTGGGGAGCGTCACGCTCGTGGGAGAGCACTCCGACCAGGGTCATCACACGCAACCCGGATATCTCGATCCGGTCCATCTCGGTCTTGGGCATGTCGGGCGCTTCCCTTCTGTGTTCCGAAGCGGGGCGGCTCCGGTATTCGGGGGGTTGACAGAACATGGCTGCAACCGGGTCGAAATGCTGCACATTCCAACGACAGTGAAGTTATCTGACGATCTTCGCCAGCGGCCCGGCCCAGCTCACAAGAGAGCCGTGTGACGCCTGCCGGGGGACTAGACAAAGTGCTCCTGCAGCGGTGCGAAGCCGTTGAAGCCGACCGAGCTGTAGGTGGTCGTGTATGCGCCGGCGGAGAGGATGTCGACCATGTCACCCTCGACCAGCGCGAGGGGCAGCTCGTAGCTGCTCTTCTCGTACAGCACGTCGGCGGAATCACACGTCGGCCCGGCGATGGCCACCGGGCCCGTTGCGGTGCCGTCGTGGGGAGTGCGCAGGCGGTAGCGGATCGCCTCGTCCATCGTCTCGGCGAGGCCGTGGAACTTGCCGCAGTCGAGGTAGACCCAGCGCTCGGTGTCGAGCGGCGAACGGCGCGAGACGAGGACGACCTCGGCGCGCAGCACGCCGGCATCGGCGACCATGTAGCGGCCAGGCTCGACCATGACCTCGAACGTCGCATCGGGCCCGACGCTGTCGGGGAACCATGTCGCAAGCGCCGTGCGTACGGCGTGGCCGTAGGCGTCGATGCCGGGGGCGCCCTCGCGGTAGGTGCCGGGGAAGCCGCCACCGAGGTTCACGAACGTCGGCTCCGCCCCGCGGCGACGCGAACGGGCCATCAGCAGGGCGACGATCTCGAGCGACTCGTTCCAGGCCTCGAGGTCGCGCTGCTGCGAGCCGACATGGAACGACACGCCGCACTCCATGCCCATCTCGGTCGCAAGCACCAGCAGGTTCTCGACTTCGGTCGGGTCACAGCCGAACTTGCGCGACAGAGGCCAGTCGGCGCCGCCGCAGTCGTGACGGAGGCGTACGCAGACCGAAGCGCCCTCACCGCCGAGCTCGGCGACCTTGCGCAGTTCCTCGATGCAGTCGACCGTGTAGCGGCGCACACCCTTGGCGGCGGCATAGGCGATGTCGCGGCTCTTCTTGATCGTGTTGCCGTAGGAGATGTGCACCGGGTCGGCGCCGGCTGCGAGGCACATGTCGATCTCGGCGGGGCTGGCGACATCGAACGCCGAACCGAGCACGTTGAGGCGCTCGAGGATCGGCAGCGCCGGGTTGGCCTTGACGGCGTAGTAGACACGGGCCGACGGCAATGCCTCGGTCAACTGTTCGTACCGCTCGGCCACCATGTCGACATCGATGACGACGAACGGCGTCGCCGCGTCTGTCTGCGCGAGGAACGCATCGATCTTGGCGGTGTTGGGGAGCCGAGTTGCAGTCACGAGTTGCACACCATACGGAACCGCGAAGTCCCTGGCTACTCGTTGTTCGATCAGTCAGTGACGGCTGTTGAGTCAATCAGATCCACTGACTGCAGCGGCGAAAATCGAACCGCTCGTCACGCACTGTGCGGAGCATCGAATCGATCGTCGACGGTGCCCGCGACGTCG
>JANXUX010000264.1 GCA_025351965.1 Actinomycetes bacterium | reverse complement strand
GAAATCCACACCTGGAGTCTAGTCCATAGCCCATCATGGATGGGACGACTGTCTCATTCATGAGCAGACTGATGGGCGTGCACGAGCGCCCGAAGACGACAAGGAGGCGAGTCCCGCAACGGCGGCCTACCTACAATGGGTTGGTCGTCGTCCGGGAGTGCCCATGCGTATCGCCATCGGCTCCGATCACGCGGGCTACCGCCTGAAGGAGCACTTCGTCACCGTCCTCCAGGACGGTGGTCACGACGTGAACGATCTCGGGACGGACTCCGAGGTCGCGGTCGACTACCCGATCTACTGCTCGGCGGTGGGTCGTGAGGTGGCCGCCGGACGCGCCGAGCGCGGCATCGTGCTCGGTGGGAGCGGTCAGGGTGAGCAGTTGTCGGCAAACAAGGTGAAGGGCGTGCGCGCCGCGCTGTGCAACGACCTCTACACCGCCCGCCTGGCCCGCCAGCACAACGACGCCAACGTGCTCAGTATCGGCGCACGCGTCGTCGGGGTCGATCTCGCCGAGGAGATCCTGATGACGTTCCTCGGGACAGAGTTCGAAGGTGGCCGTCACCAGCGCCGCGTCGACCAGTTGGCCGCGATCGAACGCGCCGAGAACGATCTCGGATTCTCGACCGAGCATCACGGCTGAACAGGCGCGCGACCCGCCCGCCCCATTCACGATCACCATCTCATCTCCCCCCACCATCTCCCCCTCACCACCTCACGCAGGAGCTCCCCGATGCCTTTGCCCTCAGAACTCGAACCCGACGACGTCATCTTCGATCTCATCGACCGCGAGGTCGAGCGACAGTCGACCGGACTCCAGCTGATCGCCAGCGAGAACTTCACCTCGCCGGCGGTGATGCGTGCGACCGGTTCGGTGCTGACCAACAAGTACTCCGAGGGCTACCCCGGCAAGCGGTACTACGGCGGCAACGCGATCGTCGACGACATCGAGGCGTTGGCCATCTCGCGCGTCAAGGAGCTGTTCGGTGCCGAGCATGCCAATGTGCAGCCCCACAGTGGTGCCAGCGCGAACATGGCTGTCTACCTGGGTCTGCTCGACAAGGGCGACACGGTCATGGGTCTCAGCCTGGATCACGGCGGTCACCTCACCCACGGCTCGCCGGTCAACGCGAGCGGCATCTTCTACAACTTCGTGTCGTACAAGGTGGACCCGAGCGACGAGCGGATCGACTACGACAAGATGCGTGAGATGGCGCTCGAGCACCGTCCGAAGATGATCGTCGCCGGGACCACGAGCTACCCGCGCCGCCTCGATCCCGAGGTCTTCAAGAAGGTGGCCGACGAGGTCGGCGCGCTGTTGATGTTCGACATCGCCCACCTCGCCGGCCTCGTCGCCGGCGGCGCCCACCCGAACCCGGTGCCGGTCGCCGACGTCGTCACCTTCACGACCCACAAGACGCTGCGCGGCCCACGTGGCGGCTGCATCCTGTCCAAGGCCGAGCATGCCGCGAAGATCGACAAGGCCGTCTTCCCCGGCAGCCAGGGTGGCCCGCTCGAGCACGTCATCGCCGGCAAGGCTGTTGCCTTCAGGGAGGCGATGCACCCGAGCTTCGCTGTCTACGCCAAGCAGATCGTCGCCAACGCGTCCGCGCTCGCCGAGGCCCTCGCTCACGAGGGATTCCGTCTCGTCAGCGGCGGGACCGACATCCACCTGATGGTCGTCGATCTCACCCCGTTCGATGCGGACCTGACGGGCAAGGAAGCCCAGAACGTGCTCGACCTGGCCGGGATCACGCTCAACAAGAACACGATCCCCAACGACCCGCGCAGCCCGTTCGTGACGAGCGGTGTGCGTATCGGCACCCCGAGCGTGACGACGCAGGGCATGCAGGAGCCGGAGATGGCCGAGATCGCCGCGCTGATCGCCACTGCGTTACGCGGCCGGAACAGTGCGGACGTGCTGGCCGACGTGCGGGCCAAGGTCGGCGCGTTGTGCGCACGGTTCCCCGTCTACGCCTGACGCTTGGGCACACCTGACCGTCACAGCGCGAACGCCCCGGCCCGGCGTGGCCCGGGTC
>JANXUX010000208.1 GCA_025351965.1 Actinomycetes bacterium | reverse complement strand
GCTGTTGGCGAGCCTGTGTGGGGCCGAGGCGGCGATGGTCGTCAACAACAACGCTGCCGCGGTCATGCTGGTCCTCGCCGCGCTCGCCCACGATCGCGGTGTTGCCGTCAGCCGCGGTGAGAGTGTCGAGATCGGTGGCGCGTTCCGGGTGCCCGATGTGATGGAGCAGTCGGGTGCGCTGCTGGTCGACGTCGGCACCACCAACCGCACCCGGCTCGCCGACTACGCCTCGGCGATCGTCAAGGGCCGGCCGCCGATCGCGCTGACCATGAAGGTGCATCCGTCGAACTTCCGGATCGAGGGCTTCGTCGAGGACACGTCCGTCGCCGATCTGGCCACGCTCGACGTACCGGTCGTGGCCGACATCGGCAGCGGGTTGATCGACACCAACTGCCCATGGCTGAGCGGCCCGCCACCGGCCTGGTTGGCCGGCGAGCCGGGGGCGCGCCAGAATGTGGAAGCCGGCGCTGCGTTGGTCACGTTCAGCGGCGACAAGCTGTTCGGTGGCCCTCAGGCCGGCATCATCGCCGGCCGGCGCGACCTCGTCGAGCAGTGTGCGCGCCATCCGCTGGCCCGGGCGTTGCGCCCGGGCGGCCTCGTCCTCGGCGCACTCCAGGCGACGACGTCGAGCTACCTCGACCGGACCGCAGCCCGGGACATCCCGTTCTGGCGGATGGTCGCGACGTCCGTCGAAAGGCTCGAAGGCCGAGCCATCGCGATCTGCGCGGGCGGGGGTCGCGCTCGCCCCGTAGCGATGACGGCCGTGCCGGGGGCGGGTTCTGCGCCCGGTGCGACGATGGCGTCGTTCGGGATCTCGATCGACGGCGATCACCTCGCATCGCTGCGCGCCGGACCGACCCCCATCATCGGCCGGGTCCGCGATGGCCACACGTTGCTCGACCTCCGCGCGGTCGACCCGGACGACGATCACCTGATCGCGACCGCACTCGCTGCGCTGCCCCCCACGCCGTGAGGGTCGTCGCCACGGCCGGGCACGTCGACCACGGCAAGAGCTCACTCGTGCTCGCGCTGACCGGCACCGACCCCGACCGGTTCGAGGAGGAGAAGCGGCGCGGGCTCACCATCGATCTCGGGTTCGCCCACGCCACGCTGCCGTCCGGCGCAGGCATCAGCTTCATCGACGTGCCCGGCCACGTGCGCTTCCTGCGCAACATGTTGGCCGGTGTCGGTGGGATCGATGCATGCCTGTTCGTCGTCGCTGCGACCGAGGGCTGGAAGCCGCAGAGCGAAGAACACTTGCGCATCCTCGAGCTGCTCGGTGTCCGCCACGGCGTCATTGCGCTGACCAAGGTCGACCTGGTCGACGACGAGTGGAGCGAGATCGCCACGCTGGAGCTGATGGATCACGTCGCCGGAACGTTCCTGGCCGACGCACCGATCGTGCCCGTCGCGGCACCATCGGGAACGGGTCTCGATGCACTGCTCGCCGCGCTCGATCAGCTCGTTGCCGAGACGCCGGCGGCGCACGATCGTGGGCGGCCGCGGTTGTGGGTCGACCGGGTGTTCGCGGCCCGCGGCAGTGGCACCGTCGTGACCGGCACGCTCACGGGCGGCACGCTCGCGGTCGACGACGCGGTCGCGATCGGTTCGGGTCATCGTGACGGGCGGGTCCGCAGCATCCAGAGCCACGGCGCTGGGGTACCGGTCATCGGTCCGGGAAACCGCGTCGCGCTGAACCTCGCCGGCGTCGAGCACACCGATGTCGGTCGGGGTGACGCGGTGGTACGCGCTGCGCAGTGGCTGCCCACCGCACGCCTCGATGCCACGCTCGATGTGCTCGGCCAGCTCGACCACGAGGTGTCGCGCCGGGGCGCCTACGTCGCCTACATCGGGTCGGGGGAGTTCCCGGCCAAGCTCCGTGTGCTCGGTTCGGAGGCCATCGCGCCCGGGCAGTCCGGGTTGATCCGATTGCACCTCTCCGGCGCGTTACCGCTGCTGCCCGGCGACCGCTACATCCTGCGCGAGTCCGGCCGCAGCGAGACGGTCGGCGGTGGCGAGGTGCTCGACATCCATCCCGTGCTGCCGGCGTCGCGCGCCCGTCCCGATCGCGAGATCGAGCGGGTCGTCCGTGAGCGTGGTTGGGTGCGTGCCGATGCACTCGAGCTGCTCACCGGGCATCAGCACACGCCCACGATCGGGACGTGGGTGACAACGCCCGACCGGGTGAGTGCCGTGACGGCATCGGTGCGCGAGCGCATCGCCGGCGCTGGCCCGCTGGGCCTCGACATCGCTGCACTCGACGAGCGTGAGCGGGCCGTGCTGGCGACGTTCGACGACGTCGCGATCGAGAGCGCACGGGTCCGTCCGGTGGCCCAACGCGATCCACTCGCTGATCATCCGTTCGTCGCTGCCCTCGAGGCAGGCCGATTCTCGCCTCCGGACAGCGCGGCGGTCGACCGAGCCGAGCTGCGTCAGTTGGTCCGGCGCGGCCTCGTCGTCGAGCGCGACGGCATCTGCTTCCATCCGGCCACCATCGACCGGGCGGCGCTGGTGGCTGCCGCGCTGCTGGCAGATCGGCCCGACGGGTTCACCGTCGCCGAGTTCCGCGACGCGACCGGCTCGAGCCGCAAGCACTCCCTACCGCTGGTCGCCGAGCTCGACAGCCGCGGCATCACCCGGCGGCGTGACGATCTCCGAATCGGTGGGCCCCGCCTGCCCACCGTCGGCGGTGCCGACTGAACGCTTGACCAACGACGCGACGCGACGCGCGCCGGGGAGCTGGGCCGCCTTGCGCCGGGCGCGGGTGGTCAGCGTCGGTGCCGTCGACCGTGCGGCGGCGGCTTCGCGCTCCAGATCGCGGGCGAGGCGGGCGACGTTCACGTCGTTGGTGATGACCTCGCCGAACTGCTCCGGATCGGCGAGGAGCCAGGAGTGCGAACCGTCGACGATGCGCCCTTCGACCCCGGACGCGATGCACATCGCCTCGAACGATTCGCGCGGGATGATGCCATCGCGCGAACCCCACAAGATGGTGACGGGCATCCCGTTGGCGCGCAACTGCTCCAGCTCGGCGCGCAGATCCGCGCGCCGAGCGAGGTTGGCGACCTTGGCGATGGCGCGGGGGTTGCGGATCAGGTTCGGCACGAAGTCCTCGAGCATGACCGGCAGCACTCGCGTTGCCTGCCGCAACGGCCACACGTCGCTCGGGAAGTGCAGACCCCAGTCCCACAACGGTCGTTCCGCGAGCGAGCGGATGACACCGCCCTGGCGCCATGACGAACCGCCGACCGAATTGACGAGGACCAGCGACCGGACGCGCTCGGGATGGTCGTGGGCGAAGCGGATCGCGACACCGCCACCGAAGCTGTGCCCGACGACGACGGCCGGTTCGTCGATGTCGAGGGCGTCCAGCAGGTCGGCGACCCATCGCGCATACCCCACCATCGAGAACTGCTGCTTGGGCAACTCGTGGGTGCCGCCGAAGCCCGGCATCGCCGGCGCGATCACATGGCAGCCCTGGGCGGCGACCTCGGCGATCACCTCACGGTAGGTGTGGTCGCCCAACGCCCAGCCGTGGAGCAGCACGACGGGCATGCCTGTGCCGGCCACGCTGTAGGCGACCGGCCTGTCCTGCACGAACGTGCGCTTGTGCACGACGACCTGGCGGGCCGGTGCAGCGACGTGCTGTGCCGACGGTCCTGGATGGACCCGTTCGGACGCCTCACCTTCAGCGCCGTCAGTGCCGTCAGGATCGGAGGTCGACGAGCTCGCGGCGTTCGAGCTCATTCAGTCCACCCCAGATGCCGTGTGGTTCGGCGGTGCGGACTGCGTAGGCGAGGCATTCCTGGCGGACCGGGCACTGGTTGCAGATCGATTTGGCCACGCGCTCACGAGCCAGGCGCAGTTCTTTGCGCTCGAAGTGCGTCGGCGGGTAGAAGCACGATGCCGATTCACCCCGGCACGTTGCGGCCAGCTGCCATCGCAGGTCGTCGAATTCGTCATCTCGCCGTGCAACCATTCACTTTCCCTTGCGGTCGGCCCCTCGGATCGGACAAGCGCACCTTACAAAAGGATGCGCCGCTGCACAATTGATCAATCGTTCGTACCGGGATCTCACGCTCGAACCAGTCCGGTGCAACACTGGAGCGATGAGCAGCAACGGCGACAACGCCCAGCAGGCCGACTACTGGACGTCTGTGGGTGGGCCGCACTGGGTCACCGAGCAGCGACAGTTCGACCACATGCTCGCGGCGTTCAGCGCAGAGTCCCAGCGGGTCCTCGCCGCCCAGCCCGGCGAGCACGTGCTGGACGTCGGCTGCGGGACTGCGACGACCACCTTGGCGATCGCCCATTCTGTCGGCGAGACAGGCTCCGTCGTCGGCTGTGACATCTCGCCGACGATGATCGACGCGGCGCGCGTGCGCAGCGCAGAGTTCCGGCAGGTCTCGTTCGCAATCGCGGATGCGCAGACCGACGACCTCCTCCAGGCGGATCCGTTCGACGCGGTGTACTCGCGCTTCGGCGTCATGTTCTTCGCCGACCCCGTCGCCGCGTTCGTCAACATCGCCGCCGGTGTCCGCCCCGGCGGGCGCCTGGTGTTCGTCTGCTGGCAGCCGGAGGCCGCCAACGCGTGGATCTCGATGCCGGCGGCCGTGATGCGCTCGTTCACCCCGAACCCGGTCCTGCCGCCGCCGAACATGCCCGGGCCGTTCGCCTTCGGTGACCCGGATCGGATCCGTGAGGTTCTGACCGAGGCGCGTTGGGAGCAGATCCTGATCGTGCCGTACACGGCCGACATCGAGCTCGGTGGCGGCCTCGGCGTCGATGCGGCGCTGCAGCAATCGATGGGCTCCAGGGCTGCGCAGGGCCTGCGCGAGCAGGTCGACGACGAGACCTACGTGACCGCAACCGAGGCGGTGCGCGCAGCCCTCGCTGAACACGCCGACGACGAGGGTGCCGTCCGGTTCACAGGTGCCGTGTGGATCGTCTCGGCGATCAGGCCGTGACGCCAGCGCCGGGCGTTGCGCCGGTGATCTCGACGGTTTCCACGGTCGCGGCGTCGTCGCCAGTGCCATCGCCGCGCTTCTTGCGCATCTCGCGGTAGTCCTTCGCGCCGCCCTCTTCCGGCTCGACCTCCAGGGTCACGCCGTCGATGGCGACCACGCGCAGCACCTCACCGGCCTTCAGCGGCGTGGCCCGGTTGGTCCGTGCTCGCCACGTGCCGCCGGCGACCCGGGCGATTCCCTCGGGGCTGATGTCAGCGACAGCGGTGCCCATCTCGCCGATCATCCATTCGCGGCCGACGGTCGGCGTCGCGAACCGGGTGCGGACCATCGACGGCATGCCGACGATGAACGTCAGCATGATGCCACCGATGCCGGCGAGCAGCGTGATCCACGACGGGCGCAGGTCTGCGCCGAGCACGTTGCGAAAGAGGAACCACGATCCGATCACGAACAACGCGACGCCGACGCCGGTCCACAGGCGCGGAATGCCCACCTGGACGTCGACCGCGAACGCGAACATCGAGAGCAGGATCGCCGCAACAGCCCAGCCGCGCGTCGGAAGCGATGCCAAGCCGTAACAGGACAGGACGATGCACACCGCGCCGACGACGCCGGCGACGCCGACACCTGCGGTGTAGAACTCGAAGATCAGCAGGGCGAGGCCGATGATGAACAGCAGGTAGGCAACGGCCGGGCTGCTGGCCGTGTGCAGCAGTTGGTTGAGCAGACCGAGCTTGTAGAACCGGACCAGCGTGGCGTTGTTCTGCTTCGCGCCGTCGTCGTTGCGCGACTCGCTGATGGTGTCGAGCGTCGTGCCGCGAACCTGCAGGCCGTCCATCGCGAGGACCATGTTCTTGACTGCCGGCACGCCCTCGTCGGTGGTGTCGAGCTTCAGTGCCTTGTGCTCCCGAGCGTCCTGGAAGCCGAGGCTCTCGGTGCGCATCCGGTCGGTGACCACGCCGAACTCGATGTCGACGCCATCGACCACGAGCGGGGTGCCCGTTTTGCCGATGTGCGCGCCAGGTGCCATCGCGGTGACGTCGGCTGCGGCCAGCATCTGCGCGCCGAGGCCGTAGAGGTTGGCGCCCGACGGTCCGACCCAGATGCCGATCGGCACTGCGGAGTCGCGGATCACGCCGAGCAATTCGACCATCCGGTCGCGGCTGACGACGGCACCGCTCGAGTTGATCTGGAGGATCACGGCCTGGGCGCCGTTGGTCCGGGCGGCATCGACCCTCGTCGCGATCTCGTCGACCAGGATTTCGTCGATCAGGCCACTCACCTGGACGACGTCGACCGGGGCGAGGTCCTTGCCATCCGTGGTGGATGCTGTCGTGGCGCCCGGATCGGTGGTCGGGGGCGTGCTTGCGTTCGCTGTGGACGCGAGCAGGCCGATACCGGTCGCGGCGGCCAACAGGATGATCGCTAGTCTGCGCAAGGAGAGCCTCCGGAGGGCGTGTGGAATCAATGCAGTTCTTCAACACGGCTCGACTGGTCGTCGTGGCCGGAAAAGGCGGCGTCGGGAAGACAACGGTAACGGCTGTGCTCGCGCATGCGGCAGCCCGTGCGGGACTTCGCGTGCTCGCCGTTGAGCTGGAAGGCAAGCCCGTGCTGGCCGACCTGCTCGCGAACACCACCGTCGAGGTGATGACGATCACGGCCCCCGAAGCACTTGCCGACTACCTCGAAGCGCATGGGTTGAAGCGGGTCGCCAAACGGCTCGCGACCAGCGGGATCATCGATGTCGTGGCCACTGCGGCGCCCGGCATCGACGACATCGTGGTTCTGGGCAAACTCAAGCAGCTCGAGCGCCTCGACACCCATGACCTGATCGTGGTCGACGGCCCCGCAGCCGGCCACGCGATCACGTTCTTGCTGTCGGCGCGTGGGCTGATGGACACGGTTCGCGGCGGGCCGATCCGCACCCAGGCCGAAGAGGTCCTGGAGATGTTCAACGACCCGGATCGGTGCCAGGTGATCCTGGTCACGTTGCCCGAGACGACGCCCATCAACGAGCTGATCGAGACGGCGTACTCGGTCGAGGAGAAGGTCGGTGTGCAGCTCGGTCCGGTCATCGTCAACGGCGTGGATCTCGGCGAGCCGGTCCCGGTGTCGGCTGGGCACGGCCCGGATGACCACGACGGCCAGGTCGACCTCGAGGCCGCGGCTGAGTTCCGCAACCATCGCCGCGCCGCCCAGCGGGCCGAGCTCGACCGACTCTCGACCGATCTCGCCCTGGCCCAGATCAAGCTGCCCCAGTTGCCTGTCGCCGGCATCGCTGCGCGGGATCTGCCGGCACTGTCCGACGCGTTGGAGCGCCAGATCGCGATGCTGGCCGGATGAGCACGCTCGACGAGATCGTCGACACCGCCGAGATCATCGTCAGCTGCGGCTCGGGCGGCGTCGGCAAGACCACGTCGGCGGCGGCGATTGCACTGCACGCGGCGTCGATCGGAAAGCGGGTCGTGGTCGTCACGATCGATCCCGCCCGGCGGCTGGCGGACGCCTTCGGCCTCGTCGACGGGCTGACCAACGACCCGACCCGGGTGACCGTCGCGGTGGCGCCGGCCAGTGACCGTGACCGTGACCGTGACAGTGCGGGCACGGGCGAGCTGTGGGCGATGATGCTCGACCCGGCGATGACGTTCGACGGTCTGGTCCGCCAGTACGCGGCATCACCCGAGCGTGCGGAGCGGATTCTGGCGAACGCGTTCTACCGCAACATCGCCGGAGCGTTGTCCGGTACCCAGGAGTACATGGCCGCCGAGAAGCTGTATCAGCTGCACCGCGACGAACGCTTCGACATCGTGGTCGTCGACACCCCGCCCACACGTCACGCGCTCGACTTCCTCGATGCGCCGGCGACGCTGACCCGGTTCATCAACCACCGTTTGTTCCGGCTGATGATGCTGCCGGCGCGCGGCGGGATGAAGGTCCTCAACATCGCCGCCCAACCCGTGCTGCGCACGATCGGCAAGGTCGTCGGGGGAGACGTCCTGGCCGATGCGATCGCCTTCTTCCAGGCGTTCGAGGGCATGGAGGCGGGGTTCCGCGACCGGGCCGACGCGGTGTCGGAGCTGTTGCACTCGCCGGTGACGAGGTACGTGCTCGTTGCGTCCGCCCGTCACGACACCGTGGTCGAGGCCCGCTACTTCGCAGCCCGACTGGTGGAGTCGCAGCTGGTGGTCGCAGCTGTCGTGATCAACCGCCTGCAGCCGCGCTTCGGCGACATCACCCCTGCTGAAGCACTGGCCGCCGCCGAGGGCGTCCTCGCCACCGATCCTCAGCTCGCCGCAATGTGGCGGAACCTGGCCGAACTGCGTGCCCTCGCCGATGCCGAGGAGGCCGTGATCGCGCCGCTGCTGGCCGACGCGGACGACGATGCTGTGCACCGTGTGCCGCTCCTCGACAGCGACGTCCACGACCTCGACGGCCTTCGCGAAATCGCCCGCCACCTCTTCGCCCCCTGACACGACGGCTCTGTGTCACGACACAGGTCGGATTTCGACCTGTGTCTTGACCGAAAGCGAAGGTGCCCTGGCCTCGCGGGCGGTCAGTGAGCGCGCCTGGGCCTGGGCTGGGTGGCCTCGGTGTGGGCGACTACAGTTCAGCACTGTGCATGTCCTGATCGCAAGCGATGCCCAGTGGGTGGTTGATGACCTGGTCGCCGCGCTCGGTGGGCCAGAGACCAGCTTCACCGTCTGCCGCAACGGCCGCGACGTCACCGGAGTGGTGAAGGCGCGCACGCCGGACATCGCGATCCTCGATCTGCAGAGCGGCTCGATGGGTGGCATGGCCGTCACGATGAACCTCCGCCTCGACGAGAGCTCGGGTGCGCTGCCGTACATCCCGGCGCTGATGCTGCTCGACCGCACCGCAGACGTGTTCCTCGCCAAGCGCAGCGGAGCCGACGGATGGCTGGTCAAGCCGCTCGACGCGCTGCAGATCCAGCGTGCGGTCAAGGCCATCCTCGACCCGGACGTGAACATCCATCCGGCCGTCGGGACGACTGCGCAGGACGATGGCGCCGATCTCGTCGGACTCGACACCATCGCCGGCGCGTAGCTCGGTCCGGGTGCGACGCCCGGCCTGCGATTCCCAGGGTGTGACTCCGTGGCGGTTCATGTAGCCTCGTCACGTCTCATCTGCAGCCAGTGCGCAGGAGTCGGCAGCAGTATCCCGAGCCGATCTCTCCACACCGGTGAGCGAGCAGGTGAGCACACCTTTCGGGGTGTAGCGCAGCTTGGTAGCGCGCCACGTTCGGGACGTGGAGGCCCCGGGTTCGAATCCCGGCACCCCGACGCCGAGCAGGGAGTCTGTCCACTAGGGCAGGCTCCCTTTGTCGTTCTCCAGGTCGAGGCGAACCGCTCGTGACTGCCGGGCATGATCGGTGGACATCGACGCACCGCGCCGCACCCGGTTGACCATCGATACGACCACTCCGACACAAGCTTGTGACAGAGTTCCAACAACCCTCCCCGGGGAGACTCGACTCGCGTCACGCAGCTGCCGCCTTGACCAGATAGCGAGCGCTCGCTATCTTTCTGGTCATGCGGCAGCAGGAGCGCAAGATCGACACCCGGGCCAGGCTGCTCACTGCGGCGGCTGACCTGTTCGCCGAGCACGGCATCGCCGGTGCGTCGGTCGATGCGATCGCGCAGCGCGCCGGTCGCACGGTCGGGGCGTTGTACGGGCACTTCGCGAGCAAGGACGAGCTGCTGTTCGCCGTCGTCGACGAATGGCTCGCCGACACCGCGACCGTGGTCGCCGCCGAGCTGGAGCTGGCCGACGATGCCGAGGGACGCTTGGCGTCACTGTGGCAGGCCGTGTCGCAGCCGTCATCGGCGCGGTGGCTGGCGCTCGAGCACGAGGTCTGGAGCCACGCCATTCGCCATCCGCTGGCGCTCGACCGGCTGCGCGCCCGCTACGTCGAGACGTGGCAGGGCATCGCCCAACTGGCCGATCGCTGGCCGGAGTTCTCCGGCGCGGGGGCCAACGCACCCGCGGTCGTCGGCGTGCTGCTCGGCTTGGCGATGATGAACCAGGTCTCACCCGGATCGATCACTCAGGAGATGGCGGTGCGCACGCTGCACCTGCTCATCTCGTCGCCCGACATCCAAGGAGCAACCCCATGACCGCCACGAACGACCTCACCGCCGCGCCGCACATCGACCTGCTCGCCGAGACGTGGGCCCGCGGCGTGCCCCACGACCAGTTCGACCATCTGCGTCGCGAGGCGCCCGTCTACTGGCACCCCGAAGAGGGCGGCTCCGGGTTTTGGGCCGTGACCAAGCACGCCGACGTGAAGCGGATCAGCCGCGACCCGCGTACGTTCTCGTCCGAGCTCGGCGGCACGTTCATCCCCGATCAGGACGAAGAAACGCTGATGATGCTGCGCCTCAGCGTGCTGAACATGGACGACCCGCAGCACACCCGGTACCGCAACATCGTCGCCAAAGGCTTCACGCCGCGGGTCATCAACAAGCTCGTCGAGGACATCGATGCGCGAGCCGTGCGCGTGGTCGACGAGGTCGTCGGCCGCGGCGAGTGCGAGTTCGTCAACGACATCGCCTCGAAGGTGCCGATCCAGACGATCTGCACGATGCTCGGCCTCGATGACGAGCTGTGGCCGCGCATGGTCGAGCTGACGAACATGATGATCGGCTCGCTCGATGACGTCGGCGGCGACAACGCCGGGCAGATGGCGGCGATGGAGGTCTACGCGCTGTGCGACCAGATGGCTGCAGCCCGGCGCGCCGACCCACGCGACGACATCATGACGGCACTCGTCAACGCCGAGGTCGACGGACAGCGGCTCGACGACGGCGAGCTGAACATGTTCTTCGTGACGCTCATCGTCGCCGGAAACGAGACGACGCGGAACCTGATCAACCATGCGATGCTCGCGTTCATCGAGAACCCGGGCGAGGCCGAACGCCTGCGCAACGACCCATCGCTGTGGCCAACGGCGATCGACGAGATGCTGCGCTACGGCGCGTCGATCCACAACTTCCGCCGCACTGCGACCGTCGACACCGAGATCCGCGGAACGCCCATCTCAGCCGGCGACAAGGTGGTCATGTACTACTCGGCCGCAAATCGCGACGAGGACGTCTTCGCCGACCCGCACCGTTTTGACATTTCCCGCACGCCGAACGACCACGTCACCTTCGGTGGGGGCGGTGTGCACTTCTGCCTCGGGGTCAGTCTGGCCAAGGCCCAGATCCGGGCGACGATGCACGAGGTCATCCACCGCCTCGGCGATCCGCAGCTGGCCGGCCCGATCCGCCGCCTGAAGAGCGACTTCGTCAACGGGGTCACGGAGATGCCGATCACGTTCACGCCGCGGTAGATGTCTAGACGCGAAGCGCCAGAACGCAGGCGTCGTCGTCGGTGTCGCTGAGCGGGAGTTGCAGCAGTTGGTCGACGAATTCGTCGAGGGTGTGTGCCGCGCGGGCGACGTCGATCGAGTGCAGGCGGAGTTCTTCGAGGGATTCGTCGAGTGCGCAGCGGCGCTGCTCGTACAGGCCGTCGGTGCACAACAGGACCGTGTCGCCGATGTCGAGACGCAGCGACTGCGTCGCAGGCGCGCGGGTCGCGAATCCGAGCGGAGGGCCGGGTTGCGTCCCTGCGAAGAATGCATCGCGTCCACGCACGACGAGCGGAGGAGGATGGCCCGCTGAGGCGTAGGTCAGCAGCCTGTCCGCCGGCCGGTAGCGCGCGTCCAGGACGGTCGCCATCTGGCCAGAATCCTCGAATGACTGATTCGCCAGCCGCAGCGTCTCGGCTGGACCGTGGCCCTCGAGGAGATATGCGTGCACATGGGCTTTGAGTCGGGTCATCTTCGCGACAGCGTCGAGCCCATGGCCCGAGACGTCGCCGATCGTCAGCGCGATCTCATCGTGGGCAGTCGGGGTCCACTCGTACCAGTCGCCTCCGACATCCGCGGATCGGTAGCGGCCGGCGAGTTGCACACCGGGCGGAACTGCGACCGGTGGCGGCGCGACGATGTTCTGGATCGCAGTCGTCAGTTGTTCGAGGGAGGCCTCCTGGGAGTCGATCGTCGCGATCTGTTGGATCTCGGTCGCTGCGAACGCGAGCAAGTCCTCGAGCGCGCTCGCCAGGTGGTTCGGCCAGACGGTGGAGTGTTTGTTGTAGACACAGAGCGCTCCGAGGACGACGCCGTCAGCGTTGCGCAGCGGCACACCGAGGTAGGAACCAACCGCTCCAGCGGCCACCAGGGGGAGGTCCCGTACCCACGCATGCCGTGAGGTGTCGCCGATGACGACGCTCTGACCGGACGCCATCGTGATCGAACACAGACTGTCGGGAATCGGCGTGCCGTCGAGCAAGGGTAGGGTGCCGCGCGCAACCGGCACGTACTGGGCCTCGCCGAGCAGCGAGATCTGGGCGAACCCGCTCTGCGCGAATGTCGCGGCCAAATCGACGACGCGCTGCAGGGTCGCGGAACGGGCAAAGGCTGTCCGGTCGAGTCGTTCGACGATCCCAGAGCGGGTCTGGTCGTCGAACACTGTCCAGTCGAGCGAAGGCTCTACAGCGCCGGGACGATCCGAAGAGGACGGGTCGTTGCTCATCCGTGGTCTCCATTTCGGCCGGGGTTGATCGATACGACTCAGCGTTGCCGGGGTCTGGAGCTCGGGGAGTGCACCGCAATCATTACCAGGTCGTGGCGCGTCGTGGCGAGGACAGGTCGAGACATCGACTGCCGTCGAGCCGTCTCTCCGTCGAGCCGTCTAGAGCTGAACGCGGATGGCTCGCTCGCGGACGATGTCCGCGGCACGCTGGGACGAAGCGTGACACGCCTCGTCCCAATCTTCGGCCAGCAGCACGATCGGCTCGTGCACCTCGTCGCGTGGCGCGATGACGACGAGCTCGCGCTCGCCGACGTGCACGTGACCTTGGAGGTGGTGGTCGTGGTCCCAGCACAAATCGTTCGGGGCATTGCCGATCAGGCGCCGCAGGTGGCGCCCGGCTCGGGCGCGTCCCTCGTGCTCGCTCAACCGTCCCGGTCTCGGCATCCCGTTCATGTCTACGTCCCTGTCGCAAGCCGGCAGGTCCCTCTGCCGCTACTCACATGATCGACACCGAATGCCCTCGGCTTGAGGGATTCTGCGACGGGATCAGCGACGCCCGATTGCGGCCCGGAAGGCCTGCACGATCTGCCCGAGCGACTCGGTGACCTCGCCGACCGGTGTGGCCATCGGCATCGAGAACCGGAAGTCGGTGACCCCGCTCTCGACGAGCGCCGGGAACGGCTCGATCGTGCGGGCGACGTCGAGCGCGCCGGCATCGGTGCGGGCGAGTGCGAAGTTGCTGACCACGCCGATGTCCGACGGGTCGCGCCCGGTCTTGGCCACGCCTTCACGCATCGCGGCGATGGAGGTGGGGAGGTCCTTGGCGGACTCGCCCCAAGGGATCCACCCCGAACCAAAGCGGCTCAGCCGGCTGATCACGCGCTGGTTGATCGTGCCGCTGACCCAGATCGGCACGCCGCTCGCGAGGACCGGCTTGGGCATCATGTGGATCGTGTCGAAGCTCAGCTCGGCCGACGAGTACGCGGCGCGCTGATCGCGCCAGAGTGTCTGGCAGACCTCCAGGGTGTGGTCGAGCAGCCGGCCCCGGCCCTCGAAGTCGAGCCCGGCCGCGACGTACTCCTCGCGCTGCCAACCCACCCCGACGCCGAGGTCCAAGCGACCACCGGACAGCACATCCAACGTCGAGGCGGTCTTGGCGAGCACGACCGGCCGGCGGAGCGCGGCGATCAAGATGTTGGTGCCGAGGCGGACGTTGGTCGTGGTGCCGGCGATCACCGAGAGCAGCGTCAGCGGCTCGAGCCACAGCCCGTCCGGTCCGGTCGGCTGCTTGCCGCCGGCGACGCCGCCGACCTCTGGCTTGGAGTAGGCCTCGAGATTCTCGCCGTAGACGACGTGGTCTGAGACGACCAGCCGGTCGATGCCCGCTGCATCGGCGATGCGTGCCCGCTCGAGCAGGTGCGGCCATGCGCCCTGGTCGTCGGCCGAGAAGTTGAGCAGCGGCATCGAGAGTTGCGGCAGGGGATGGGTCATCGGGGATCTCCGGTGGTGGGGGGTTGCGGACGAGCTTGGTCGATCACCGCGCGCAGCGACGGAGCGAAGACCGGATCGGTGCCGTCGAACCCGCCACGGCGGAACGCGTCGGTGAACTGCCAACCAACGACGGGGTCGGTGCGGGTCCAGTCGAAGACGCAGACGCGATCCGCTATCCGCCACCGGTTGTCCCGTTTCTCGAAGGCGTCGATGTAGCGCAGACCGACGACGTGATCTCGCTCCGGTCTGACGTCAGCGCGGGCGGCGAGGCGGTGCATTGCGATCGTGTAGGTCTCGCACCGTGCCCGGTGGCCGTCCGGGTCGACTTCGACGAGGATGTTGCCGACGAAATGAGTCGTGGTCTCGAACCGCGACAGCTCGGCACGGGCGTGATCGATGAACTCCTCGACGGTGCCTACCACGTCGCCGTGCTCGTCGAGCGCGTCCGGGTGGTAGCAATCGCGGACGATGTCGAAGTCGCGGCGGTCGATGCCTCGGCAGTAACGCAGGCACACCGCACGGATCTCGCTCTCGGCGATCAGCCGGGCAATGGCGGCGGCGTTGTCGTCAGCGGTGCCGGCCTCCATCGGCTCGAGCGTAGGAGCCGCCCGTCAGCGTGTGCGTATCGGCGGGTCTGTCAGACCGGTTCCTGGGTCGGAGCGTGATCCGGCGGGAGCTGCTCGGGCACGTCGGTCACGATGGGGATCGATGATGGCTCCGACGGTGCCGGCTGGTTCGGATCGGGCGGCGTGAACGGGTCGTTGGACATATGGTTGAAGTACCCGTTCGGCCCACTGCACAACCGCGGACGCGATTGAGGAGAGCACTGACGATGAGCACCGATGAGCCGACCCAGGACACCCCGGCACCAGACGAGCGAGCGCGATGATCGACACGATCCTGCAGGTCAACCACGCGTTCTACGACGCCCACGAACAGCGCGACCTCGCTGGGATGGCTGCCGTATGGGAGCACAGCGACCGGGCGTGCTGCATCCACCCCGGCTGGCCGATCCTGCGCGGTTGGGCCACGATCGAGGAGTCGTGGCGGCGGATCTTCACCGGGTCCGGGCGCAACCAGTTCATCATCACCAACGAAGCGGTGCAGGTGCTCGGCGACGTCGCCTGGGTCTCGCTCGACGAGAACCTGGTCGAGGGCGCAGCGACGGGCACCATCGCCGCGACCAACGTGTTCGCCCGGGTCGGGCCTGCCTGGCGGATGGTGCTGCACCAGGGATCGCCCGTTGCGCGACACTGACGTTGCGCCGGATCGACCGATCGACCGATCGTCGAGAGTGTTGACCGTTCGGGCCGTAGCGGCCGGCGGTACCTTGTCGGGATGCGCGTGACGGGAGCCGGGGGAGTGGATCGATCGGCATTGCCCGCCGGCAGGGCGTGGTGGCGGGGAGCCACCGGCTACGAGATCTACATCCGCAGCTTCCTCGACTCGGACGGCGACGGGGTGGGCGATCTGGCGGGCATCACCGCCAAGCTCGACGTCCTCGATCGGCTCGGCGTCGACGTCCTCTGGATCACGCCGTTCTACCCGAGCCCGGGCAAGGACCAGGGCTACGACGTCGCCGACTACATCGGCATCGATCCCGCGTTCGGCACGCTCGACGACTTCGACCAGCTCGTGCAGGCTGCCACCGATCGCGGGATGCGGATCTTCGTCGACATCGTGCCCAACCACAGCTCGGACCAGCACCCGTGGTTCCAGCAGGCCATCGCCGACGTGGACAGCCCCTACCGGGACTACTACCTGTTCCGCCCTGCGGCGGCGAACGGTGGGCCGCCGAACAACTGGGTCAGCCACTTCGGCGGGCCGGCATGGACGCTCGACCCGGCCGGCAGTGGCGAGTACTACTGCCACCTCTTCCTGTCCGAGCAACCCGATCTCAACTGGGCCAACCCCGCTGTGATGGAGGAGTTCCGCGAGATCTTGACGTTCTGGTGCGAGCGTGGCGTCGACGGGTTCCGGATCGATGTCGCCCACGGCCTGACCAAGGATCCGGAGTTCCGCAACAACCCGCAGGTGCGCGAAATCACGCTCGGCATGCATCCCAAGGACGTGTTCGCATCGTTCGATCACGTGCACGATCTGCACCGTCCGGAGACGACGAAGATCTTCGAGACCTGGCGCACCGTCGTCGAGCCCTACGACGCGGTCCTGCTCGGCGAGATGGACGTGCGCAACATCGAGCGGTTCACCGAGTACGTCGGCGGCCGCGGGCTCGACGCCGGATTCGTCCTCAAGCTGGCCTCGTCGCGCTGGGAGCCGGCGACGATCCTGTCCGATCTGTTGACCTATGAGCGCGCTGCGCTGGGTGGAGCTGCCTGGGCGGTGTCCAACCACGATCAGCCGCGCGCCGTCAGTCGCTACGGCGACGGGCAGGTCGGCGTGCGTCGCGCTGCAGCAGTGACCACGTTGATGCTCGCCCTCGACGGCATCACGTTCCTGTACCAAGGCGATGAGCTCGGCCTGCCCGATGCGGTCCTGACCGGTGTGGCGATGGATCCGGTCAGCACCCGCAACGGTGGTGTGGCAGGGCGGGACTGCGCCCGAGGTCCCGTGCCGTGGGACTCCACGGCGGTGAACGGCTTCACCACGGCACCGGTCGCCTGGTTGGAGACGGCGCCACTGCCCGCGTCGCTGACGGCGGCGGCTCAGATCGGCGAAGCCGGCTCGACGTGGGAGCGCTATCGAGCGATGCTCGATCTCCGTCGTCGCCTACCTGACCTGTGGTCCGAGCCGTTCGAGATCTTCGACCGGCAGGCGACGTCGCTGGTGATCTTTCGCGGACCGCTGACGGTCATTGCCAATCTCGACGACAAGGCGTTCGAGTTCGTCCCCGAGGGTGAGTTCCACGTCGAGTTCGAGAGCTATGCCGGAGCGGTCGGCGGCGATGGTGGGCATCTGCGGATCGAGCCGGAGGCGACGATCGTTCTCAGCCGTCGTGAGCCCGACGGCCGTGCGATCGCAGAATCGGCGGAGGTCACCCATGGACATCGCTGAGCTGCAGGACATCATCGAGCGCACCTTCGGCGATCGCGACCGCGCCCGCGGCGTGCCGAGCACCGTTGCCTGGCTGGCCGAAGAGGTCGGCGAGCTCGCCCAGGCCGTGCGCAAGGGCACCCGGGAGCAGCAGGTGCACGAGTTCGGCGACGTGATCGCGTGGGTCGCAACCCTCGCCAACCAGATGGGCGTCGACCTCGACGAAGCGCTGCAGCGATACGCCGACGGTTGCCCGCGCTGCCACGCGATGCCCTGCGCCTGCCCGTAGATCTGCTCCAGGCGGGTTCGTCGCACCCGTTCGACGGACTGGGTGTGCAATCGGCCCGAGTCCGGTCCGTGTGAGCACCCAGAAGCCGGCCCGCAGCGTGGCCGAACCAGCCGTCAGCTGTTCGGGATCAGCAGCTCGGCGATCTGGATTGCGTTCAACGCCGCGCCCTTGCGCAGGTTGTCGTTGCTGAGGAACAGGGCGAGGCCACGTCCGCCCTCGACGCCGTCGTCGACGCGGATCCGACCGACGTAGCTCGGATCCTTGCCCGCGGCTTCGAGCGGCGTGGGCACGTCCATCAGCTCGACGCCGGGGGCATTGGCGAGCAGCTCGGTGGCCCGCTCGACGCTGATCGGCCGGGCGAACTCGGCGTTGATGCTGATGCTGTGCCCGGTGAAGACGGGGACACGCACGCAGGTGCCGCTGACGCGCAGGTCAGGGATGCCGAGGATCTTGCGGCTCTCGTTGCGCAGCTTCTGCTCTTCGTCGGTCTCGAACGAGCCGTCGTCGACGATCTTGCCGGCGAGCGGCAGCACGTTGAAAGCGATCGGCTTGGCGAACTTGGTGGGGGCGGGCATCGCCACGGCGCTGCCGTCGTGGGTGAACTCGCGGGCCTGGTGGACGACTTCGCGGGCCTGCTTGTCGAGCTCGTCGACACCGGCCAACCCGCCGCCGCTGACGGCCTGGTAGGTGCTCGCAATCAGGCGGATCAGGCCGGCCTCGTCGTGCAACGGCTTGAGTACGGGCATCGCGGCCATCGTCGTGCAGTTCGGGTTGGCGATGATGCCCTTCGGAGTGTTGTGCACCTCGTAACCGTTGACCTCGCTGACGATCAGCGGCACGTCGGGATCCATCCGGAACGCAGACGAGTTGTCGATCACGATCACGCCCGCCGCCGCGAACTTGGGGGCGAGTTCCTTCGACGAGGTCGCGCCGGACGAGAACAGGGCGATGTCGAGCCCGGTCGGGTCAGCGGTGGACGCGTCCTCGACCGTGATCTCCTGATCGCCCCACGGCAGGGTCGTGCCGGCCGAACGCGACGATGCGAAGAACCGCATCTCGGTGACCGGGAAGTTGCGCTCCGCGAGGATTGCGCGCATCACCGAGCCGACCTGACCTGTTGCGCCGACGACACCGATTCTCATTGCCTGCTCCTCACACCTGACGTGCACGAGCGTCGTAGCTCGCGATCCGCCGATCAAGGCTAACGGCGTGGTTGTTTGCCCTGGCCGGAATTGTTCGACCGTTTGCCCAGTGCATGGCGCGTCGGCGTTCCGGCGCTACAGCCGCTCGGCGACGAGCCACCAGTGGCTCGGGTTCACACCCTCGAAGGTTCGCAACTCAGCGTCGGACCGCTTGGCCATCGCGCGCTCCGGCGAGTGGAAGATCACGCGCGTTGCGAACTTCTCGCTCAACCCGTCGAGGTATTTCGACACCTGATCGGGCGACAGTCGGTTGGCCTGCCAGCCGAGACGCGACGCCATCCGCCGCTTGGCCAGCCACGGGCCGAAGCCCGGCACCCGCCAGAGTGCGCGGGTGACCTTGCCGAGCGGCCAGAGCAGCACGTCGATGCCGGTCCAGGTGCGGAAGTTCAGGGCGATGTGCCCGCCGGACTTGGTGACCCTGGCGGCTTCGCCGACGAGCGACAACGCGTCGTTGTGGTCGCAGTGCTGCAGTGTGATGTAGCTGAACGTGAGGTCGGCCTCGCCGTCGGCGACGTTGAGTGTGCGACCGTCGGCGACGTGGACCGTGCGCAGACGCTCGACGACGCCGAGCTTGGCGACGGTCTGGCGGCAGCGCTCGAGGAACGCGGCGTCGAGATCGCAGGCAACGACCTCGCCGAAGGCCTTGCTGAAACCCGCCGTCATCCGCCCGATCCCGGAGCCGATCTCGACGAGCGTCTGCTCGGCGATGTCAGGGCTGAGCAGGTCGAAGGCAGTGAGGTAGGCGAAGATCTCCTGGTCACCGGTGCCGGTGAACTCCTCGAGGTCGAGGGTGGCGCCGGTCTCGTTGTTGAAGACCCATCCGATCTCGCGCACGACATCGTCGGCCGAGGTCTGGTCCTCGCTGACCCGGCCCGCGGTACGCCACGGGATGAGTTGGGGTCGACGGGCCATCAGCCCAGTCTGTCAGGTCGGTGCGGGGTGGTCACAGCGACCAGCCGGGGGTGGCTCGATCGTGGATCACTTGCGCTCCGGCAGCGGCGCTGCGTAGTCCTGCGGGCCGTCGAGGCCGAACGCCGTGTGCAGGCTGCGCGCTGCGTGCTCGAGGTCCGATGCTGCGCAGACCACGCTGATCCGGATCGTGCTCGTCGAGATCATCTCGATGTTCACGCCCTCGTCGGCCAGGACACGGAACATCTTCGCGGCGATGCCGGGGCTGGTCTTCATCCCGGCACCGACGAGGCTGATCTTGGAGATGCTCGCGTCGTGGGTCACCTCGATCGCTCCGATCTCGGCCGCGACTCGGGCCACGATCTGCTCGGCGACGGCCATGTCGGCCTTCGGCATCGTGAAGCTGATGTCCGTCGTGCCCGCCTTGGAGGTGTTCTGGACGATCATGTCGACGTTCACGTTCGCTGCGGCGAGCGGCTCGAACAGGGCTGCGGAGATGCCCGGGCGATCCGGAACACCGACGACCGTGACCTTGGCGTCACTCGTGTCGGTGACGACTCCGGAGATGATGGGCTCTTCCATACTGGGCTCCTTGGCGCTGACCCACGTGCCCGGCTCCCAGGTGAAGCTGGAGCGGACGTGGAGCGGGACATTGTGGTTGCGGGCGAACTCGACGCTGCGCAGGGCGAGGACCTTGCTGCCGGCGCCGGCCATCTCGAGCATCTCGTCGAAGTTGACGTGGGGGAGCTTGCGGGCGCGGGGGACGATGCGCGGGTCGGCGGTGAAGACGCCCGTGACGTCGGTGTAGATCTCGCACGCATCTGCGTTGAGTGCCTTGGCGAGCGCGGATGCAGTCAGATCGCTGGCACCGCGCCCGAGGGTGGTGATCTCTTTGTCGGTACTGACACCCTGGAACCCGGCGATCACGCAGACCTTGCCCTGGGCGAGTGCGGCGCGCACCCGGTCGCCCCTGACCTCGAGGATCTTGGCCTTGCCGTGCACGTTGTCGGTGATGATGCCCACCTGGCTGCCGGTGAAGGAGATCGCATCGATGCCGAGGTCGTTGAGCGCCATGCAGACGAGCGCCGCTGACATCCGCTCGCCGGTGGTCAGCAGCATGTCCATCTCTCGGCCGGGGCGAGTGTTGGACACCTGCGCGGCGAGTGCGATCAGGTTGTCGGTCGTCTTGCCCATCGCGCTGACGACGACGACGACGTCGTTGCCGTGGCGCTTGGTGAACGCGACATGATCAGCGACGGCGCGCATGCGGTCCGGGTCAGCGACCGAGGTTCCGCCGAATTTCTGGACGATCAGGGCCACTGGCCGATTCCTTTGGACGAGGAGGGGCCGTTCGAGGCCGACGCAAGGTTACCGGCCCGGTCGTGGCGCTCGACACCCGGATCAGTACCCTCACGACCCGTGTTGGCCAGCCGTCTCGACAAGTCCTACAGCGTCGAGGTCCGCTCGTCACTGCTCGCGCTGACGGTCGCCAAGGTCGCCGCGAACAGCGCGTTCCGGTTCGCTGCGCCGTTCGTGGCAACGATCGCCAGCGGTCTGCACGTCAGCCTGGCGAGCGTCGGTGGGGCGATCGCGATCGGAGAGTTCGCCGGGCTGAGCGCGCCGATACTGACCCGCGTGGCCGCGCGGTTCCAGCGCCGGACCGCGATGTGGACGGGTCTGCTCGGCATGGCGTTCGGCACCTCGCTGAGCGCGTCAAGCACCGGTATCGTCCAGTTCGCCGTTGGCCTGGCGCTGATGGCGATGGCCAAGATCGTGTTCGATCTCGGCGTCATCGCGTGGCTCACCGACCGTGTCGAATACGCCAAGGTCGGTCGGGCGATCGGGCTGACCGAGACCGCCTGGGCGATCGGGCTGTTCGTCGGTGTCGTGCTGATGGGCCTGCTCACCGGGCTGACGTCGTGGCGGTGGGGTTACGTGCTCGCGGTCGTTGCCGTCGTCGTGATGGCTGCGTTCCTGCGCCACCGCTTGCCGGCAGAACCGGAGCGTCCGGCCGCCGTCGTCGTCGCCCGCCACGCACGCGCCCGACTGGGCAACGGTTGGTGGGTCATCGCCGCGACGGTGACGCTCACGGCATCGGCTCAGAGTGTCTTCGTCACGTTCGGCAAGTGGCTGCAGGACGACTTCGACTTCAGCGACACCAAGCTCGCCGGGGTGATCTTCGCGTTCGGTGCTGTCGAGTTCATCGCCGCGTCGTCGACGGTGCGCTTCCTCGACGCGTGGGGCAAGCAGCGCTCGACGATGATCGGGTGCTCCATCATCGTCCCCGCCGGCATCGTCCTCGCCCTCACGCACGATCACCTGATCGTCGGCGTCGCCGCGCTCGCCGTGTTCATCGGCGCGTTCGAGTTCTCCATCCTCGCCACACTCTCGCTGTCGAACAGCCTCGTGCCCTCGAATCCGTCGACGGGGCTGGCAATGATGGTCGGTGGCGCCACCCTCGGCCGGGCGATCATGTCGCCGATCGCGACGGCGTCGTTCAGCGCGCACGGGATGTGGCTGCCCTCGGTGATCGGCGCCTCGTGTGCCGCTGTCACGTGGCTCGGCCATGCTCGCTACCGGTCGCTGCAGGCCGACGCCTCGTAGCGGGGTCACGCGAGGTGGGTGATCCCGCTACGCCTTCGCGTCGGACCAACGCTCGACGATGCTCGTGTCGGCGACGAAGCGGACGCTGCGATCCGGCGCCCAACGCCACGCAGCCTCCTGCAGGCAGTCGTCGAGGACGGCAGCGACCACGGCTGCGGACTCGGCCGGGGCGTGAACGAGCAGTTCGTCGTGCAGGCAGAGCACGACACGCGCCCCGTGCTCGATCGTGCGCGCCCGGACCGTCACCGCCCACGACTTGAACAGCTCGGCAGCCGCACCCTGCACGACGGCGTTGCGCCCGTATCGGCCCCGGCCGTTGGCGACGGCGCGCTGCTCGCGGTCGTCCAGATGATCGGGCGTCGGCCACATCCGGATCAGCCGGCCGCCGTAGGTGCGCAGATCCCGTCCGGCACGGCCCGATTCGTCGGCGTCGCGCAGGTAGCCCATCGCCACGGGATACGCGGCCTCCAACCCACGCAGGGCCTGGCCGGCTGCGCCGGACGTCTGGCCGTACATCGCCGCGAGTACGGCGATCTTGGCCACCGGACGATCGACACCGAGCCGCGCTGCGACCGGTGCGTACATGTCGTCCTCCTGGGTGGCGGCGGCGAACTGGCGGTCGTATGAGATGGCCGCCAGGACGCGGGGCTCGATCTGGCCGAGGTCGGCGCGCACGAACACGTACCCCGGCTCGGCGACGACGGCGACGCGCATGTCGGCGGGCAGGTTGTGCAGCCCGGCTTGTGCGGTCATCCGCCCGGCCGCTCCGTCGCTGCCGCTCCACGCGCCACGCAACCGTCCGTCACGGCCGACGTGCTCGTCGAGCCAGCTGTAGCCGTACGTCGTCGCGATTCGCTCCGCTTTGCGCCACGTGAGCAGTGCATCGACGACCGGGTGGGCCGCGCGGAACGGCTCCAGCCGCCAGGCACGTGTGTCCGGAACGTCGACACCCGCCCGGTTGAGCAGTGACTTGACATGGGCGGGGTTGCGCAGATCGATGTCGTTGCTGGCCGGGAGGTGGCGGAGCACCGCCGCATCTCGTTCTGCCCGGGCGGCCTCGGCCGAGGACTCGCTCGTGGTGCGCGGTCCGACGGATGCGGTGATGGTGGCCTCGGCGACCGCGATGTCGATCGGTAGACCGTCGGCCTCCAGTTCAGCGCACAACAGCTCCACCGCCGACTCCGATCGAGCAGTCGCTGCAGCACGCGCGGCGGTGTCCGAGCGGGCGAGACGGTCGCGTTGTTGCTCGAACGTCGCGAAAGCCGCCGACGCCCAACGACCGAGACGCGTCACGTCGGCTGCCCAGCCGCCGGCCACCCACTCCGGGCGGAGGTGGCCGTCAGGACGAACCGGGTCGTCGGCATCAGCCCCGTCGTCGCCCGCGATGTCGAGCAGGTTCATCTGACCCATCGCGGGGATGCTCGACGACGCCAGGCCGTGCAGCCCGGCGACCACACGCGCCGGGTCGGCGCGCCAACCCCCGAACAGCAACCGGTGGACGGCGGCGATGTCCCAGCACGTTGCGACGCGCACCCCGTCGGCGATCAGCGCCTTCGCCGTATCGTTCGACCAGGTGACCCATCGAGGGCGAAGTGCAGCCTCGACGGTCCGCACGACCGACGCCGGGTCGACCGTCGCGATCGCTTGCTCGAACCCCGCTGCGGCGAGGCCGAGACCGATGCCAGCACGCAGGGTCAGCGCGAGGGGCCCACCGCGCTCGATGCCTGCGGCGCGCAGATCGGCGAGCACTTGCGCGCCGAGATGGTCGCTCGTCACTTCTTCGAGGTTCCTCATCGGTCAGCCCCGGCGCAGCTGCGGATGGCACAGGCGCCACGGCGCCACGGCGCGGTCGCGAAGATCATCGGGTCGAGTGTGGCACACCGCCCCCCGTTGTCGACCCGCTGTCGGTCATACTCGGGGTTGGGGAATGCGGATGCCGACGTACGCCTCCACCGCGGACAAGGGGAATGCAGTGAGCCAGATCGTGATCACGGGGACCGGGCTGCACACCCCGACCGAATCGATCAGCAATGCCGAGTTGGTGGCGTCGTTGACGACGTTCGTCCAGCGCTGGAATGCAGAGCACGCCGACGAGATCGCTCGCGGGCTGGTCACCGAACGAGCGGTGCCCGACGAGGAGTTCATCCTCAAGGCGTCCGGAATCCGCTCCCGCTACGTCATCGACAAGGCCGGTGTCCTGGACCCGGAGCGGATGCGTCCCAACCTCAAGCTGCGCAGCGAGCAGGAGCTCGGCATCCAGGCCGAGATGGCGATGCCGGCGATCCGCCAGGCGCTGGCCATGGCGGGCCGCAGGGGTGACGAGGTCGATGCCGTCATCGTCGGCTGTTCGAACCTGCAGCGTGCGTATCCAGCGGTGTCGATCGAGATCCAGAACCAGCTCGGCGCAGGCGGCTGGGCATACGACATGAACGTCGCCTGCTCGTCGGCGACGTTCTCGATCCAGGCGGCCGTCGATGCGCTGCGCAACGGGTCGGCTCGCTGCGTCGTGGTCGTCAACCCGGAGATCACGTCCGGGCACAACAACTTCGAGCTCCGCGACTTCCACTTCATCTTCGGCGACGCCTGCACGGCGCTGGTGCTCGAGCGCAGCGACGACGCGGTCGCGTCCGAGGCCTGGGCCGTGCTCGGGACCAAGCTCGCGACCCAGTTCTCGAACAACATCCGCAACGACGCCGGGTTCCTCAACCCGAGCGAGGTCGGCGAGCGCGATCCGCATGATCTCGTGTTCCGTCAGCGCGGCCAGCAGGTCTTCCGCGAGGTCTGTCCGATGGTGTCGGCGCACATCACCGCGCACCTGGAGACGCTCGGCTTCGAGGCGTCGTCGATCCGCCGGTTCTGGTTGCATCAGGCCAATTTGAAGATGAACCAACTGATCGCCAGGGGCGTGCTCGGGCGCGTCCCGACCGACGAGGAGGCGCCCGTCATCCTCGACGAGTACGCCAACACCAGCTCGGCCGGCTCGGTGATCGCGTTCCACCTGCATCGCGATGATCTGGCTGTCGGCGACGTCGGCGTGATCTGTTCGTTCGGCGCCGGCTACAGCGTCGGCAGCGTCGTCGTCACCAAGGTCGCCGCGCCGCTCGGCTGATCGCCGCGTGGGCCTCGGCGCCGCTGCGGACTACGCCGTCGGGCGGTAGACGACGAAGACCTTGCGCAGGGTCTCGTGCACGGTCCATACGCCGCACCAGCCGAGGGGGAAGATGCAGCTCGACCCGGCGGTCAACTCCACAGCGGCCTCGCCGTCCTGCTCGACGGTCATCCGGCCGGAGAGTACGTAGATGATCTCGCCGCGGGTGAGGAACTCCCAGCGCGAGGCGCCCGGCTCACACTCCCACGTACCGGAGGTGATCGCACCCTCGTCGAAGAACACCTGGCTGCGGGTCAGGATCTCGCCCGCCAACGGCTCGGCGGACGGCTGACCGAGGGGCTTCTCAGCGAGGTCGGCGGATGGGATCTCTGCGGCGCGGAAGGAGATGGTCACGGGCGGAGTGTACGGGCCGCCCGGTCCGCCTCCCAGTCCGGTCGGAGGATGCTCATCAGGACCGAATCGTGGAACGTGCCGTCCCACAGCAGCGTGTGACGGGCCCGTCCCTCGACGACGAATCCGACGGTCGTGTACACGTGGGCCGCACGCGGGTTGAAGGCGTACACGTCGAGGCTGATCCGGTGGATCGGCAGGTGTTCGAACACGTAGCCGACGATCAGCCGGGTCGCCTCGGTACCGATTCCGCGGTTCTGTCCGGCCGGAGTCAGCGCGATCCGGAAGTTGCAGCTCTGGTTGTCCGCATCCCACTCGTTGATCGCCAGGTCACCGACGAAAGCACCCGAGACGCGGTCGATGATCGCCAGGTCGAGGCGGTCGTCCTGCAGCGGGCGCGACGTCACCCACGCCTCGAGCTGCTCGAGCGTGAACGTCGCATGTGTTCCGGTGAGGCGCATGCTGTCGCCATTTTCCATCGCCGCGAGAAGAGCGTCGGCATCGTCTGACTGCAACGGGCGCAGGATGATTCGCTCGCCCTCGATGGTCGGTTTGTGCGCGAACGTCGCCATCGCTCCATTCTTCCCGGTGTGGGGCAGCAGTTCTAGGCTGACGCCATGCTGCTGACCGAGATCGATCACGTTGCCATCGCCGTCCGCGACCTCGAGGCCGCCATCGATTACTACGCCCGTGCGTTCGGGGCGACCGTCGAGCACCGCGAGATCGTCGAGTCCGACGGCGTCGAGGAGGCGCTCCTCAAGGTTGCCGAGAGCTATATCCAGCTGCTCACGCCGACCAGTGAGACGTCGCCGGTGGCCAAGGCGATCGAGAAGCGTGGCGAAGGACTGCACCACATCGGTTACCGGGTCGACGACTGTGGTGTCGCACTCGACTCGATGATCGCTGCAGGTGCCACGGCGATCGACAAGGCGCCCCGTCCCGGTAGCCGTGGCACCACCGTTGCCTTCATCCATCCGAAGGGTAGTTTCGGAACACTCATCGAGCTGGTCCAGGAGAATCCCGCCGCGCACTGAGATCGGCTGGCCCCGCCGCACGGCGGGCGATGAATCGACCCGAAAACAGCAGCGAGGGCCGCCCACCTTTCGGCGAGCAGCCCTCGTTACCGGCGTCGGAACCGAGGCAAATCGGTCCCGGCAAAACTCTGCGTCAGTCGCGCTTCAGTGCATCCTTGACCTTGTCGACACCGTCGTCGAGCTTGTCCTTGACATCGCCGAGAAACTCCTTGGCCTTGCCGGCATGCTCGTCGGTCTTGCCCTCGCGCTTGAGGTCGTCGTTGTCGGTCAAGTCACCAGCAGCCTGCTTGATGCGGCCCTTCGCCTGATCCAGATCGTTGTCCATCATTGTGTCCTCTCTCGAAGTGATGCCACCCCAATGCCCGCGGCGGCTAAGCATGAAACCTGGGAAATACTCGCTGCCCGTGCTGTGGTCACGCAGGTCGTCTCACTCCGCTTGCAGGGTCAGTCCCTTGAGGTACGCGGCCTCCGGAAAGGTGAGCGGGACGGGGTGATCACTCGGTTGGTCGAACCGTCCGATGATGCGCAGATCCCTCTTCGCGTCCAGCGCTGCGCCGGCCACGACCTTTTGGAAAAGCTCGGCGCTGACCCCGCCGCTGCACGAGAACGTCATCAGGATGCCGCCCGGCGCAAGCAGCTTCGCGGCCAACAGGTTGAGGTCCTTGTAGGCACGCGTCGCCCGCGCGACCTGGGCCTCGGTCTGGGCCAGTTTCGGCGGGTCGAGCAGGATCAGGTCGTAGCTGCGGGCTCGATCGCGCAGGGTCCGTAGTTCGGCGAAGGCGTCGCCCTCGATCTGCTCACCGACCTCGACACCGTTGAGTTCGGCGTTGCGACGGGCGCCGACGAGGGCCGGACCGGAAGAATCCAGGCTCGTCACCGATGTTGCTCCGTTGGCCGCTGCGATCACGCTGAAGGCGCCCGTATAGGAGAACGCGTTGAGCACCGATCGGCCCGCCGCCACGGCCGCCACCGACGCTCGCGCGTGGCGCTGGTCGAGGTAGAACCCGGTCTTCTGACCTTCGGCTGCACCGACTGCGTAGCGCATCCCGGCCTCGGTGATGATGGTCTCGTCCGGCGGTGCGTCGCCGCGCAGCAGCCCTGTGCGCGGCCGGAGATCTTCGCGCTGGCGGGCGTCGATGTCGGAACGTTCGTAGACGGTGCGCACACCCGGTAACGAGAAGAGTGCATCTGCAACTACCTCGCGCCACTGATCTGCCCCGGCCGATCCGAGCTGCAGCACGACGAGATCGCCGTAACGGTCGGCGATCACGCCGGGCACGCCGTCGGCCTCGCTGAAGACCAGCCGGACCGCGTCGGTGATCGCTGACAACCGGTCGCGCCGGGCTGCAGCGGCGAGAACCCTCGCCGTGACCAGTGCGTCGTCGACGACCGTGTCCCCCTCGAACGTCCACAGGCGCGCCCGCAGCTGCGACGCCGGAGCGAACGATGCCCGACCCAGCACCTCCCCGGTCGAGGACGCGACTCGCACGGTGTCGCCCGCAGTGGGACTGCCGTCGACACGGGCCACGCCTCCGCTGAAGATCCACGGATGGTGGCGCCGAACGGACTTCTCGCGTCCCGGACGCAGGACCAGTGTGGCTTCCATCGCCAGCAGGCTACGGCCGTCGGCGGAGGCGAGGGCGTGGCCCCGCCGAGCGCTCGGCTCAGGCGACGCTGGCGCAGCTCGCCAGCCACCCGCTGTTGCGGGCCTGCTGCTCGAACATGATCGCGATCGAGTTGGCGAGATCTTCCTGATACTTCAGCGTCTGGGCGAACTGTCGGGAGAGCTGCTCGAAGCGGTCCTCGAGCATCGCCAGGCGGACGGCAGCCTCGGGGTCAGCGGAACGAGCGGCTGTGGTTTCGGCCGGTGGCGGGACGGTCTTGCCGTGCAGTTCTTCGCGGACCTGCTCCACGAGCGACACGATGGTGGCCTTCTCGCGGTCGAGGTCGGCACGTGCCTCGGCACGAGCGGTGTCGATCGCCTGCTGAGAGATCTGTGCGTAGGCGGCCATCGACGTGAACTGTGACTTGAGCTGCTCCTCGACCATCGCCAGACGATCGCGAACGTCAGCCGCGGCAGCGGTCGCGGCCTGCTCGCCTTCGCCGGGAAGGAACGACTCACCGCTGAAGTCCTGCCACATGTCGCTCTTGCGTCGCATCTCGGTCTCCTACCTCGTGCGCCCTAACCACGGTCGCTGCACCGAAATCATCGGCGTGCCATCGTCCGAGCTTGAGCCGTTGTGTCGCCTGTCCGAGACCTGCTGACCAGTGCAACGGTTGTGCAAAGGCTCGGTGAGCATTTCCCCAACAAAGCACTCAAGTCGCGCCGTTCTAGTGCCGAATAACATCTCGCACCGGGCTGGAGATGGGCTTTTTCTCGGTGTTTTCGTGGGACAACAGCTTTCGGAGGAACGCACCAATCATGGAAAACCACATCGATATCCAAGAGTCCAGCAGCAAGCGCGATCGGGGCTTCACCCTCGTCGAATTGCTGATCGTCATCGTCATCCTCGGCATCCTCGCCACCGTCACGGTGTTCGCGGTCCGAGGCATCACCGACAAGGGCCAGACCAACGCTTGCAAGACCGACATCGCCACCGTTCAGACGGCGACAGAGTCCTACTTCGCGACGTACCAGGGCACCCAGATCCCGTCAACGTCGGCGACCGTGCCCACGGGCATCCCGACTACGGCCAATGCAGTCGTAGCGGTCCCGGCAGGCTCCGGTCTGACCGCTGGGGCGAACCCCGCAGCAACCCTGGTGGCCGCCAAGCTGCTCCGCGCTGCCCCGACGAACTACTTCGTCGGCATCGACGGCGTCCTGTACGTCCTCGATGCGAAGTGCGGGACCGTCGGCGCCATCGCCGGCTGATCCCGACGACCAGCAAGCTTCACGGATGGGTCGAGCCCTCAGGCTCGGCCCATCTGTGCTTGTTTCAACCGAGTATCGGCCGACTGGAGGACCACCATGGAAGCATGTGATGGCGTCATCGCACCGATCTCGCGGATCGTGCATTTTCGTTGGCTGATCCTCGGGGCTCTCACGGCCGCATCGATCGTTGTCGCCGGCGGCCGCGGCGACTGGAATGTTTTTGTCGAAGCGGGCAAATCGATGATGGGCACGGATGGACTCGCAGTGTTCATCACCCATCGTGAGGTCCAAACGGGTCCACTCACGTTGGCCGTTGCGGGCTTCTTTTCCCACACCCCGAGAAATGGCTTCGTGCTGGCTTCCATCGTGTCTGGCGCTCTCGGGCTCGGCGTGGTTGCACTGATCGAACAGTCGATCAGGCGTCGGAAGCCGCGGACCCTGCCGCCCGGCCTGATCACGCTCACTGCCGGCCCCGTGATCGTGTTCGCGTGGGCCAAACTCGGCGGTTACGGACACCTCGACGATGCACTGATCGTCGCAGCAGCCGTCTATGTCAGCAGCACCTCCAAGCGGGAATCCTGGTGGATCGTTGCAGCATTGGGACTGGCCATCGGTTTCAAGCCCTGGAGCGTCGTGTTCCTGCCCCTTGCCATCGAAGTGGGCAAGTCGAGTTGGCGAAGGTATCGCTTGGCAATGTGTGCACTCGCCGTGGGCGGGTTCTGCTGGCTCCCGTTCGTCTTGGCCGACCCAGCCACGCTCGACTCGATCCGTCCAACCGTCTCGATCGCATCCGACTCGGTGATGCGGCTGCTCCTTCCGCACGCCTCCGAGCCAACTGCAGTGTTCCGGATCCTTCAGCTTGCCGGCGCAGCGAGCATCGCGCTGATCGCAGTCCAGTCCGGCCGACGCGAAGGAGCGATGATGGCCGCCCTGGCAGTTCGAATTGCCACTGACCCCGGAACCTGGCCGTACTACACGGCGGGTCTCCTCGTCGCCGCCGCGATATGGGACGTTGCACTCGTCCGGCGCGTTCGGCTGCCCATGACCATGGTCGTCAGTGTCGGACTGCTTCCACAGTGGCTACTTCCGGATGCAACGTTGCGCGCCGCCTCACGTGGAATTGTTGCGACGATTGTGCTTGTGGCTGTGTTTGCTACTTCGGCGACGGTGGGCAACCGTCCCCGATCGGTACTGCAAGCGGACGAGTTCGACCCGGAGTCCGCTCTCGTCCCATGACGGATCGATCGGGAGGCGGTTGATGGCCGCTCGGTCGTCGGCGCGGCGGGCGGTCCAGAGCAGGACGGCGGCCTGTTCGACGTGGAACTGACCGGCGCCGTCTGGCGGATTGCACATCATGATGTCCTGCGCACGTGGGAGCTTGTTGCGGATCAGGTTCATCCGCTCAACGACGCTGTCCTGATGGGACGGTGAGGTTCAGCATCGAGCGAGGCCCCGGGCCGATACGTCGACGGCGCAGATGTCGAAGTCGAGGGTGCGCTGACGCTGTCACCCACATTGCGTCTCAGGCAGGCGTCGGCATGCGGGGTCAGTTGCGGAAGGTGACTCGTTCGCGAAGCCAGATCGCAAGCGATGCCTCGTCGACCTCCCGCGCTGCGACGGCGAACATTGCTTCCACGGCGTCGTCGGTCTCGGGCTGCCCGTCGTTCCACGATCCGTCGTTGAGGTCAATGAACAGCACGAGGCACGCCCACGACGCTCGCTTGTTGCCGTCGGGCAGCGGATGGTTTCATGAAATCCGGCAGGCCAGCACTGCAGCCTTGTCGTGCAGGTCGGGGTAGAACTCGGTGTCGCCGAAGCCGGCCTGGGGGGCGTGGAGTGCGGAGTCAGCGAGTTCGACGCGGCTGGCCTCGATCAGCGTCGCAGTGTTGATGCCGGTGACATGTTCTGCGAGATACCAGAACTCGGCAAGGCTGAGAGAGCGGGTCACTTGGCGAGGCGGTCGAGGATCTCCCGATCACGTTCGAGCAGACTCTTGGCTCGTGCGGTGAAGTCGTCGTCGGCTCGAACCCGTTCGATCTCGGCGGCGAGGGCAAGCGCTACGTCACCCGCCAGGACGAGATCGCCAGACGTTGCTTGATGTCTTGCGAATAGGGCCGGTAGTCGATGACTGCACGGATCGTGGTCGTTCCGCCGTTCTTCGTGGCCGTCGCCGTCAGCAGGACGGTCACGTTGATCGGGCTCGTGGCCACTTGGATCGCAAAGTTCGTTGCCGATGCCGACGACTGGAGCACCAGTCGGGCAACGACCAGACCACCCAGGATTTTCTGCTCGGCGGAGTTCGTTGCATTGCCGAACTCGAGCCGGGAGGTCGGGGCGTACAGCAGCCCGTGCGTCACGAACTGCTTCTTGTTACCCGGCTGGGTGTACACCACTGCGTCGGTGCCGGCACCGGTGAGCGTGCTCCGGACACCTGTCGGTCCGCCGGTCTCGCTACACCACGATGAAGAGGACGCCAGAAGCGGATTGCACAGCGTTTGCAAGCTGACGTAGTTCGTGCCCTGTTTGCGAAGGTTGATCTCCAACGATCCTGCGGGGGTGACCGTGATGTGACTCGAGCCACCGAAATAGAATGTTGCGCCCGCGTTGTCGGGCGGCTGAATGTCGGCAGCCTGCGCGGCGTCACAGTCGGGATTGGCGATCTCATTCGGGGCGATGCCCCTGTTGTCGGCATATCCAGCGGTCATCGCCGAACCGACCTGGAAGTCGACGTTGAGAAAGTAGTAGTTACCGGATTTGAAATACGCCGATGCGCTGCCGACTGCGGGCATGGCGGTGTACACGCCAGGGCTGAAGACTCTGCACGTGCCGCTCGGAAACCACGGCGGCACGGCAAGGGACTGGTTCGGGAACGCAGGATCGCCCAGCGGAGACGCCGTGAGGTCGGGCACCACAGGATCAGCGAAGAGGGTCGTCCACGGCACCGTGGTGCAGATCGGGCCGTAGATGAGATTCGGCTCGAAGACCATCTGGCTCGGGAGGTTCGACGTCGTGATCGGTGTCGTGCACGTCGGGTCGTAGTTGTAGAGCGGGCCGTCCTTGATCTTGACGTTCGGACCCAAGCTGAACGCATTGGCGGTCGCCCGAGCCATATAGACCGGGCCGCCGAGCAGCTTGTCCACCGCATTGCCCGATTGCGTACTCAGCAGGTAGTCGCTGCCCGTGAGACCGCCGTCGCCGGTCACGACTGCGGCCCAAGCCTGGATGTCCTCGACGCCGCCGCCGACTCGCTGACACGACACCGTGGCAGTCGCCCCGTTGAGGTTCGCGGCAAGCCCGGGCAGCGGCACCCCACCGCTGCCTCCGAGCAGGCACGCAGCGTTGCGCAGCTTCAACTGATCGACCGCATAGTTCATGACGGCGTCAGCCGAGGCGAGTCGAGCTGCGCGGTCGGCAGTGACTCGGCTGTAGCGGAGATCGGCGGCCACGTATGTGGCCACACTGATCACGACCACCGACAACACCATGACGATCACGAGGACAATGGGCAGCGCAGCACCCCGGTCATCTCTTTTCGTGCTCAGCCTGATCCAGTTGCGTCTCGTCCAGTCGTGTCTCGTCCTATCCGCTCTGAGTTTCATCAGCCCAGAACCTTCGCTGGATTCCGTGATGCCGCACGGATGAGCACGTCCAATCCAGAAACTGTCTGCAGGGTCACATCCACGAAAGCCAGCCGGCTTCCGTCGAGGATCGGAGTTGCCGACACCGAACTGCCCTTGATCGCCGTCGTCGCATTCCGGATCGTGGTGTTGCTGTATGGGGGGACACCAGTGCCGGAGCAGGTGTATCGCTTGAGCTGAGTGGTGCCTCCATTCGTCACATAGCGATAGTTGGCGACGTAATTGACGACCCCCGAGCCTGCGTTCTCTTGCCAGACCATGTGCAACACGTTCGTGCTGCCGGATGTACCGGTGCAGTCGCTGGCTTTGCTGACCTGAACGTTGTAGCCGGGTGACCCGTCCGTGACCACCTTCGGCGGTGTCGAGAGAACATCCTGGGGCAGCCATGTTGTCAGCCCACGTGTGCTCCTGCTGTCGTCCGCGCGGGTCTGAACCGCTGGATTGTTCCGAACGATCACGACGAACACGGACGTGATGACGGGCATGATCAAGCCGGTGAGCACGATGCCGATGAGCAACTCGATGAGGGTGAACCCCGCATCGCGCGGGCGAGATTTGCCATGATCATTTCTCACTCTTCACCACCTGCATCGTCACCGTTGTCGTGTTGGGTGGCCCGTTGACCGAGAAGGTCACCCTTTGCGTGTAGAGCGGGCTCGTGTAATACGGGTTCGTGGTCGTTGCGGACTCGAAGCAGAATGCCGAACTCCAACTGAACGGGTCGGTCGTCTGGGCGCGTCCGAGGAACTCGACGTTCGTCACGGTGACCGATCCGCTCGACCAGCCGGGAGGTTTTGCGGCGCCGTTGGCCGCAGACTGGTATGCGCTGATTGCGGCTGCTGAACCACCGGAGTAGCACGGGACGCGAGGAGCGTCGTAGATCTGATCAGAGACCGACTGCACCCACTCGTACGCCTTTGCTTGCGAGAGATCAATCGATGAGGCGCGCGTGCTCGTTCGCAGCGCAACGAGAATCGAGACGACGGCGGTTCCCATCAGCATGATGGCAACCAGGAGCTCGACGAGCGTCGTACCCTGATCGGGCTGTCTGGAATCGTCTGCCACGAGATCGGTATCGGCGGGACGGCTTGCGGACTTGATCAATTGTTCGAACCGCGAACCGCGTATCGCGAACCGCGAACCGCTGAGCACATGGCACCTTCTGTTTGTGGAGGCAGGTGCTCGGCTCATGCTCAGCGAACGAGTTCGACTCGGAGTCCGCTCTCGTCCCAGGAGGGATCGATCGGGAGGCGGTTGATGGCTCGGCCGACGGCGCGGCGGGCGGTCCACAGCAGGCCGGCGGCCTGGACGACGTGGAACTGACCGGCACCGGCTGGTGGCGTGCGCATCATGATGTCTTCGACGCCTGGCAGCTTGTTGCGGACCAGGTGCATCCGCTCGACGACGCCGTCTTGATGGAACGGCGAGGTCGTCAGCGGGCGGTCCTCGTTCAGCAGCGTGTACGACAATTCCGGGTTGGCGGAGAAGAAGTTGCGCTGGTGGAACGGCTGGAACGTCCGCTCGGCCTCACGCAGCCAGCGGAAGCGGCGGAGGTCGTCGTTGGTCAGCCACGGCTCGAGTCCGCGGGCTGCGGACTTTGTGGTCGTGCGCAACGCCGCGCGAGAGGGGATGGGCCGGATCGCGACGCGCCTTGGCCAGCCGACCATGGTTCGCGCTTCGTTCTCGCATTCGCCGTGGGGTTCGGGCAGGTCGTGGAAGCCCATCGGGATGTTGATCGCCGCGGCATCGAACTTCGGTCGGTAGTCGACGACTTCGATCAGTGACTTGACGACCTCGCAATCCTCGACCACGACGGTGACGCCGGCGAGGCGCGCCGGCACGATCAGCCATCCCTTCGGGCATGGCGTGATGCCGGCGATCCATTGGTAGGGGAGTTGCTTGACCATGCCCATCGCGGTGCGCCCGGCTCAGCGGTGGTTGGAGACGAGCTGGGCGTTGCCGGTCGAGGCTCCCTGGCCGGCATCCACCGTTGCCTGGGCCTGCATCTGGGAACGGACGGTCGAGGCGTGGGCCATGATCTCCTTCGGATACGCGCTCACCTCGCACGCCGCTTCCATCGTCAGGAGGCCAGAGGCGACGAGCCTGGCGAGGTCCATCTCGATGGTCTGCATTCCGTCCTTCTGGCCGGTCGTGATGATGTTGCGCATCTGCCGGCTCTTGCCCTCGCGGACGAGGTTGCGGACGGCTTCGGTGCCCATCAGGACCTCGTAGGCGGCGACTCGTCCGCCACCCTCGACGGCGACGAGTCGCTGGCTGATCACGCCCTGCAGGGCGCCGGCGAGCTGGATCTGGATCTGATCGCGACGCTCGGCGGGGAACACGTCGACGATTCGGTCGAGGGCCTGGGAGGCGTCGTTGGTGTGCAGGGTCGCGAAGACGAGGTGACCGGTCTCGGCCAACGACAGCGTGATCGCAATACTGTCGAGGTCGCGCATCTCGCCGAGCAGCACGACATCGGGGTCTTCGCGCAGGGCACTGCGCAGACCGTCGGTGAAGCTGAGCACGTCGGTGCCGACCTCGCGCTGGTTGACCATCGCAGTCTTGTGGGTGTGCAGGTACTCGACCGGGTCCTCGATCGTCAGGATGTGGCAGGGGCGCTCCTCGTTGATCCGGTCGATCATCGCCGCGAGCGTGGTGCTCTTGCCGGAACCCGTCGGGCCCACGACGAGGACGAGTCCGTACGGCTTGTTGAGCAGATCGATGCAGGCCCACGGCGCGCCGAGCTCTTCGAGGGAGCGCACCCGGAACGGGACGACGCGCAGGGCAAGCGCGAGCGTGCCGCGCTGGTAGTAGGCGTTGGCGCGGAAGCGACCGACGTCGGGCACCCCGAACGAGAAGTCGACCTGGTGGTTCTCGAGCAGCTCGGCTTTGTGGCGCTCGTCGAGCAACGACATGACGATGCGCTCGATCTCTGCCGGCTCGAGGACCGGTACGCCCTCGAACTTGACGAGGTAGCCGTCGCGCCGGGCCGTCGCCGGACGACCGACGCTGAGGTGCAAGTCGCTGGCACCGGCCGAGACCGTTGCCTGGAGCAGGGTGAGAAGGACGGGGTCGGGAGTGGTCATCTGGCTAACCTCCGGTGAGGAGCCGCAGGCTGCGGCGATGTGAAGGACTTATGGTCATTGCGTACACGGCGATCCTGGGACTGTTGATCGGCTCGTTCTTGACGGTGGTGGTGGATCGCGTGCCGGATGGTCGCTCGGTGGTGGCACCGGGTTCGGCCTGCGGCAACTGCGGCCTGCAGCTCGGGTTCGTCGACCTCGTCCCGGTGTTCAGCTGGCTGGCGCTGCGCGGCAAGTGCCGGCGGTGCAAGGCCAAGATCGGCGTCGAACCGCTGATCCTCGAGGTCGTCAACGCGAGCCTGTTCCTTGCACTTGCAATCAAGTTTGATCTGTCGTGGGAACTCGGCGCGTTCTGCGCACTGGCTGCTGGGCTCGTCGGACTCAGCTGGATCGATCTGCGCACGCGCCGCCTGCCACGCGAGATCACCTACGTGACGGCAGCGATCGGCGTACCGCTGCTGTGCGTCGCTGCCCTGGTGCGCGACGAGCCGCGCCGGATCTGGATGATGCTCCTCGGCGCAGCGATCGAGTTCGCGTTCATGGGTGCGGTGTATCTCGCCAGCAAAGGAGGCATGGGTGGCGGAGACGTGCGGCTCTCGCCGTTGCTCGGCGCGTACCTCGGCTGGCTCAATCCGGGCCTGGTGGCACCGGGCCTGTTCCTCGGTTTCCTCAGCGGTGCCGTGGTCGGACTCGTGCTGATGACGATCGGTCGCGGGGGTCGCAAGACTGCCGTGCCGTTCGGCCCGTTCCTGGCCCTCGGTACGCTCGCTGCGGTGTGGGTCGGGCAACCGATGATCGACGCGCTGCTCCATCGTTGACGCCCGAGGCGCTACCCCTGCTGCTTCATGTTGTCGAGCACCCCGTACATCGCTGACACGAGCGCGACTGCGACGAAACCAACGATGAGCCCGACGAAGATGATCATGATCGGCTCGAACATGGTCGTGAACTTCTTGATCCGGCTCTCCAGCTCACGGTCGAAGTACAGGCTGGCGACCTCAAGCTGATCGTCGAGCGTGCCGGTCTCCTCGCCGACCTTGAACATCTGCTTGGCGGCACCGGGGAACAGACCGGTGTCGGCGAGCGGGCGGGCGAATCCGCCACCCTCGAGCATGACCGCCTGAGCCTCTTCGAGCCGCTGCTTGTAGACCGTGTTGCTGGTCGATTCGGTGGTCGTGCGCAGGCCTTCGGGTAGTGGCACACCGGCACGGATCATCGCGCCGAGGATGCGGCAGAACCGCTCCAGGATGGAGTACTCGACGATGCCGCTGATGACCGGGATCTTGAGGACCATGCGATCCTTGACGAGCTTGCCCTTCGCCGACTTCGTCAACCAGATCACGCCGGCCATCAACACCAAGAACACGCTCATCGGGATGTACCAGAGCACGGTGAACAGGTCGGCGACGAACAGCAGCATGCGGGTCGGCAGCGGCAGGTCGGCGTGCAACTCTTCGAACAGCGGTTTGAACTGCGGAAGGACGTAGCCGGCGAGGACGCAGACGGTGAAGAACGCCATCACCATGACGACGCCCGGATACGACAGCGCAGAGACGACCTTGGCGCGGGTCTCGACCTCGCGTTCGAGGTATCCGGCCAGGCTCTCGAGTGTGCTGTCGAGTCGGCCGGTCAGCTCGGCGGATTCGAGGATGCCCATGTAGTAGATCGGGAACGCCTCGGGGTGCTTGCGGGCCGCTGCCGACAGCCGGCCACCGTTGCGCAGGTCCTCGACCATCGAGCTGAGCGTGCGCCGCAGGGCGAGGTCTTCGGTCTCGTCGCCGATGGTCTCCAGCGCCTCGGTGATCGGGATTCCGGCCTTGACGAAGACGGCGAGCTGACGCGTGAAGTGCATCAGTTCCTTCTTCTTGACCTTCTCCTTGGTCAGCTCGAACTGCAGCGCGCCCTTGTGCTCGGCGAGCTTGGTCGGGAACAGGTTCTGCGCCATCAGGAATTGGCGCGCGTCACCGATCGTGTCGGCCTTGGTGACTCCCTCGACAGGTGCGCCCTGGGGATCGATGGCGGCGTATGCGAACTTGGGCATTGAATGCTCCTGGGGCGGTGGATTCTGGCTTAGTGGGCGAACAGAGTGCGGACGACTTCGGGCACCGTCGTGACGTCGTTCTCGACGAGTTGCATGGCCTCGCGCAGCATCGTGCGCATGCCCTGGGCAACGGCCAGGCGACGGAGCTCCTCAGTGGTTGCCCAACCAACGATGAGGCGGCGCAGCTCGGGCGTGATGCGCAGCAGTTCGTACACGCCGATGCGATCGCGGTATCCGGTTCCGGCGCAGTAGTTGCAGCCCGCTCCGTGGAAGAACTGGGACTTGTCGCTGCCGCCGCTGTGCTGGCGGAAAACGGCGATCTCGTCGGCGCCGGGGCTGTACGGCTCCTTGCACGAGTCGCAGATCTTGCGTAGCAGACGCTGGCCGATCACGCCGACGACCGAGGACGCGATGAGGAAGGCCTCGATGCCCATGTCGAGGAAGCGGTGCAGGGCGGCGACGCTGTCGGTGCCGTGGAGCGAGCTGAGCACGAAGTGACCCGTGAGCGCGGACTGGATCGCGATGCGTGCCGTGTCCGCGTCGCGGATCTCGCCGACGAGGATCACGTCGGGGTCCTGACGCAGGATGGCCTTCAAGCCGGTGGCGAACGTGAGCCCAGCCTGCTCGTTGGTCTGGATCTGGTTGATACCCGGGAAGACGTACTCCACCGGATCCTCGACCGTCGTCACGTTCTTGCCGGTCGAGTTGATCTCCTGCAGGGTCGCGTAGAGCGTCGTGGTCTTGCCTGCACCGGTCGGGCCGGCGCAGATGACCATGCCGAACGGCGAGTGGACCATCTTCGAATACTGGATGTAGGTGTCGCGCGGGAACCCGAGTTCGGACAGCCCGATCATCGAGCGGCCCTTGTCGAGGATTCGCATGACGACCTTCTCGCCCCACACCGTGGCCACGCTCGCGACGCGCACGTCGACCTCGTTGCCGTCGATGACTGTGGAGAACTGCCCGTCCTGTGGGCGGCGCCGCTCGACGATGTTCATCCCGCTCATGATCTTGAGTCGGCTGGTCAGCGCAGCGTGGACGCCGATCGGGAGGTTGAAGGCCTCGACGAGGTTGCCGTCGATGCGGAAGCGGATGCGCAGCGACTCGTCGAGGGGCTCGACGTGGATGTCCGACGCGCGGTCACGCATCGCCTGGCCGACGATGCGGTTGACGAGCTGGACGACGGGTGCTTGGTCCTCGACGTTGACCTCGTTGGCGGCGGCGAAACCGCTGCGCTGGTCGTCGGTGACCTCGAAGGACTTGGCCAGCTGGGCGACGTCGGCATCGGCGCGATGCATCTTGTCGATGAACGTGCGGACGGTGGCGAAGTCGCCGACGAACCAGCGCAGCGGGCGTCCGGCGGCTGCTTCGACCGCGGCGCGGCGATGTGGGGACGGATCCGACGAGAGCACGATCATCGTGTCGCCGTCGAGCGCGATGGGAATCACCTGGTTGGCGCGGATGACTTTCTCGTCGAGCAGGGCGACCGTGCCGGCATCGAGCTCGATGCCCTTGGTGTCGGCGGCGGGGAGCCCGAAGACCTGGGCGACGGCGAGGGACAGCTCCTGTCGGCCTGCGCCGAACCGGCTGAGCGCGAACTCGCCGAAGGTGAGCACGTCACCGTTGGCGAGCTGCAAGGTCGTGGCCAGCGCCTCGGGCGTCAGCTGGCCGCTCTCGACGAGCAGCTGACCGATCTGCATGCACTCCGCTGGGCTCTGCCCGGCGGAATGGCCGTTGTGGTTGTTGGCGGCACCGTCGGCCGAAGGCGCTGGCAGATCACCGGCGGGGCCGGTGGAGGCGTCTTTGTGCGTCTTGGTGAACAGTGCCATGCGTCGTGCTCCGTGGTGGAAAGGTCATCGATCTATCGGTCGTGGAGTGCGTCACCACGAGGAAAGATTTGACTCCGATGAGGTCGGTACTGATGGTGGGTCTGGCGGACGGACGAGCTGAGGCGAGGCAACGGCCTGTGCGCTCGGCCCGGGGAGCTCGGTCTTGCGGACGAACTGATCCGGATCGAGCTCGGCGAGCGCCCGCTCGATCTCTTCGAGACGCTCGAGCTGGATCGACGTGCTGACGTCCAGGTCGGTGTCGGCGATCTGTGCAGCGAGCTCGCCGATACGGATGTTGAGCTTGTCGAACTGGTCACCGGTGCTGGAGGCGACACGTTCCAGCTCGATGCGAACGAGCATGGACTCGCCCACTGCGCTCGACATCTGCTCGCGCAGCTGGGAGACGGCCTCCTCGTCGACCTTGCTGACGGCTTGGGCGATCTGCTCGAGGCGGGCGAGCACCGCGTGGTTGTCGTTCTCGAGTTCGATGACACGGTGGGAGAGCGCGACGATCGCTTCGTCGATGCCGCCACTGATCCGTCCGATCGTGGCCTCGACCGCGGCGAGGCGCTGGCCGGTCTGTTCGTTGAGGCGTTCCTCCATCGCGAGCATGCGATCGACGGTGCGGCTGTCGGTCTCGTCGAGCTTGCGTCCGAGGGAGGTCACCTGCTCGGCGATGTGCTGACGCATGACGCCGAGCGCCTCGTCGACGCGCTGGCCAACGGCGACGGTGCGGTCGTCGATGTGGTCACTGAACGCACGGTTGGTGTCGTCCATCCGCCGGGTGATGGTCGAGGTCGTGTCATTGACGTGCTGCACGAGTGCCGACGATTGCTCGTCGAAGCGGCGGGCCGCCTTCTGCAGCTCCTCGATCCGGCTGGCGAGCAGCGCAATCGTTCGGTCGAACCGCTCCTGCAGCGGCCCGGTGGCGGCCTCCATGTGGGTCGGCAGCCCGATCGTCAGATCCTGGCTGACCCGCTCGAGGCGGCTCTCCAGGTCCCCGAAGCGCCAGTGCTGGCTCGCAGCATGCTCGGCGAGGCGTTCCTCGACCGCTGCCTGCAACGCGTGCTCGTAGTTCTCGTTTGTCGCCCGAGAGCGCTCCAGTTCGCTACGCAGTCCGTCGATCTGCTGTTGGAAGTGGGTGATCAGCTCGGCGCGTCCGGCGTCGCCGGCCTGCTGCACGGCATCGGCGCGGGCCGACATCGCCCCGAAGTAGCGGGTCAGTTGCTGCTCGACGGCGACGAGGATCGCCGTCGCATGCGCATCCGAGATCGACGACTGCTGACCGGCAGGGGCGGGCAGGCTCGGCGTCTCCGATGGCGGTGCCACATGGGCCGCGGATGGTCCCGGGAAGGGCGCCATCGTCTCCTCTTTGTGTTGGTTCCTCGCCACGAACAAACAATCGGCAAGATTGATACAAGCTTGAGGAATTGCACGGGTGTAACTCGGCCGCTCGGCGTGGGCAAATCAGGCCCGGAAGGATCGCGCCAGAAGCTCTCGGTCGACCTCTACGAAACGCCTT
>JANXUX010000171.1 GCA_025351965.1 Actinomycetes bacterium | reverse complement strand
TGGAGATCACCGCGTTCGGGATCGTCTGACCCAACGAGAAGTTCAGATTCGACGTCGTCGGCCGATCCGCCCCACACGGGTACACCGTCACGTACCCGTTGCCCGTCGCACCCGTCACCGTCACGTTCAGCACCACGGCCGTCGCGTTCGGCGGGATGGCCGCACGGTTCGCCACCTGGAGCTCAATGGTGTCGCCGCCGGCCACCACGCCGTGCCCGAGCGCCAAGCCGTCGATGGTCGACGATGCCGGATCCGCCCGTGTGTCGAGCAGGCGTGCGGGCAGGATCGGCACGTACTCGGCTGCCACTCCGGTGATCGGCGGCGGGCTCGACGCGACGATGGGTGGCGCGGTCGTGGCTGTCGTCGCCGCCGCGGAGGTCGTCGTCGACGAGGAGTTGGTCGGCGCCGACGAGGTGGTCGGCGTGCTCCCGCTCCCCGACGTGCCGGACCCGCCGGGCACGGCGGGCATCGACGTGGTCGTCGTGGCCGCTGCCGTCGTGGTGGTACCGCCCGAGATGGGTGGCGTCTTGAACGATTGTTGCGGACCGGTGAACGTCCCGCTGCCCGTCACGTATCGCAGTACGAAGTAGTACGTGGTGTTCGGTTGCAGCGTGTAACTCGGGAGCACCCAGTCCTCGGTGATCCCGATCGAGCCCGTTACCCCAGCACCGACGTTCTGCGGTCCGTCGGTGGCCACAGTTGGGCCGTTCGAGGTGGTGCGCAGATCGAAGTAGGCGCCGCCAGCAAGCCCATATGGGCTCAGCGACGTGGTTGTCAGCAGGTTGGTCGGCCAGTTCGCGTTCGACGAGGTGGTCGTCGTCTGGGCACTGATGACCGGCGCGTGAGCGTAGACGCCCACCGACGACGTCGGCTGCAACGTCGGGTTCGAGTTGCCATCAGCCATGGCGATGTAGCCTCGCATCGTGCCGCTGGCGGTCGAGACGCTCGTCATGATCGGGATCTGGAACTCCCAGTTGTGACCCTGCGGCAGCGGCCACGTCCGCGCTGGTTGATCGATCGGCGCCGGGATCCAGTACGAGCCGCCGAAGGCACCGGCAAGAAGCGTCTGCGGGCAGTTGCCGGCGTCGGACACGCCATCGGCAAAGCAATACACCTTGTTGGCCGCACTGATCGCCAGCGTCGAGTTGGCCGGCGGCGTGAACTCGACGCGAACGCGCTGACCGCTGCATGCGTTACCGAGGCCGTAGATCACGACGTGCACGTAGTACACCTCACCAGGGTACGGCTCGCTCGTCGCCGCATTGCCGATCGACCCAACGTAGGCGCCAGCACCGAGCTCCTGGTAGGGGGAACCCTGGATGATGCTGACGCAGTTCGTGATCGTCGAGTAGGAGTTCGTGCCGTTGTACCAGGATGCAGCAGCCCCCGCCGTCCCGCTCGAGGCGACGACCGAGCCGACGACAGCAGTCAGCAGCAGCGCGAAACCTGCGAGCACGCGCCGCAGCACCGAGACAGGACTGCCGACGGACGACTGCGAGCTGTTCGACATGAGAACCCCGAAGCACTGGATGAGCAGCACCTGCTGCTGCTCATGCTGTTGTAGCAAAGAAGCAGACAACCGAGCTACGGGGAACGTTACAGATTTCTCCTCTTTCCCGATGGTCGCGGGCGTTTCTGTCAGAGGGTGGCGCCGGCTTCGCGCAGGGTGGCGATTCGGGCATCGTCGTAGCCGAGCACGCGCTTGAGGACGTCTTCGGAGTGCTGGCCGACCGTGGGTGCCTGGGTCGGCACCGGGGCGACCTCGCCATCGATGTGCAGCGGGAACATCAGCTGCTCGATGCCGGTCTGCTCCACGGTGGTCCACTGGAACCGGTCGATGAATTGCGGGTCATCGATCACCGTCTCGGGCGTGTTCACGGTCGCGATCGTCGTGTTGAACTCCCCTGCGAACGCCAACCACTCGACCGTCGTCTTGGTCCGGAAGATGTCACGCAGAATGCCCTGCAGCTCGACGTTGCCACGAGCATGGTCGGCGTACTTGCTGCCCGGGAACTGCTCATACAGGTCCTCACGGCCGAGCCCGACACAGAAGTTCTTCCAGAACGCGTTCTCGCTCGCCATGAACAGCACGTGCCCGTCAGCCGACTCGTACATCTGGTATCGCACGCCCTCCCACATCCCACCGAGACCGGGCGCACGACGCTCGAGATTGTCGCTCTTGTTGCCCGTCACGAAGTTCTCGTCGTGCTGGTAGGCCCGGTACGTCTCGATCCGGTACCAGTCGAAGTACGCAGCCGCATCGCTCTGGGCGATCTCCATGTGCGCACCCTTGCCGGTCGTGCGCGCCCGCACCAACGCAGCGAGTACGGCCATCGCCCCGAACGCCGGCCCAGCGATGATGCCGATGTTGGCCTGATCCGGCATCCGCACGAAACCGTCCTCGTCCAGGATCGGCTTGATCTGGCCGGCCCATGTGTCGAACGCGATGCCGTGCGCAGGCAGATCCCGGTACGGGCCGGTGGCGCCGTAGCCACTGATCGCGCAGAACACGATCGCCGGGTTGATCTCCTCGAGCCGTTCCTTGGTGAAGCCGCGCTTGTCGAGGAACCCCGGCCGCATCGCCTCGATGATCACATCGGACTTGGCGATCAACTCGGTCAACACCTCGATGCCCTCCGGAGTCTTCAGGTCCAGGACCAGTGACTCCTTGCCGCGATTCACGCGCAGGTGCATCAGCGAGACACCGTCCACGATCGGCCACGTCATCTCACGGACGTAGTCACCCGACGGTGCTTCGATCTTGATCACCTCTGCGCCGAAATCGACGAGGTGCGAAGCGAGCGCGGCAGGACCGAGCAACGACAGATCGAGGACGCGGACGCCTGCGAGCAGGCCCTGACCAGTGACGGATGACGACATTCGAGAACTCTCTTCGTGGGGGGCGGTGGGCCAGTGCGATCGATCAGCCGGCGAGTTGACCGAGGACATCTTGTTCGAACAGGCGCAACGCGCGCCAAGCCGAGTCCGGCGGGATGCCACCGAGGAGTGGGTGGAAGAGCACGAAGGCGAACGGCCCGGCGGCGTTCAGTTCGGCCACCATCTCGTCCGGTGTGATGACGCGGTACATCCCGCGCTCGCGGACCTCGTCGACGTCTTTGGCGATGCGGTACATCCCGGGCAGTCCTGCGTCCTGCATCCACTGGCCATACGCGTTGGTCTCGTGGAGGAAGTACTTGCCAACCTCGTCCCAGCCCTTCTCGACGTCCTCGGCGAGGTAGAAGTCACCGAGTGTCACGCCCACGTTCGGTCCCGGATCAGGATGGCCGAGTGCGAGGCGCTCGTCGCGGTACCAGTCCCAGTGCTCGGGCAGCGATGGCGCGAAGCCGTCGGCGATGCGGGCTGCGCGCTCGGCGGCCTTCTGCGTACTGCCACCGAGCGACAGCGTCGGCCCGTTGGTGCGCTCGGGCGTCGGCGTGATCCGGGCTGTGCGGCCCTCGTACTCGAACGTGTCGCCGGTCCAGGCCGAGCGCAGCGTCTCGACCGCAAGGCGGGTGCGCTTGGCACGCTCGTTCATCGGCACGCCGAACGTCTCGAACTCGGCCTCGACATATCCGTTGACGAGGATCAGATCCAGCCGACCCCCGCTGATCAGGTCGACGACCGCGGCATCCTCGGCGAGGCGGAGCGGATCGTGCAGCGGCGCGACGACGGCGGAGATGCGCAGCCCGATGTTCGTGGTGCGCGCCGCGATGGCGGCCGCCATCGGCAACGCACTCGGCAGGTAGCCGTCGGAGCTGCCGTGGTGCTCGGAGAGCACCAGTGTCACGAAGCTGTGCCGATCGGCCCACTCGGCCATCGCGATGCCCTCGCGGTACCGCTCGGTCATCGTCGTTCCAGCGAACGACGGATTCCTGAAATCGAAACGCATCCCGAAGAACGCCATCCCATACCCCCACATCCTCAGCAACGGCCTCCGTCGCAAGGTGGCAAGATAGACCACGATGAGCGACGAGCTACCACCGCCGTCACCACGGTCGGCCTCGCGGTTGGTCCGGCCGCCCGGCTCTGAGCGCAGCGCTCCCGACACGGTGCTCCTCCCGGTGATCACCTCACGTACAGCCGCCGCCGGCATCGAGGACGCCAGCGACGACTCGACGGTGGCACGCGAGCGGATGACGCGACGGGAGCGATTGATCGCGATGCGCGGCATCAGCATCCCGGCGTCGATCGTGCGCCGTTTCTTCCAGATCGACGGCATCCGCAAGGGCATGCTGATGGCATTCAACCTGTTCATCTCGATCATCCCGCTGATGATCATCGCCTTCGCGCTCGTGTCACGCGTCCGTAACCGAATCTCGCTGAGCCAGGTGTTCATCGAGCAGTTCCACCTGAACGGCGAGACCGCAGCCGTGGTCCGCGGCGCGTTCCCACCGACTCGCAACGTCATCAGGGTCGCTTCCTTCATCGCGGTCGGCTCGTTCGCGTTGAGCGGGTTCGATGTCGCCTCGGTGTTCCAGCGCACGTTCGCCGACGCATGGAACGTCAAGCACTACCGCGGCTGGCGGGGTCCGGTGCGCGGCGGTGCGTGGTTCGTCCTCGTGTTCGCCACGTTCGCCTTCGGCCAGATCCTGCAGCGACTCCCGGCTCGCCACGGCAACTGGATCTACGTCGCGACCGTCCCGGTGGTGATGGTCATGAACTACTGGTTCTGGGTGATGACGCCACGGCTGCTGCTCGACAAACCCCTGGCCCACAACGATCTCCGGCCGGGCGCGATCCTGGGGATGATCGGCAGCACAGCACTGTGGGTGCTCTCCCTCGTCATCCTGCCCGGCTGGTTCAGCTGGTACGGCCGCGGGTTCGGTGGGGTCGGCATCGCGCTCGCGATGCTCAGTTGGACCTACGTCGTCAGCATCGTCTGGGTCGTGATCGTCGTGATCTCGGCCATCATGTGGGAACGCTCGGCGCCGATCGACGAGGTCGTCGACGTGTCCGACGCCCCAAGCGCTCGACACGTGAGGTTCGACAGCTGACGCTCGAAGCCCCGCGCTCAGCGCCGGGCGCGGGGCAGACCGAGATGGCGTTCGGCGATGTTGTTCTTGTTGATCTCAGTGGTGCCGCCGTAAATCGTGGTCACCGGACTGTGGCGCGCGTCGTACTCGATCCAGCCGCCGGCGATCGCGCCGGGCTGTTGCATCTGCAACAACCCTTCGGCACCGGCCATTTCCTGGAACCATCGCGTCGCCTTCTGGTAGGCCTCGCTGGCGAACAGCTTGGTCATCGAGCCTTCCAGCCCGGGCAGACCACCCGAAGCGGCGATCCACGCCGAACGCTGGGTCAGCAGCGCCGAGACATGGTTGTCGATCGCGACCCGAGCCAGCTTCTCGCGCACGGCCGGCTCGGTGAGACGGCCGGACTCCTCCGCCCAGGCCACAGTGTGCTCGAGCAACGGAACGCCGGGGTTGGTGCCGCCCATGACACCGCGCTCGTACGACAGGGCGACGCTCATCACGTGCCAGCCGCCATTGACCTCGCCGAGCACGCAGTCATCGCCGACGCGTACGTCGTCGTAGAACGTGGCATTGGTGCGCTCGGTCGCCATCGTGTGCACGGCATCGACGCGGATGCCGGGCGTGTCCATCGGGATCAGGAACATCGTCAGACCCTTGTGCCGGGGCAGGTCCGGGTCGGTCCGGGCGAGCAGGATGACCCAGCGCGCCTCGTGCGCCATCGTCGTCCACATCTTGGCGCCGTTGATGACCCACTCGTTGCCGTCACGCACGGCCTTGGTGGTCAGCGAGGCGAGGTCGCTGCCGACGTCGGGCTCGCTGTAGCCCATACAAATCAGGGCGTCGCCGGACGTCACCGCTGGGATGACCTCGGCCTTTTGCCGATCGTTGCCGACGTGCTGGACGACGCCGGCGATCATCACCGCGACCGCCAACGCGTCGACCGGGGCGCCGGCCTTCTCGATCTCGTTGAACAGCACCCACAGCTCGATCGGGTCACCGGCACCGAGACCGGGGACCGCCCGCTCGACCAGTCCCTCCGCGGCGAGCGCGCGGTTCAGGCCGGGGTTGTTGAACGTGCCGGTCTCGTGCTGGACGCGCACGGCTTCAGGCGTGTGGTGGGCGGCGACGATGCCGCGGACGCGTTCGCGGTAGGCAATGACGTCAGGTCCGAGTTCGAAATCCATCAGTGCACCCGGCTTTCATGGGGCGCGGCAGCGACGCCGGCCGTCGGCCAGAACCGATCGGCGAGATCGAGGTACTCCGCCGCGGGCTCACCGAGGATCACCGCCCAGCCGCGCGCCCGCCGGTAGTAGAGCTGGATGTCGTACTCCTCGGCGAATCCGTAACCGCCGTGGAAGTGCAGCGAGCGGTCCGTCGCGTGGGCCGCGACGTCGGCAGCGAAGAGGAACGCCATCGAGGCGAGCGCGAGCGGATCATCGAACTGGTTGTGGGCGATGTCGCAGCTGCCCACTCCCCCACGGTCCACCGCTGCAGCGGCCTCGTGGGTCAGCAGCCGGGCACCATCGATCGAGCCCGGAAGGTCGGCCAAGCCGTGCTGGACGGCCTGGAAGGAACCGATCGGCACACCGAACTGGTGGCGCTCCTTGACGTAGCCGACGGCCAGCTCGAGCGCCATCGAGGCGATGCCGACCAGCGATGCGGCCGTCAACACCTTCCAGCGGGCGAGGAGCGGAGCCATCTCGGCGCTGGCGCCGAGCACGGTGCGGTCGCCGGTGCGGGCATCGCGGTCCGCGAGGGGCGCGCTGGCGTGGTTGAGCGGGCCGCTCCCGGGAGCGGCGCTGCGGACGGCGAC
>JANXUX010000126.1 GCA_025351965.1 Actinomycetes bacterium | reverse complement strand
GGATTGTTGTTGGTATACGAAAATCCTGCCATCAGAACTCCAGACCTGCTTCACGAGCGGCATCAGCTGCCGCAGCAACGCGACCGTGGTAGGCGAAACCGCCACGATCGAACACGACCTTGTCGATACCCGCAGCCTTGGCGCGCTCGGCGACCAGCTGACCCATCCGTGAGGCCGCAGCAACGCTGCCACCATCACCGGCGGCGCGCTCGCCGGCCTCGTTCGTCGAGGCAGCCGCAAGGGTGCGGCCGGCCTCGTCGTCGATGACCTGGAGCACGAGGTGCTTGTTGGAACGGAACACTGCGAGGCGGGGGCGCGCCGCGGTGCCGTTGATCTTCTTGCGAACACGACCGTGACGACGGATGCGGGATTCGCGGCGAACTTTGGCGTTATCACTCATGATTGACTCTTCTTCTTCCGGTCTTACTTCTTGCCGGTCTTGCCGGCCTTGCGCAGGACCTTCTCGCCCAGATAGCGCACGCCCTTGCCCTTGTACGGCTCGGGCTTGCGGATGCTGCGGATGTTGGCGGCCACTTGGCCGACGACTTCCTTGTCGATGCCCTTGACGATCACTCGCGTCGGGACCGGCACTTCGAACGTGACACCCTCGGGCGCCTCGACGATGACCGGGTGGCTGAAGCCGAGCGCCAGACGGAGCCGATTCGGGGCCTGGGCCTCGGCGCGGTAACCGACGCCGATGATCTCGAGCTCCTTGGTGAAGCCGGCGGTGACACCGACGACCATGTTGTTCACCAGGGTGCGGGTGAGACCGTGCAACGACCGGTTGTCGCGCTCATCGTCGGGGCGCATGACGAGCAGCGAACCCTCGGACTGGCTGACGGTGATTGCACCGGGGACCGAGAAGGACAGCGTGCCCTTCGGGCCCTTGACGGTCACGACGGGATTGGCTCCCGACGCGACGGTGACGTCGACGCCTGTGGGAACGGTGATGGGGGCTTTGCCGATACGGCTCATGGGATACCTCGATACCTTTCGGGGATCACCAGACGTAGCAGAGGACTTCGCCGCCCATGTTGCGCTTGCGCGCTTCACGGTCGGAGAGCAGCCCGGAGCTGGTGGACAGAACAGCGACACCGAGGCCGCCGAGCACGCGAGGTACTTCGGTCGACTTGCGGTAGACGCGCAGGCCCGGGGTGGAGACGCGCTTGATGCCACTGATGGTTCGTGCCCGCTCGTGCGAGTACTTCATCTGGACGGTCAGCACGTCGCCGGGGCCCTTGGTCGAGGGGGCGACGGAGAAGCTCGTGATGTAACCCTCTGACTGGAGGATCTTGGCGAGCGCAACCTTCTGCTTGGAGGAGGGCATGGGCACCTCATCGTGCATCGCCACGTTGGCGTTGCGGATGCGGGTGAGCATGTCAGCGATGGGATCAGTCATCATGGCGGTTCACCAACTCGCCTTCGTCACGCCCGGCACTTCACCGGCGTGGATCATCTGACGAAGGCAGATTCGGCACAGGCCGAACTTGCGGTACACCGAACGGGCTCGCCCGCAGCGGCGGCAACGGGTGTAACCGCGCACCTTGTACTTGGGCTTCGCAGCCGCTTTGTTGATCTGAGACTTCTTGGCCATGGTTCTAGTTGCCCTTCCCGATCACTTCTTGGCCTTGGAAGCCGGACGGGCTCCCTTACCACCGCGGACCGGACCGCGGCTCTTGGCCTTCTTGGGTGGTGCGCCGGCGTCGGCGCCTCTCTTGAACGGGAAGCCGTAGGCATCGAGCAGAGCCTTGCCAGCGGCGTCGTCCTTGGCAGTCGTCACGATGGTGATGTCCATACCGTGCGGTGCGTCGATCTTGTCGTAGTCGATTTCCGGGAACACGATCTGGTCAGCAAGACCGAATGTGTAGTTGCCCCGTCGGTCCCACGAGTGGGCCGGCAGGCCGCGGAAGTCGCGGATGCGGGGGATGGCCACCGCAATCAGGCGGTCGAGGAACTCCCACATCCGGTCGCCGCGCAAGGTGACCTTGCAGCCGATGGCTTGGTTCTCACGCAACTTGAACGCTGCGATCGACTTCGTCGACTTGGTGATGATCGGCTTCTGACCGGCGATCTTGGTCAGGTCGGCGACAGCACCCTCGAGCAGCGACGGCTGCTGGGTGGCACGGCCGACGCCCATGTTGATCACGATCTTCTCGAACGTCGGGACCTGCATGACGTTCTTGATCTCGAGCTGCTCCATGAGCGCAGCCTTGATCTCGTCGTTGTAGCGGATCTTGAGACGCGGCACGTAGGTGCCCGCATCTGCGGTGACAGTGGCCGTGTCGCTCATGAGAGCACCTCACCGGTCGTCTTGGCGATCCGCACCTTGGTGCCATCGTCTTGGATCTTGTAGCCAACGCGGGTCGGCTTGCCCTTGTGGACGAGCATCACGTTGCTGACGTGGATCGGCATGTCGACATCGATGATGCCGGCCTGCAGGTTCTGACGCTGAGCCTTCTGGTGCTTCTTCGCCGTGTTGACGCTGCTGACGACGATCTTGTCGTCCTTGGGCAGCGCACGAATGACTTCGCCCTCTTTGCCCTTGTCCTTGCCGGAGATCACGATGACCTGATCACCCTTTTTGATTTTCATCACAACACCTCCGGGGCGAGTGAGACGATGCGCATGAACTTCTTCTCACGAAGCTCACGGCCGACCGGCCCGAAGATGCGCGTACCGCGCGGGGTCAGGTCGTCTTTGATGATGACGGCTGCATTCTCGTCGAAGCGGATGTAGCTGCCGTCTGGACGACGCTTCTCCTTCTTCGTACGAACGACGACGCACTTGACGACGTCGCCCTTCTTGACGCCGGCGCCGGGGATGGCGTCTTTGACGGTGGCGACGAAGATGTCACCGATCGAGGCGTAGCGACGGCGCGTGCCGCCGAGCACCTTGATGCACAGGACTTCTTTGCCGCCGCTGTTGTCAGCAACGCGGAGACGGGATTCCTGCTGGATCACTTGGCACGCTCCAGGACTTCGGTGACTCTCCAGCGCTTGTTCTTGCTGGTCGGGCGGGTCTCCATGACACGGACTTTGTCGCCGATGTTCACGTCGTTGGTCTCGTCGTGGGCATACAGCTTCTTGGTGCGCATCATGAACTTGCCGTACTTGGGATGACGCACGCGCTCGATGACGGCGACGACTGCGGTCTTGTCCATCTTGTTGGACACGACCACGCCTTCGCGCACCTTGCGGCGGTTGCGAACCGCGTCGTCAGGGGTTGGTTGAGTGGTTTCGATTGCGTCAGGCATGACTACTTCCCGGCCTCAGCGGCAGAGATTTCCTGCTGCCGGATGAGTGTGTTGAGGCGGGCGATGTGGCGACGTGCTGCCTTGATGGCGGCGACGTTCTCCAGCTGTCCCGTTGCGTTGCGGAAGCGCAGATTGAGCGACTCCTGCTTGGTGGCGCGGAGCTCTTCAACGAGCTCGGCGAGACCGAGTTCTTTGAGCTCTGCATTGGTCGTGTTGGCCATCTCAGATCACCTCTTCACGCGTGACGACACGTGCCTTGATCGGCAGCTTCTGCACTGCCTTCTCGAGCGCAGCCTTGGCCTGCTCTTCATTGGGGAAGCTGAGCTCGAAGAGGATCCGGCCCGGGCGCACGACGGCGACCCAGAACTCGGGGTTGCCCTTGCCCGAACCCATGCGGGTCTCGGCGGGCTTCTTCGTGACCGGCTTGTCCGGGAACACGGTGATCCAGACCTTGCCACCGCGCTTGATGGCGCGGGTCATGGCGATACGAGCGGCCTCGATCTGGCGGGCGGTGAGCCAGCCGGGCTCGAGCGCCTGGATGCCGTACTCGCCGAAGCTCAGTGCGGAGCCACCCTTGGTCATGCCTTGGGTGCGGCCGCGGTGCTGCTTGCGGTGCTTGACCTTACGGGGCATCAACATGGTGAATCAGTCCTCCCCACGGAAGTGCGGGGCTTCGTGCCCGGCGTTGGTGCGACGAGCGATCTGCTCTTCCTCGTCGAGCAGCTTCTCGAACTCCGGATCGGCTTCTTTGAGCAGCGGAGTCGCTTCGATCTCGGCGACGTCCTCGGCCTTCTTACGACCGGCCGACGACACCACCTTGCGCGGTGCGCCAGAGGTCTCGCCGACAGCCATCGCGGCTTCGCGAATGATCTTGTCGTCGTTCTGGGGCTTGTAGGGCAAGATGTCGCCCTTGTAGATCCAGACCTTGACGCCGACGCGGCCGCTCGTGGTCTTGGCCTCGCGGAAGCCGTAGTCGATGTCGGCCCGCAGCGTGTGCAGCGGCACACGACCTTCGCGGTACCACTCGGTGCGGCTCATCTCGGCGCCACCGAGGCGACCCGAGCACTGGACGCGGATGCCGAGGGCGCCGGCCTTCTGGGCGTTCTGGACGGCACGCTTCATCGCCCGGCGGAAGGCGATGCGGTTGATCAGCTGATCAGCCACACCCTGGGCGATGAGTGCTGCGTCGAGCTCGGGGCTCTTGATCTCGACGATGTTGAGCTGCACCTTGGGGTTGCCCGTGATGTCGGTCAGCAGGGCGCGGAGCTCGTCGGCCTGGGCGCCACGGCGACCGATGACGATGCCCGGACGAGCGGTGTGGATGTCCACCCGGACCTTGTCACGGGTG
>JANXUX010000124.1 GCA_025351965.1 Actinomycetes bacterium | reverse complement strand
TCGCGGATGCCCTTGATCTCCATGATCTCCTTCGGGTCGAAGGGACCATCGGTCACGGGGTCACCGGCCTTGATGTCGTTGCCGTCGATGACCGACGGGCGGCTGCCCGTCGGGAGCACGATCAGGTGCTCCTCACCGGCGTCGTCGATCACCGTGATCGGGATGCCCTTGCCCTCGTCCTCACCGACGCGCACCACACCGCTGGCCTTGGCCAGACGGGCCGAGCCACGAGGGGTACGAGCCTCGAACAACTCGACGACGCGAGGCAGACCGCCGGCGATGTCCTTGCCGGCGACGCCACCCGTGTGGAACGTACGCATCGTCAGCTGGGTACCGGGCTCGCCGATGGACTGCGCGGCGATGACGCCGACGGCCTCGCCGAGCTCGATGGCCTTGCCCGTGGCGAGCGACCGGCCGTAGCACAGCCCGCAGATACCGAGATCGGCATCGCAGGTGAGCACCGAACGGACGCGCACCCGGTTGACCTTGGGATCGTCGCGCAACAGGATCATCTCGTCGTCGCCGACGAGGCTGTTCTTGGCGAGCACGGTGCCGTCACTGAGGGTGACCTCGTTGAGCAACGCACGACCGAACAGCTTCGACTCCAGGTACGACCGGGTGTTCGCCGTGTCCGGCTGGACGTTGTCGATCCAGAGACCGAGCGTGGTCCCGCAATCGATCTCGCGGATGATCAGCTCCTGGGCGACGTCGACCAGACGGCGGGTCAGGTACCCCGAGTCAGCCGTACGCAGGGCGGTGTCGACCAGTCCCTTACGGGCCCCAGGCGTGGCGATGAAGTACTCGAGCGTCTCGAGGCCTTCACGGAAGTTCTTCTTGATCGGCCGGGGGATCATGTCACCGCGAGGGTTGGCCACCAGACCGCGCATACCGGCGATCTGGCGCATCTGGGTCATGTTGCCGCGGGCACCCGAGCCGACCATCATGTCGATCGGGTTGAACCGCTGCGCCTTGAACTCCTTCTCCATCGCCGCCTGCACCTCGGCAGTGGCGTCGGTCCAGATCCGGACCTCCATGTTGCGGCGCTCGCCGTCGGTGATGATGCCGCGACGGAACTGGTTCTCGACCTTGTCGGCCTGGGCCTCGTGGCGATCGAGGATCTCCCGCTTGGTCTTGGGCGTCTTGACGTCGTCGATCGAGACCGTGATGCCGCTCTGGCTGGCGTAGCGGTAGCAGACGGCCTTGATCGCGTCGAGCGCGACGGCGACTTCTGACTTCAGGTAGAAGTCCGAGAGCCGCTCGACGATGACACCCATCTCCTTCTTCTTGACGAGGAAGTCGATGTGGCCGAAGCGCAGTGGATAGTCGGCAGGCAACGTCTCTTCGAACAGCAGACGGCCGGCGGTGGTGTCGAAGCGCTCTCCGTCGGGGCGACGGATGTGGATCGGCGAGTGCAGGTTGAGCTGGCCCTCGTCGAGCGCACGGAGCACTTCCCAGAGGTGACGGAAGGTGCGGCCGTTGCCGATCGCGTCCTCGACGAGCTCGGTGAGGTAGTACGCACCGATGACGAGGTCCTGCGACGGGGTGACGGTCGGGCGGCCCGACGCCGGCGACAAGATGTTGTTCGCCGAGAGCATGAGCACGCGTGCTTCGGCCTGGGCCTCGGCGGACAGCGGCACGTGGATGGCCATCTGGTCACCGTCGAAGTCGGCGTTGAAGGCGGTGCAGACCAACGGATGGATCTGCAAGGCCTTGCCCTCGACCAGGACGGGCTCGAAGGCCTGGATGCCGAGACGGTGCAGCGTCGGTGCACGGTTGAGCATGACCGGGTGTTCCTTGATGACGTCTTCGAGGACGTCCCACACCTGCGGCCGGCGGCGCTCGACCATGCGCTTGGCGCTCTTGATGTTCTGGGCCAGCTCGAGGTCGACGAGGCGCTTCATCACGAACGGCTTGAACAGCTCGAGGGCCATCAGCTTGGGCAGACCGCACTGGTGCAGCTTCAGCGTCGGTCCAGCCACGATGACCGAACGGCCGGAGTAGTCGACGCGCTTGCCGAGCAGGTTCTGACGGAACCGGCCCTGCTTGCCTTTCAACATGTCCGAGAGTGACTTGAGCGGACGGTTGCCGGGGCCCGTGACCGGGCGACCACGACGACCATTGTCGAACAACGCGTCGACGGCTTCTTGGAGCATGCGCTTCTCGTTGTTGACGATGATCTCGGGGGCACCGAGGTCGAGCAGACGCTTGAGGCGGTTGTTGCGGTTGATCACGCGGCGGTACAGGTCGTTGAGGTCGGAGGTCGCGAAGCGGCCGCCGTCGAGCTGGACCATCGGGCGCAACTCCGGCGGGATCACCGGGACCACGTCGAGGATCATCGCCTTCGGGTCGTTGACCCGGTTGCCGCGCTCGTCGCGCTTGTTGAACGACGTCACGATCTTCAGGCGCTTGATGGCCTTCTGACGACGCTGCGCGCTGAGCGGCTTACGCCCGCCCTCGGGCGGGTCGATGGCCTCACGCAGACGGCCCTCTTCGACGTCGAAGTCGATGCGGTCGATGAGCGCTTTGATGCTGTCGGCGCCGGTGCCACCTTCGAAGTAGTCGCCGTAGCGGTCGCGCAGCTCACGCCACAGCATCTCGTCGTCGATGATCTTGCGGCTGTGGATGTCCTTGAACTCGTCCCAGGTGCGGGCGAGGAGGTCGAGCTCGGCCTCGTAGCGATCGCGAATGGCCGCGAGTTCCTTGTCAACGGCCTTGCCACGCGACTTGACGTCGCTGTCCTTGGCGCCTTCACCCTCCATCTTCGCGGCCTCGTCCTCGCCATCTTTCATGCGACGCCCGAGCGCGACTTCCATCTCCTTGCGGATGGCGTCACGCTCTTCGAGGTACTCGTTCTCGAGGTTGGTCTTGTCGGCGTGGCGCTTGTCCACGTCGACCCATGTCACCAGGTTGGCGGCGAAGTAGATGACCTTCTCGAGCTGCTTGGCCTTCAGCTCTTCCTTGGTCTCGACGCCAGCGAGCAGGTATGCCAGCCAGCTCCGGGTGCCGCGCAGGTACCAGATGTGCACCACGGGAGCAGCGAGCTCGATGTGGCCCATCCGCTCGCGGCGAACCTTGCTACGGGTCACCTCGACGCCGCAACGCTCGCAGACGATGCCCTTGAACCGAACGCGCTTGTACTTGCCGCAGTAGCACTCCCAGTCGCGGGTCGGCCCGAAAATCTTCTCGCAGAACAGGCCGTCCTTCTCCGGCCGCAGCGTGCGGTAGTTGATCGTCTCCGGCTTCTTCACCTCACCGTGTGACCACTGGGTGATCTGGGTGGCCGTCGCCAACCCGATCTTCAGCTGGTCGAACATGTTCACATCAAGCATGTGTTCCCTCGTCTCTCGTCTTCACTTCGTCAGTCAGTTCGTGTGTCAGGTGGGGCGGATCAGTACGCGCGCTCGCGCCGGGCGGCGCGCTCGCGGTCATCTTCGTCGGTGCCGCGCTCGGGGCGGCTGATGTCGATGCCGAGCTCTTCGGCGGCACGGAACACGTCTTCGTCGAGCTCGCGCATCTCGATCTCGCTGCCGTCGGTGGCGAGCACCTCGACGTTGAGGCAGAGCGCCTGCATCTCCTTCATGAGCACTTTGAAGGACTCGGGGATGCCGGGCTCGGGAATGTTGTCACCCTTGACGATGGCCTCGTAGACCTTGACTCGGCCGAGGACGTCGTCTGACTTGATGGTGAGCAGCTCCTGCAAGCAGTACGCCGCGCCATAGGCCTCGAGGGCCCACACTTCCATCTCACCGAAGCGCTGGCCACCGAACTGGGCCTTACCACCGAGGGGCTGCTGGGTGATCATGCTGTACGGACCGGTGGAGCGGGCGTGGATCTTGTCGTCGACCATGTGCGCCAGCTTGATGATGTACATGTAGCCGACCGTGATCGGGTTGTCGTACACCTCACCGGTGCGGCCGTTGTAGAGCGGCGTCTTGCCGTCCATCTGGATCAGGCGCTTGCCGTCGACGCTCTCCGGGTTGATGTTCTGGAGGATGCTCTGGATCGTGGGGTGGCGACCGGCGGACTCCTCTTCGTCCCAGTGCGCTCCGTCGAACACCGGCGTGGCGATGAACGTGCTCGGCTTGGTGTTCGTCCGCGTCTTGTTCTCGGTGCCGCGGATCGGCGTGTCGCCGATGCTCACCTTGTTCTTGACGTCGTCCCAGCCCCAGCGGGCGCAGTACCCGAGGTGGGCCTCCAGGACCTGGCCGATGTTCATCCGGGACGGGACGCCCAGCGGGTTGAGGATGATGTCGACGGGGGTGCCGTCAGCCATGTACGGCATGTCCTCGATCGGCAGGATCTTGGAGATGACGCCCTTGTTGCCATGGCGGCCGGCGAGCTTGTCGCCGACGCTGATCTTGCGCTTCTGGCCGACGTAGACGCGGACCAGCTGGTTCACGCCCGGGGGCAGCTCGTCGCCGTTCTCACGGGTG
>JANXUX010000111.1 GCA_025351965.1 Actinomycetes bacterium | reverse complement strand
CTGGCCGATGCCACGGCCGCATGCGAAAGGCCCCGAACCCATCGTCCGGGGCCTTCATCTGAGAGCGGGTGACGGGGATCGAACCCGCATATTCTGCTTGGAAGGCAGAGACTCTAGCCATTGAGCTACACCCGCAGTGGCCGCACACGATACCAGCGCGGGCCGTTGGTGCCGACGCCTCGAGTCAGTCGGCGACGGTGAAGTCGCCGGCTGCCGCGCGGAGCTTGGCGATCGCGTCGATGACGCTGCGAATCTCGTCGGTGGTCAGCTCGTTGCGACCGAAGACGTCGGTGTTCAATCGTTCTGCCGCCGCGCTGGCCACATCGCGACCGTGGTCGGTGATCGAGGCGAGCGTCGTGCGCCCGTCGAATGGGTGCGGGACGCGGGTCACGAAGCCGCCGCTCTCGAGCCGGTCGATCGCGTTGGTGACGCTGGCTGGATGCACCTGCAATCGCTGGCCGATCTTGCCGAGGGGCAGCTCACCCTTGCGTGAGAACGAGAGCAGCATCAGCACCTCGAAGCGGGCGAACGTCAGCTCGAACGGGACGAGGATCACGTCGATCCGGGCGAGCAGCAGTTGCTGGGCACGCATGATCGACGTGACGAGTGCCATCCCGTCGGAGAACTCGGACCAGCCGACGTCGGTCCAGTTCTTCGTCGCCTCGACGATCGGGTCGAAGGGCAGCGGCGAACGTGGGGGCACCTCCAGATCCTACGGAAACCATCTGCGATCGACCCAGCGCGCGCCGTCAGCGGCGCACTGGGCCGACCCCAGAACGCTTCGGAAACGCTCAGCCGATCGACTGGACGGCGGTGACCACGCCGGCACTGACGGCGACGTTGGCCCGGCTCGGCTGGAAGTCGGCGGTGGCCGGCAGGGACTGGCCGTCGCGCTCGGTGACCCGCATCGTCCAACCGTTGACTGTCGCTGCCGCATTCGCTGCATCCTCGTCGAGGCCGACGAGGGCCGTCTCTACCGCAGCCTGGTCGACGGGCGTCATATCCGGGGTCGTACAGCCAGAACCGGTGGCGCCCGAACCTGTGTCGCCCGGGATGGTCTCCACGGTGCCGGCGTCGTCGACGATGATCGTGTCCGGCGTCAGCGTGTCGGGCAGCGGCACGGCGACCGGAGCCGGTACGTCGAGGTACTCGTCGGCGACTGCGATGATCGAGTACGTCCCGCCGTCGGCATCACTGAAGGTGTACGCAGGGAGCAGCCACGTCGTGCCGTCCTCGTCCCAGATCATCGTCGAGTCGAGGCGGACGTCGGTGAGGTGGATGGTCACCGGCTCGGCGTCGATCGGTGCGCAGTCGACCGCGGCGCCGCAGGGCTGGGCAACGACCGTGTCAGATGGCGCAACTGCCGGCTCCGTGGCGGCGACGTCGGTCGATGGCTCGATGATCGTCGTATCCGCAGGAGCAACGACGGGGTCGGCTGGGGCGACCTCACCGGAGGATTCCGCAGAGGCGCTCTCGGTGCGCAGGACCGAACCGGGGCCGCCGTAGCTCATCCACTGGCTGGCCTGATCGGCCAACCGGTCGAGACCGACCTGGACTCCGGCGAGCGGATAGTCGTCGCCCTGCACCGGAGTCGCCAGCGATCCGGACGCCCAGGTGATCGCACCCTCGGCGCCGAAGCCGACCGAGACCGAGAGCTGACTGCGCTGCCCGCCGAGACGCAGGTACGCCGTGACATTGGCGCTCCACTCGTCGCCGTAGAACTCGTAGTCGTAGCTGCCCGGGTCGTAGCCGAGGGATGTGAGGAGGGCCTTGGTCGAGGTCATCGCCGCAGCCTCGTCGGGCACGCCGACCGGGGGCGAGGGATCGACGATGCACTCCGGCGGGATCGCAACCGCAGGCGTCGCTTCGCCGTTGGCCGGCGCCGCCTCGGTCGAGACCGCATCGCTGTCCAGCCCCGCGACCGTGTTGAGCGTGTCGCCCTCGGCCACAGCGACCGTCGTGTCGATGACATCGCCTTGGCCGTACGCGCACCCATCAGTCGTCGCACTCACGGTCGGTGCCGGGCTGAACCACCAGCTGCCGAGGCTGTCCACCGAGACCGAGAACGTCGCCGTGCTGTAGTCCTCGGGACCGAACATCCAGCCACCACCCTGCTCTGCGGGCAGTTTGCGCGCCGTGCCCTCGACGCCGAGCGCGGCGGCCATGGCTGCGATCCGAGCGGCGTCGGGGGTGAATCCGGCCGGCAGCTGCCATGACGGTGCACTCTCGGACAACGTCGGGAATGTGCCGTCGAAGACGTACGTGATGTTGCGTACGGCCATCATCTTCGAGTCGGCGGACTCGGCCGACATCGGGCCGCCGGCTGTGCTCGGGGCCCAACGGCCCGCACCGAGATGGATGACGTGCGGCGTGGCTGGGTCGGCGATGGTCGTGCCTCCGGTTGCGATCGTGCCTGCGGTCGAGTCAGAACTGCTCGCGGTGTTGGCCGAACCGCAGGCACTCAGTCCGAGAACGATGGCAGCAGTGGCCAGGGCGAAACGTCGTGAGGTGATCATGGGGTCGAGGAGTCCTTCGTTGTCGAGTGAACGTGCTGTGGTGGTTCTGACGATCACGATCGGCACCCGGTTCCCGGAAGTTTGGCGCATCTGGCCCGACACGACCGGCCACCGCGTGCCCGGGCTGTTCCACGGGCTGCAGGATCTCGCCCCTGATCAGCCAGACTGACCGGATGGGCCCAGGCGTCGGCATGTTGACCGACCGCTACGAGATGACCATGCTCTCGGCCGCTCTGCGCGACGGGACGGCGGATGCGGCGTGCGTGTTCGAAGTCTTCACTCGCCGGTTGCCCGAGGGCCGCCGCTACGGGGTCGTCGCCGGCACGGGACGCGTCCTGGATGCGATCGAGACGTTCGGAATCGACGCCGACGAACTGCAGTGGTTGCTCGACAACGGCGTGGTCGACGACGTTGCCGCCGAGTTCCTCGCTGGATACCGGTTCTCCGGCGATGTCGACGGCTACCCCGAGGGCGAAGTGTTCTTCCCGAACTCGCCGATTCTGACCGTGCGCGGCACGTTCGCCGAGACGATCGTGCTCGAGACGGTGGTGCTGTCCATCCTCAACCACGACGCCGCGATCGCAGCCGGTGCGGCGCGGATGGTAACCGCTGCGCAGGGACGGCCGATCATCGAGATGGGCTCGCGGCGCACACACGAGTACGCAGCGATCGCCGCAGCCCGAGCGGCATACCTGGCCGGCTTCGCCTCCACGTCCAACCTCGCCGCGGGCCGGCTGCACGGCATCCCGACCGGCGGCACCGCAGCGCACGCGTTCACCTTGCTCCACGTCGATGAGCCAACGGCGTTCCGCTCCCAGATCGAGCGGCACGGCACCGGCACGACGTTGCTCGTGGACACCTACGACATCACTCAGGGCATCGCCAACGCGGCGGCCGCCGCCGGTCCCGGGCTCGGCGCGATCCGCATCGACTCCGGCGAGCTCGGCGTGCTCGCCCACCAGGCGCGCGCACAGCTCGATGCACTCGGCAACACCGCGACGCGCATCGTCGTGAGTGGCGACCTCGACGAGTACGCGATCGCCGGGCTGGCCGCATCACCGGTCGACATCTACGGCGCCGGTACAGCCGTGGTGGTCGGTTCCGGCGCACCGACGGCCGGCCTCGTCTACAAGCTTGTCGAGGTCGACGGCCGCCCGGTCGCCAAGCGAAGCGAGGCCAAGGTCACCAACGGCAGCGGCAAGGTCGCCCTCCGCGCCCACCGACCGACCGGCACCGCAACCGAAGAGGTCGTCGTCGCCGGGCCGGCGGCGACTCGCGACGAGGCCGTGGCACGCATGCTGGCCGAGGATCCTGGCATGCGCCGGATCGATGTTCCGCTCGTCACTGCGGGGGTCCGGACGTCCTACGGTCGGGTCACGCTCGAGGACAGCCGCAACCGCCTCGGGGACACGATACGGACGTTGCCGTGGGAGGGTCTGGCGCTGTCGCACGGCGAACCGGCGCTGCCGACCCGCTTCGTGACGATCCCCTGACGACCTCGATCACGTCCCGGGCTGTCGCGCCACGTGCACCGTCGCCGGGCGGAGCACGGCGACGTACCCACGGGGTGGCGTCGCGTCGGTGACGACGTGGTCGCCGCCCCGCAGCGGTGCCAGCGCGGCGAGGCCCGTCCCGCCGAACTTCGTGCTGTCCACGGCGACGATGCGCACGTCCGCAATCCCCGCCATGGTTGCGGACATCTCTGCCTCAGCATGCTCGTGGACCATGAAGCCGCGCCGCCGGTCGACGGCCGACGTCGAGAGGATCGCGTAGCGCACCTTCATCGATTCGACAACGGCGAACGCAGCACGGTCGAACGAGGCCCCGTCGTGGTTGCGGAGCTCCACGCCGGCCATATGGACCCGGTTGCCGGGGATGGTGGCCAGGCTCGTCGCGATGAACGACGAGTTCGTCACGACGGTCAGCCCGCGGTGCTGGCGCAACGCCTGGGCGATGCAGCCCGTCGTCGAGCCGGAGTCCAGGGCGATCGAATCACCATCAGCGATGATCGTCGCGACCTCGGCCGCGATTGACAGCTTGGCTCGCTGGTTGATGTTCATCCGGGTCAGGAACGGCGCCTCGGCCGCAGCGGCGCCGGCCCCCGACTGGCGGTTGGCGACAACCGCCCCGTGCACCTTGGCGACGTCACCGCGCTCGACCATCGGGCGCACGACGCGGCGGATGGTCTGCTCGGAGACGTCGAGCAGCGAGGCCAGCTCGGCGATGGTCACGGTGCCGCGCAGGCCGACAGCGTTCATCACGTCGTGCTCGTAGCGGGCCATGCACCATCTTCGCCGATCGGCGAACGTTGGATGAACAAAACGCCAGATCTGGTCGATTGTGTTCGTTTGACGAACTACTGTCGAGAACGAGTCACGAGGGGAACGACGTCATGCCGGAACAACCCACATCAGCCCGAGCGGTGGTGATCGGCGGCGGCATCGTCGGCTGCTCGACCGCCTATCACCTCGCCAAACTCGGCTGGACCGACACGGTGTTGATCGAGCGCCACAAGCTGACGTCGGGATCCACGTTCCATGCCGCCGGCCTCGTCGGGCAGTTGCGGACGAGCGCGAACATCACCCAGCTGCTCGGCTACTCCGTCGATCTCTACAACCGGCTCGAGGCCGAGACCGGCCTCGGCACCGGCTGGAAGATGAACGGCGGGCTGCGCCTCGCATGCAACGCCGAGCGGTGGAACGAGGTCAGGCGCCAGGCGACGACGGCGAAGTCGTTCGGTCTGGAGATGCACCTACTGTCGGCGAAGGAGGCCCAGGACCTCTGGCCGCTGATGCAGGTCGACGACGTGGTCGGCGCAGCGTTCCTGCCGACCGACGGGCAAGCGAATCCGTCCGACATCACGCAAGCACTCGCCAGAGGCGCGCGGATGGCAGGTGCCACGATTCTGGAGGACACCGAAGTGCTGCGCATCGAGGTCGTCGATGGCACGATCAAGGCCGTGATCACCGAGCACGGTCGGATCGAGTGCGACGTGGTGGTGTGCTGTGCGGGCCAATGGACGCGTGATCTTGCGGCAACCGTCGGTGTCAGTGTGCCGCTCGTATCGGTCGAGCACCAGTATGTGATCACGGCCCAGATCGAGGGCGTGACGCGTGATCTGCCGACCTTGCGCGATCCCGATCGACTGACGTACTACAAGGAAGAGGTCGGTGCGCTGGTGATGGGTGGCTATGAACCGAACCCGGTTCCGTGGGCCGTCGGGGGCATTCCACGGCCGTTCCAGTTTCAGCTCCTCGAACCCGACTTCGACCACTTTGCGCCAATCATGGAGCTGGCGATGGGTCGTGTTCCCGCCTTGCAGACCGCCGGAATCAATGAGCTGATCAACGGGCCGGAGAGCTTCACCCCGGATGGGAACTTCATCCTCGGCGAGGCGCCGGAACTGCGCAACTTCTTCGTCGGCGCGGGCTTCAACGCGTTCGGCATCGCCGCAGGCGGGGGAGCGGGGATGGCATTGGCGCAGTGGGTCGACCAGGGCATTGCACCGTACGACCTGTGGGTCGTCGACATCCGCCGATTCGGCCGCCCTCACCGCGACACCGACTGGGTGCGCAGTCGCACGCTCGAGGCGTACGGCAAGCACTACACGATGGCCTGGCCGCATGAAGAGCACGGCAGCGGGAGACCGTGCCGCACATCGCCGTTGTATTCGCGCCTGTTGGCCCAGGGCGGATGCTTCGGGGAGAAGCTCGGTTGGGAGCGGCCGAACTGGTTCGCCGATGCCAACCTCGGTGAAACACCGGAGGACCTGTACAGCTACGGCCGCCAGAACTGGTTCGCGGCGGTCGGCCGTGAGCACCGTGCCGTCCGTGAGGCTGCTGCCCTGTTCGACCAGACATCGTTCGCCAAGTTCGCGCTCAAGGGCCCCGATGCGGTCGCGGCACTGAACTGGATCGCTGCGAATGACGTCGATAAGCCCGTCGGATCACTGATCTACACGCAGATGCTGGACGACAATGGAGGAATCCAATGTGACCTCACGGTCTGTCGTGTCGCCATCGACGAGTTCTACATCGTCACCGGCACCGGTTTCGCGACCCACGACTTCGACTGGATCCAGTCGAACATTCCGCAGGGGATGAACGCCCAGTTGTTCGACATCACGTCGGCCAACTCGGTGCTGTCGCTGTTCGGGCCGAACGCCCGGACCATCTTGCAGCAGATCACCAGTGCCGACCTCTCAAACGACGGCTTCCCGTTCGCGACGATGAAGACGATCGGCATTGCCGGCTGCCCGGTGATGGCCTTGCGGGTCACCTACGTCGGTGAGCTCGGCTGGGAGCTGCATCTGCCGGTCGAGTACGCCACATCGGTGTACGACGCGATCATGTCGGCCGGTGCTGGCCACGGGCTCGTGAACGCGGGTTACCGGGCGATCGAGA
>JANXUX010000056.1 GCA_025351965.1 Actinomycetes bacterium | reverse complement strand
GGCCGGATCCAATCTGGTCACGTCCACCTGGACGGTCATCGACTGTGTTGCCGACGGGCCGAGGACGACACCACGCAGCGGCGAGACGTCGCCGTAGTCGCGCCCCCACGCCACCGTCACGTGGCGGTGTGGCGGGATCTGATTGTTGGTCGGATCTGCATCGATCCAACCAACGTCAGGTACGTACACCGAGCACCAGGCGTGCGACGCGTCGCTCCCGATCAGCTTCGTCTCACCGGGCGGTGGCTCGGTCTCGATGTAGCCACTGACGTAGCGTGCCGCGAGCCCGATGGAGCGGAGTGCCCCGGTCATCAGATGGGCGAAGTCCTGGCAGACGCCGCGCCGATGCAGCAACACATCACCGAGCGGCGTGGAGACATCGCTGAACGACGGATCGAACTGATACGTGCTGTAAATGGCGTAGTTCAGGGCGTGGAACGCCTCCATGAACGGCCGGCCGGTGGTGAACGCATCCTTGGCCAACTGGTGCAACTCGAACAGGTACGGGATGAACGGCGACGGCAGCACGAACTGCTGTGCGTCGACGTCGACCGCACCGAACCCACTCGGCAGCCGCGACATCACCGTCTCCCAGGGCTCGTCGATCGACGGCAGTACCGGCACGGTGACCTCGACCTCGGATTGAGCGACGACCTCGAGCGTCTCGTGTGGGGACGTGATCGTGAACGCATTGACGGTGTTGCCGAATGCGTCGACCCAATCGGACTGCTCTTCGGGTTGCGGGTTGACGGCGATCGTCGAGCTGATCAGGGTCTGGTGGGGGGTCATCCGCGGCGTCAGGTGGCCGAGGCTCTGCCCACTGCTCATCCGCTCGCCGTACTTGTAGAACGTCCGGTGACGAACGGTGTAACGCATCAGCGGGCCCGCACGATCTGACGCATGCGGGACGGATCGTTGAAGTACACGATCTTCAGTTGATCAGCGAATTCGAGCAATGGGACACGGGCGGCGCGGACGAACCGGTCGATCACTTCGCGGCGTCCGTTCGCACCCAGTTGGTCTGCCTCGGCGGGTAGCCAGCTCATGTCGACGAGCGCTGCGCTGGCCCGCTCGATCTTGGTCGCCAGCAGCGCACTGCCCTCGCGCGCCGGAAGCAGGGCGAGTTGGCTGCGCAGCTGATCGAGCTGGAAGGCCAGCGAGCGGGGGTTGGCATCGTCGAGCAGGAGCAGGTCGACGAGCGCATCGAGCACAGCATCGCTGCGATACCGCCGACGGTAGGCGACGAGGCTCTCGTTCGCGGCGAGCACATAGTCGAACAGGCTGTTGCGCAGATTCGGGTCGGCCGGCGAGACGACGGATTCGAACACCGACAGCAGACACAGCGCGCGATCGACTCGCCGGCCGATCTCCAAGAACCTCCACGCCGGCCCGCGGACCGTGCTCTCGGTGAACAGACCCGAGAGCGAGCTGAGGTTGACGAGGATCGTGTCGAGGCGCCGGCGCACACCCGGGTCGTAGGCATTCGCGACTTCGTCGCTGAGCTGGGTGCGCTCGTTGTCGAGCTCGCCGAGCACCCGCCACGTGGTGGCACTCACGAACTGTCGTGCAGAGCTCGCAGCGCGCGACAAGCCGCTGAGCGAACCCGGCAGGCCACCGGGTCCGATCAGCGTTGCCGCAACGGCGTTGCGGAACTCCTCGCCCGGCGTGACGGTGGTCCCCGGTGCCACCCCGGGTACGGCCGTTCCGGCGAGGGCATGCAGCGCAGCGACGACCGGGCGCCGCCATGCGCCGTCGAGCACGGTGAGCAGCGGCGGGTCGCCCTGCATGATGGCGAGCGCAGATGCGGTCGCGCGGGCCATCGCCTCGGACCGCTCGGCCGACCGGCCGACCCAGTACATCGCCTCGGCGGCACGTGTCGGCAGGGATTCGCGCAGGTCGACCTGGGGCATCGACCGTGCGCTGCGTGTCGAGATCGGCAGCGGTCGGTCGGGACGGTCGTCGAGCACCCAGACGTCCTTCACCAGCCCGGTCGTCTGGTTGACGATCGGCACCGACGGGTCCATCACCCGGGCCAGACCACCCGGCATCACGCTGACGCCCTGCTTGCCGACGACGGCGAGCACGCGCAACACGACGGTGCCGGGGTGCACGCCGGACGGTCCGAGCACCGGTGCGGTCGCGAACTCGACCTTTTCCTGGACCACGACCCGGTAGGGCTGCGAACGGATCAGCTCGAACCACTGCGCCACCGCATCCTCGTCGAGCTGCGAGCCGAACACGGTCGGCGGCTGGTGCGCTGCACGGATGCCGATGCCCGAGACGTCGTGGATCACGAAGCGACTCGGCGCGGCCAGCACCTCGGCCCGCGACGCTTCGTCGCCGCACCAGAGCGTGCGCAGCGACGGCAGGAGCAGTTCCTCGCCGAACGCGGCGGCAGCGACGTCGCCGACGAACGGCAGCAGGGCCATCGACGACGCCACGCCGGACCCCAACTCGTTGGCCAGGCCGACGCCGCCCTCTCGTGCGCACCGGGCCAGACCGGGCACACCCATCAGGCCGGTGTCGGACTCGAGCGGGTCGACCGCATTGCCATCGACACGACGCAGCAGGACGTCGACCGGCTCGAGTCCGCTCAGCGCACGCAGCCAGACCCGGCCCTGACGGACCACGAGATCGCCGATCTCGGCGAGGTGGTAGCCGAGATGAGCAGCGAGGTAGCTGTGCTCGAAGTACGAGCGGTGGCCGAAACCGGGCGAGAGGACCACGGTGCGCGGGCTGGAGCGATCGCTCGGGGCGTTCGCATCCAGCGCCGAACGCATGTCGGTGAAGAACGAGGCGAGCGACAGTGGCGCCATGTCGCGCACGACATCCGGAAGGAGCTGAGCGCTGACGTTGCGGTTGACCAACGCATAGCCGGCGCCCGACGGGGCGTCGGTGACGTCGCGCAGGACGCGCCACGATCCGTCGGCCAGGCGGAGGAGATCGGCGGCGTAGACGGTCAACCAGTTGGCGTTCGGCGGGCGTGCCCCGCGCGCGGCGAGCACATACCCGGGCGACCCGAAGACGGCCGCCGACGGCACGACCTGGTCGCGGAGCAGCTGCTGATCGCCGTAGCAGTCGGCGATCATCCGCCCGACGACTCGGACGCGTTGGGCGATGCCCCGCTCGAGGGACGCCCACTCGCTGCCGCCGAGCACGAGCGGAATCGGGTCGAGTCGCCATGGTCGGCTCGAGTCCGCTCCCCCGTCGTGGAAGAGGTAGCTCGCACCCTCGGCCTCGACGAGCCGGTCGGCCTGGCGCTGGCGTGATGCCAGCTCGGATGGGCTCATCCCGGCGATCGTGCGCGACAGGGCGCGCCACGCCGGACGCGGCGCGCCGGACGGATCGACCGCCTCGTCATAACCACCGGTTCGCACTGCGTAGTTGTGCAGTGTGGTGCTACTCGTGGTTGCCGACATAGGTCGCGATGATGGCATTGTGGAGCTTGCCGATCGCACTCTGGAGGAGATCGGTCTCCGCGTCGAGCTCGGCACCGTCGAGCGCGTCACCGCTGGCCTGGGCCGCAGTCGCGAACACCTCGGCCAGTACGCCCGACATCTGATCGCCTCGCGGCAGTCGGGACAAGCAGTCACGCACGGTCTGCAGGCACGACATCACGCTGCGCGGGAACGCCCGGTCGTGGAGCAGGAAGTCGATCACGGCAGTGCCGCCGATCGGCGAACGAGTCGCGCGCTGGTACATCTGCAGCGCTGACAGCGAGCGCAGCACGCCCATCCACTGCACCTCGGCGAACGGGTCACCGTCGCCGCCGACGAGGGCCGCGGCACGCACGCCGAGCACACGCGTCGTCATGTCGGCACGCTCGATCGACTGACCGATGCGCAGGAACTCATAGGCATGATCGCGGCTCATGGTCGCGCTGAGCACCCCGTCGAGGCGCTGCGCGTCGGCGATCACCCGGTCGGCGAAGCGTGAGCGGCTGCGTCGGCTGACACCATCGGAGCGGTGGGCCGCGACGTACAGGTAGAGGTCGTTGACGACCTTCCACGCCTCGCGCGGCACGACCTCGCGCGAGGACCGCAGGTTCTCACGGGCCATCGCCACGGCGTTCACGACGCAGTTCTCGTTCTGCTCGTCGGCGATCAGGAATGTCACGATCGACGTCTCGTCACCGTGCTCGTGCAGGGCGTCGTGCTTCTCACGCGTGCCGGTGACCGCCAACAACGGCTCCCACGAGGTGGTGACGGACATCGGCAGATCGACCAGGACGTCGGTGTAGGCGCGCACGATCCGCACCGTGTCCTCGGCACGTTCCATGTACCGCGCCGCCCAGTACAACTGCTCGGCAACCCTCGACAACAGCGCCATGACTACTCCTGTTCGGGCAGCGCGGCTGGTGTCGATGGCGTGGGCATCTCGATCACCCAGGTGTCCTTGCTGCCACCACCCTGCGACGAGTTGACGATGAGCGAGCCCTCGCGCAGCGCGACCCTGGTCAGCCCGCCGGCGGTGACGTAGCTCGTCTCACCCGTGAGGATGAACGGGCGCAGGTCCAGGTGGCGGGGCTCGATCGAGCCGTTGCACAGCGTCGGCGCGGTCGACAGCGACAGGATCGGCTGAGCGACCCAGTTGCGCGGATCGGCGATGATCGCCTGCGTGCGCTCCTCGATCTCGGCCGGTGTGGCGCGGTTGCCGATCAGCAGCCCGGCGCCCCCGCTCTCGTTCGCCGGCTTCACGACGAGCTCAGCCATGTGCTCGATCACGTACTCGCACTCACCCTCGTACATGCACCGGTAGGTCGGCACGTTGGCGAGGATGGGTTCCTCACCGAGGTAGTAGCGGATGAAGTCGGGCACCCATGCGTAGACGACCTTGTCGTCGGCCACGCCGGCGCCCGGAGCATTGGCGATGGCGACGTTGCCGGCCCGCCAGGCCCGCATCAGGCCGGCGACACCGAGCGTAGAGTCGGGGTTGAAGCACTCCGGATCGAGGAACATGTCGTCGATGCGGCGGTAGATCACGTCGACGCGCTGAGGGCCGTCGATGGTGCGCATGTAGACGACCTCGTCGTCGTCGACGAACAGGTCGCGACCCTCGACGAGCGGCACACCCATCCGCTGGGCGAGGAAGCCGTGTTCGAAATATGCGGAGTTGAAGATTCCCGGGGTCAGTACGACGACGGTCGCGTTGCCATTGACCGCAGGGGCGAGCGATGTCAGCAACTCGAGCAACTCGTCGGTGTAGCCATCGACCGGCTGCACACTGTGCTTCTCGAACACGTCGGCGAACGCGCGCTTGGCGATCAGCCGGTTCTCGATCATGTAGCTGACGCCGCTCGGTACGCGCAGGTTGTCTTCGAGTACGTACACGATGCCGTCGTGGTCGCGCACGAGGTCGCTGCCGCTGATGTGCGCCCAGACGCCGAACTTGGGATGGGCCCCGACGCACTCCGGGCGGAAGTTGACCGACCCGGTCAGCAGGTCAGCGGGAAAGACTCCGTCTGCGATCACCTTCTGCTCGTTGTAGAGGTCCTCGATGAAGTGGTTCAGCGCACGCAGCCGCTGCATCAGCCCGGCTTCGATGTGCTTCCACTCCTCGGAGTCGATCACCCGTGGGATCACGTCGAACGGCCAGGCCCGGTCGATGCCCCGACCATCGGAGTAGACGGTGAACGTGATGCCCATGGTCAAGATGTCGAGGTCGGCGTGATCCTGACGGGCCTGCAGTTCGTCGATGCCCAGCCGGCGCAGGGTGTCGACCAGCACCGCGGCGTGCGGTCGCGCTGTCCCATCGGGCAGGAGCAGTTCGTCGTAGGTACCAGCATTGACGCGCAGATCTGTCACAGTCACTTGGCCAATTGTCGCACGTCGGCTGGTCATCCGTGTTGCATGACTGTGAACAACCGCGGGTCAGGCGGGGTGGGGCTCTTTGGGCAGGCCGAGCACGCGTTCGCCGACGATGTTGCGCTGGATCTGGCTGGTGCCGCCCCAGATCGTCTCGCTCCGGCTGAAGAAGAACGCACTCATCATGGGACTCACCGGGTAGCTCTCACGGCGCTTGTCGCGGCCGGTGCCGGGCCAGGATCCGGCGCTCGGGCCGGTGGTGATCAGCATCGACGCGGGGCCGAGGATGTCGAGCGCGAGCACCATCGCCTCCTGGTGCATTTCGGACCAGAACATCTTGTTCGTCGCACCGAGTGCTGCGACACCGAGGTCGCGGCTGTTGTTCAGCGTGGCGCTCAGCGAGCGGAGTCCGTTGATCCGCAGGATCTGGATCTTGGAGTGGAACCTCGCCAGCCGCTGGCGGATACCCGGGTCCTCGTTCAACCCGTTCTCGACTGCGGCCGCCAGCATCAGCCGGTACTCCTCCTCGAAGCGGCGGTAGCCGGTGGTGGCGCTCATTCCGCGTTCGAACGCGAGCGTCGAGTTGGCCACCTTCCACCCGTTGTTGACGCCGCCGACGACGTTGTCCTTCGGGCAGCGCGCGTTGTCGAAGAACACCTCGCAGAACTCCGCCGTGCCGTCGGGCTGGGTGATGCCGCGCACCTCGACGCCGGGCTGGTCCATCGGCACGAGGAGGTACGAGATGCCCTTGTGCTTGGGCGCATCCGGGTCGGTACGGGTCAGCAGGAAGCAATAGTTGGCGTGGTGGCCCTGGGTCGTCCAAACCTTCTGGCCGTTGATGATCCACTCGTCGCCGTCGAGGATCGCAGACGTCTTCAAGCTCGCCAGGTCGGATCCGGAGTTCGGTTCGCTGAAGCCCTGACACCAACTCATCGTGCCGTTGAGGATCTTGGGCAGGAAGTCCTTCTTCTGTTCCTCGGTCCCCCACTGCAGGATCGTCGGGCCGACGAGGGTGTCACCGAAGAAGTCGGCGCGCAGAGGCGCCTTGGCCCGCGCGAACTCCTCGGTCAGCACGACGCCCTGCATCGTGCTCAGACCCTTGCCGCCGTACTCGGTCGGCCAGGTCGCGCAGATCCAACCGCCTTCGAACAGCGTCGTCGGCCATGCTTCGTTGAACGCCTTGCGATCACCGGCAGACAACTCGAACCCGGGCTCGAACCAACCCGCCGGCAGATGCGTCTCCAGCCACGTCCGGATCTCCTTGCGGAAGGCTTCGTCGGCATCGGAATAGCTGAGGTCCATGCCCTGGAGTCTCGCCGAATCACGGCTTTGGCGGCAACTGCAGCCCCCTTTACACGCCGTTCACACTCGGCGAACATGCGCGAAACTGGCGAAACCTATGGTCGTTCCCAGTGTTCAGCTCCGCTCCTGTGACCCCCGGTTCACATGCCATCGACCCCCTCGGGCATTTGGGCACACAGGAGCGGGCTGTTCTCCTCGCCCTCGCAGAAGATGCCGGCAAAGTCGTCAGCCGGCGCGAGCTCGCCCGCCGGATCGGCGTCGAGAACCTGAGCGAGCGGCGCTGTGACTCGATCCTGGTGGGCGTCCGCCGGGTGCTCGGGCCGGATGCGATCCGCACGGTACGCAGCCGTGGCTGGATGCTCCAGCCCCACGCGCTGCCCGATACCAGCGTCCTCGCCACCCTCGCTGACTGACAGCAACCGGGCGTCAGCACGATCGGCGGGTTCTGGCCCGCTGTGAGCTGACGCCGTCGCGCGTCACGGCTGCGCCCGGGCCCAGTCAGCGTGGATGACCGGATTCGCCGCCGATCATGCTGACGCGCGCCGTGCCTGGTGCCTCGAGGGTGTTCGTCAAGGATCCAACCAGCGGCACTTGAGACTTCACTCTCCGTGAGAAGTCGTCACGCTACGTGAGACTGCGTTATAGTGATGATTCTCACCAACGACAAAGGACTGGCGATGGACATCACCGATCTCCAACACGGGGCACTGCTTCGTGGGAACCATGTGGACGCCACCGCCGCACGCGAGCGCCGACGCCAACATCGGCTGCTCCGCCTCGGCGTGATCTTGGGGCTGCCCCTGGTCTGGTTCTGGGTACGCGAGCTGAGCGGTGATCCGATCCGCCCGGGCCTGCCCGCCATCGTGCGCGACAGCCCGGAGATCACGCTCCTCATCGTGCTGCTCGGCCTGATGGGTGCATTGGCCGTGGTGCCCTACATCGGCGCCGGCAGGTCGCCGCACACGCTGCTGCGGCCGTCGGACTCGTCGATCCGTCTCGCCGATGTCGTCGGCGCTGAGGGCACCCGCCGCGAGGCCATCGACACGCTCAACCTGTTCCTCAACCATCAGACCTTCGCCGACGAGCTAGGTGGCTCACCACGACGCGGCGTGCTGTTCGAAGGCCCACCCGGCACCGGTAAGACCTACCTCGCCAAGGCCATGGCGGCCGAGGCCGGCGTGCCGTTCCTGTTCGTCTCGGCGAGCGAGTTCCAGTCGATGTTCTTCGGCCAGACCAACCGCAAAGTGCGCACGTTCTTCAAAGCGATGCGCAAAGCGGCTCGGGCAGAAGGCGGCGCGATCGGCTTCATCGAGGAGTTCGACGCGATCGGGGGCAGCCGCAGCGGCATGGGCGGCAACTCCTCCCGTGAGGGCAGCGTCGGCGTCGTCAACGAACTGCTCGTCCAGATGCAGAGCTTCGACCTGCCGACGGGCTTGCAGAAGTTCGTGTCCAAGATGGTCGACCGCGTGAACGGGCTGCTGCCCGAGGACATGGCGCTCCGGCGGTCGACCCTCACCTCGGCGAACGTGCTGCTAATTGCGGCGACCAACCGCGCCTCGGACCTCGATCCGGCGTTGCTGCGCCCGGGCCGCTTCGACCGCATCATCCACTTCGACCTCCCGCCGCGCGCCGACCGGGTCGAGATCGCCGGCTACTACCTCGATCGCAAGAAGCACGCCCCCGACGTGACGGCCGAGTTCGTCGCGGATGTTTCCGCCGGATACTCGCCCGTGCGTATCGAGCGCCTGCTCGACGAGGCGCTGATCGTCGCCGTGCGCAACGGACGGCGGATGCTCAGTCTCGACGACATCGTCGAGGCCCAGCTCGTCACCGAGGTCGGCCTCGCCCACGACGTCGGGTACCACCCCGACGAGCGCAACCGAGTCGCCATCCACGAGGCCGGCCACGCCCTGACGGCTGCACTGTTCGGCCGCGAGGTCCGCATCGCATCCATCCTGCGCCGCGGCGGGGCACTCGGCCTTGTCTCCCACGCCGATGTCGACGAGAAGCACCTCCGCACGCCGTCGGAGGCCAAGGACCTGATTGCGATCGCGCTCGCCGGTCGGGCCGCGGAGATCCAGGAGTTCAAGGAGGCCAGCAGCGGGATCGCCTCGGACCTCGCCGTCGCCACCGTGATCGCAGCCCAGCTCGTCGGCCAGCTCGGTGCCGGCGACAGCCTGATCAGCCTCGAAGCTGCGGCCATCCCGGGCAATCTCGTCTCCAAGGTCGTGTCGGATCCGGACTCGCGCCGCAAGTGCGAGGAGATCCTCGGGGCTGCGGCCGACCACGCGATGTGCATGGTGCTCGAGCACCGCGTCGCCCTGATCAACCTCGCTCGGGCACTGCTCGAACGAGATGAGCTGAACGGCACCGAAGTCCACCGCATCGTCGCCGACAGTCGCCGTTCGTTGGCCTCGGCCGCCTGACCAGCTCGGCGCCCGCGGCCTGAATCAGCCGGTCACGCGCCGGGGCACCACGACGACGGTTCCGTCGGGTTCGTGGTGCACGGTCACGCTGACCCCGTAGAACTCGGCGAGCGTCTCGGCGCGCAACACTTCTGCTGCTGTTCCCGTCACGACGAGGTGGCCCTCGTGGAGCAGCGCGAGCCGGTCGGCGTACAAGCCGGCGAGGGTGAGGTCGTGCATCGCGGACACCACCGTCAGGCCGTGCTCGCGGCGCAATCTGTCGACGAGCTCGAGGGCCTGCTGCTGGTGGCCGATGTCGAGGGCGCTCGTTGGTTCGTCGAGCAGCAGGATCGGCGCCTCCTGGGCGAGGGCACGGGCGATCACGAGCCTCTGCTGCTCGCCGCCGCTCAGCTCGCCGAGTGAGCGGTCGGCGAAGTCGGCCATGTCCAGCCGCTCGAGCACGCCGCGGACCATCTCTCGGTCGTGCGCCGTCTCGGCTCCGAAGTAGCTGATGTACGGGTTGCGTCCGAGCAGGACGTACTCGAAGGCCGACATGTCGTCGGGCAGCGACGGCGACTGGGGGACATAGGCGACGAGTGCGGCGCGCCGGCGCGGTGAGCGCAGCCGCAGCGGTGACCCGTCGACATCGATCTCGCCGGTGTGCCTGGCCAGCCCGCAGACGGCGCGCAGGATCGATGACTTGCCGGCGCCGTTCGGACCGATCAGACACAGCCAATCGCCCGGTCCGATCGTGTCGGAGAACGAGTGCACGACGTCGCGCCGGCCGTAGGTGACGGTGAGGTCGCGGAGCGCGAGCGAGCTCATCGGGCGTCGCCGCCGAGCCTGCGGCGCATCAGGACGACGATGAAGAACGGCGCACCGAAAAACGCGGTGACGACACCGATCGGCGTCTCGGACCCGTGGCTCAGGACGCGGCCGGGGATGTCGGTCAGGACGAGGAACGCCGCGCCGAGCACGATCGTGAGCGGCAACAGCCGGCGGTAGCTGGCGCCGGCCATCATCCGCACCGCATGCGGGACGACGATGCCGACGAAGCCGATCAGTCCGCTGACCGAGACCGCCGCCGCGGTGCCGAGCGTCGCCGCGACGACCACGACCAAGCGGACGCGTCCGACCTGCATCCCCAGCGACGCAGCCTCGTCGTCACCGACACGCAGAAGGTCGAGCTGACGACGGTGCAGCAGCAGCACGACACAGCTGACGACGATGTAGGGCAGTACGAGCTTGACGTCGCGCCACGTCGCTGTGCTCAGCCGGCCGAGGATCCAGCTGTACACCTCGCGGATCACCTCGGTGTTGCGGTAGAGCACGAACGTCTGGATCGCGGTCGCGAGCGACGTGATCGCGACGCCGGCGAGGACGAGGGTCAGCGATGATCGCGTCGAACCGAACGCCGACCCGATCACGTAGGTGATGAAGACCGCCGCCAGCCCGCCCGCGAACGAGGCGAGCGGTAGCGGGTCGATCAACCATCCGTGGGTGTTGGCCCGGCCGGCGACGAACACGATTGTCGCGCCGAGGCCCGAACCGGCGGCGACACCGAGCAGGTACGGATCGGCGAGCGGATTGCCGAACGCGCCCTGATAGCTGGCCCCGGCGACGGACAGCATCGCCCCGACGAGCGCAGCGAGCACGACACGCGGCATCCGCACGGTCCAGATCAAGTGCCAATTCGCGCCCGTGACCCGCCCGGCCGGCCCGATGTACGCGCCGAGCAGCAACGCCCCGGCGAGGACCACGATCGACAGCGGCAGCCACCAGCGGCCGCGACGAGAGACGAGGTCCATCCGGCGCGGTCAGCCTGCGGGGACGGCGGCGGCCGACGTGACAGCGGCAACGACTGCCTGCATGTAGTCGACGATGCGCGGGCCCCAGCGCGACGCGATGTCGTCGTCCATCGCGATCACGCCGCCGTTGGTCACCGCGGTGATGCCGGCCCAGCCGTCACGTACGGCCACAGTCGCCGGTGACTCGCCGCAACACTTGGTGTCCCCGAGGAAGATCAGCTCGGGGTTCGCAGTGATGATGAACTCCGAGTTCAGCTGCGGATAGTTGCTGGAGGCTTCGGCACTGTCCGCGATGTTGATCAGCCCGGCGAGGGAGTAGATCTGCCCGAGGAACGTGTTCGAGGTGATGCTGAACAAGGTGTTGTCGAGCTCGTGGTAGTACGTGAACGGCACCTCCGTCTCGGGCAGGCTGTTCAGCGCCGCAGAGATGCCGGTCTGCATCTCGCCGACCAGGCCGGTTGCCTCGGCGAAGCGTCCGGTGAGCACGCCGAGCTGTTCGATCTCGGTGTACGCCTCCTCCAGCGTGTCGGGGGCCGAGCCGACCCAGACCGGGATGTCCAGCGCCTGGAGCTGGGCGACGATGCCGCCCGAATCGTCGGACAGGATCACCAGGTCGGGCTGGTAGCCGGCGATGGCCTCGACGTTCGGGGTGTACCCGGACAGGGCCGATGACACCGCGGCCGCTTCGGCCGGATAGTTCGACTGGTCATCGACAGCGACGACCTGGGAGCCTGCACCGATCGCGAACAGGGTCTCGGTGTGGGTCGGGGCGAGCGAGACGATCTTGGTCGGCATGGCCGCCAGGGTCAGCGGGCCGTTCGCGGTCTCGACCGAGAACGGGTTGTCATTGCTCACGAGGGTGTTGTCGGTCGCCGGCGAGGTCGTCGCAACCGTGTCGGCCGTCGAACCGGCAGGCTCGGTGGCGTCCGTGGCCGTCGCCGATGTCGTGGCGATGGTCGTGCTGGCTGCCGTCGTCGCTGACGACGACGACGACGACGACGAATCGCTGCCACATGCGGTGATCGCGGTGAGCGACACACCGATCAGCAGTGCGGTTCTGGTGAACCTGGATGGGAAACGTGACATGTTGGAATCCTCCACGGTGATGGAGGACAAGAACGGATTCGAACGGGGCGCATGCCCCACGTGAACCACCCTTGCCTCGAGGGTCTGCGGTTACACACGGGCAGGCGACCGGACTCGTCTGCAGGAGCAGCATCACCGTTGCGGGTCAGTGTCGGATTCATACCGACTTCGCTGGCCATGTGAGCCCGGCGAACCGGGCAGGTCGAAGATATCAGTCGATGCCTAGACTTTGCGAGCCATGACCGAGCCAACTGCAAACCCTGACACCCCACCTGCAGGCGACACACACGACGCGTTCGTCGACGACCCACCGCTCGAGGATCCCCGACCGGACGGGTTGCGCAGCGCGACATCGCTGCTCGTCGTCAACACCGGCAACGGCAAGGGCAAGAGCTCGGCCGCGTTCGGCGTCATGGTGCGCGGGGTGGCCCGGGGCTGGAAGGTCGCCGTCCTGCAGTTCATCAAGAGCGGCGACTGGAAGGTCGGCGAAGAGACCATCGGGCGTCAGCTCGGCGTCGACTGGCAGGCACTCGGCCACGGGTTCACGTGGGACTCCTCGAACATCGATCAGGACAAGGCCTTGGCCCAGCAGAGTTGGGCGACGGCCCGGGCCGTGGTGGAGGCCGGCGAGCATCAACTCGTAGTTCTCGACGAGCTGACCTACCTGATGAATTGGGGATGGATCGATGCCGACGAAGTGATCCGCGTCCTGCGTGACCGGCCGCCGACGGTGAACGTCATCGTGACCGGGCGCGACGCCAGCCAGGAGCTGCAGGACATCGCCGACACCGTCACCGAGATGCGCGAGGTCAAGCACGCCTACAACGCAGGCATCCGCGCCAAACGCGGCATCGACTACTGATGCTGACGCTGCTCGTCGGTGGGGCACGGTCGGGCAAGAGCGACCTCGCGGTCCAGATCGGTGAGCGGCACACGGGTTCCGACGTCGTGTTCGTCGCCACGGCGCAACGCTTCGACGACGACATGACGCAGCGCATCACCCGCCACCGGGCCGAACGACCGGACTGGCCGACGGTCGAGGCGCCCGTCGAGCTGCGCCGAGCGCTGGCCGCCATCGCCGACGATGCCCTCGTCATCATCGACTGCCTCACCCTGTGGGTGTCCAACATGATGCTCGAGGACTGGTCCGAGGCGGCGATCGGTGACTACTCCGCAGCAACTGCCGACGCTGTCGCCGAACGCGGTGGCCCGGCCGTCGTGGTGACCAACGAGGTCGGCCTCGGCATCCATCCCGCCAACGAGCTCGGGCGGCAGTACCGTGATCTCCTCGGTCGGGTCAACCGCCAGTGGGCGGCCGTCGCCGACCGTTCGCTGTTCCTCGTCGCCGGACGCGCCCTGCCCCTGCACGACCCCTGGGAGTTCCTGACATGACCGATGCCACCGACGCCGACACCGCAGCGTCGACCGGAGTGCGCTGGCTGCGCGACGCGGTCTCCACGCTCCCCTCGCGCGACGACGCGTCGTACGACGCCGTCACCGAGCGGGCAGCGAACATCCTCCGTCCGGCCGGCGCATTGGCCCGCCTCGACGAAGTGGCCGCATGGGCCGCCGGCTGGCAGCGCACGGCGCGCCCCGCCGTGCGCAGACCCGCTGCGCTGATCTTCGCCGCCGACCACGGGGTCACCGCAGCCGGCGTCAGCAAGTACCCGACCGACGTGACCGGGGCGATGCTCACCGCATACCGCGCCGGCAAGAGCACCATCACAGCGTTCGCCGCGGTCGCCGGTGCGAGCGTCGATGCGATCGACGTCGGTGTCGGCCGGCCGTCGGGCGACATCCGCTACGAGTCGGCGATGTCGGCGGCCCGCTTCGACGGGGCGGTCGATGCCGGCCGCAACGCCGTCGACGGGCTCGACGCCGACCTCCTCGTGCTCGGCGAGATGGGCATCGGCAACACGACCGCTGCCGCCGCAGTCGCGGCAGCACTGGGCGGTGGCGAGGTCGCTGCATGGGTCGGCCGCGGGACGGGCGTCGACGACGAGGGTCTGCTCCGCAAGCGCGAGGCCGTCCGTGAGGCCATCGGCCGCATCGCCGGCGTTGTCGATCCGCTCGAGGTCCTGCGCGAGCTCGGCGGCATGGAGTTGGTCGCGATGGCGGCCGCGATCGTGGCCGCCCGGCACCGCCAGCTCCCGGTCGTGATCGACGGCTACGTGGTGACCTCCGCGGCGATGCCACTCGTGTCGATGAACGCCGCAGCGATCGATCACTGCCTCGTCGGTCACTGCTCGGCCGAGCCAGGCCACCGCCGCCTGCTCGAGCGCCTCGGCAAGCAGCCGTTGCTCGACCTCGACATGCGCCTCGGCGAGGGCAGCGGAGCAATGGCGGCAGTTCCGCTCATCGCCATGGCCTGCGCAGGGATCACCGAGGTACCGACGTTCGGAGAGTGGTTCGGCTGATGCGCGACCTTCGGGCTGCGATCGTCTTCCTCACCCGGGTCCCGGTCCCGCTGAACGTCCCACCGGCCGCAGACGGCAGCCCCGGAACACCGAGCCTCACAGCCGCTGTGCCGTGGTTCCCGGTCGTCGGGGCACTCGTCGGAGCGGTCGTCGGCGGGGCCGCAGCTGGCCTGTTGCACGTCGTCCCGCCGCTGGTCGCGGCGAGCGTCGCCGTGCTGCTCGGCGTGCTGATCACCGGAGCATTCCACGAGGACGGTCTGGCCGACGTCGCCGACGCCTTCGCCGGGGGCTGGACGCCGGCCGACCGGATGCGCATCCTCAAGGATCCGCTGCACGGCTCGTACGGCGTCGCTGCGCTGTGCGGCACGATCGTGATCCGTGTCGCATGCATCGCGTCCCTCGGCGCATCGCCCGCAGTTGCATCTGCAACCGTCATCGCCGCACACGCACTCGGTCGGTCCGCAGCCGTCGCGCTGATGTCCACCTCGCCGACGGCGAGTCCCGATGGGCTCGGCGCGGAGTATGCGCGAACGTTGCGCCGCGGTCCGGCCGCCGCCGGTGTCGCATCGGGGGTCGTCATCGCTGCGGTCGCAACCGGCTGGTGGGTCGGTCCGTTCGTGCTCGCCGCCCTGGTTGCCGTCGTCGTCGTCGGTTGGCTCGCCCGACGCAAGATCGGCGGCGTCACCGGCGATGTGCTCGGCACGGTGGAGCAGGTCGCGGAGTGCCTCGTGCTGGTCGTCGCCACCGGTCTGGCGTCCCGGTACAGCCTGTGGTGGAGCAGGTAGTTTCGCTGCGTGACGACGACCGACGCCCCTGCACCACGATTGGCCGGCCACCTGCTGGTCGAAGCCCTCATCGCCCAAGGCGTCGACACCTGCTTCGGGGTACCGGGGGAGAGCTACCTCGCCGTGCTCGACGGCTTCCACGAACACCGTGACGAGATCCGGTTCATCGCCTGCCGCCAGGAGGGCGGCGCCTCGTTCATGGCCGAGGCCCAGGGCAAGCTGACCGGGCGTCCGGGCATCTGCTTCGTGACCCGCGGGCCGGGCGCGACGAATGCGAGCATCGGCCTGCACACGGCGTTCCAGGACAGCACACCGATGGTGCTGTTCATCGGTCAGGTCGCCAGCGACCAGCGTGACCGCGAGGCGTTCCAGGAGGTGGATTACCGCCAGATGTTCGGCCCAGGCACCCTCGGGATGGCGAAGTGGGTCGGTGAGGTCGAGGACCCCGACCGCCTGCCCGAGTACGTCAGCCGGGCGTTCCACGTTGCGATGCAGGGTCGGCCGGGCCCCGTCGTGGTCGTGCTGCCCGAGGACATGCTGACCACGGTCACGGCCGCCCCCGTCCTGGGTCGTGCCGAGCCGGCCCAGGCCTGGCCGACGCCGACGTCGTTGGCGACCGTCGCCGAGATGCTCAGCGGTGCGCAGCGACCGTTCGTGCTCGTCGGCGGCAGCGGCTGGGACGCCGCGGCGTGCCTCGCCCTCGAGCACTTCGCCGAAGCCTGGGAGCTGCCCGTCGGCTGTGCGTTCCGCTTCCAGGACCTGTTCGACAACCGGCACCCGAACTACGCCGGCGACGTCGGCATCGGCATCAATCCGAAGCTCGCCGCACGCGTCCGCAACGCCGATGTGATCCTGACCATCGGAGCCAGGCTCGGCGAGATGACCACCGGCGGGTACACGCTGCTGCAGGCCCCGAGACCGGCACAGCGGCTGATCCATGTCCACGCCGGTGCCGAGGAGCTCGGCCGGGTCTATGACGCCGAAGTCCTGATCCAGGCCTCGATGGCATGTGCTGCACCGGCGCTGGCGACACTCGTCCCACCCGCCGACCGCCCATGGGCTGCGGCGACCGCCCTCGCCCACGAGGAGTACGAGGCCAACCTCGAACCGACCCCGGTTGCGCCGCTCGACATGGCCGAGGTCGTCCTGACCATGCAGCGCTTGGCTCCGCAGGACACGGTGTACACCAACGGCGCAGGCAACTACAGCGGTTGGCTGCACCGGTTCTGCCGCTATCAGGGCATGCGCCACGCGGGTCGCACCCAGCTCGCCCCGACATCCGGGGCGATGGGTTACGGCGTCCCGGCGGCAGTCGCCGCAGCCCTGCTCTATCCCGAGCGCACGGTGGTCAACATGGCCGGCGATGGCGACTTCTTGATGACCGGCCAGGAGTTGGCGACCGCCACCGGATACGGCGCAACCCGGCTGATCATCATCGTCGTCGACAACGGCACCTACGGCACGATCCGTATGCACCAAGAGCGCGAGTACCCCGGCAGGGTCAGCGGAAGCGACCTGTTCAACCCCGACTTCGCCGCGCTTGCCGTTGCCTACGGGTGGACAGCCGAGCGTATGGAGACGACCGAGGAGTTCGAGCCGGCGTTCGCCCGTGCCCTCGCGAGAGCAACGCCGACGTTGCTGCACCTGCGCCTCGACGCCGACGTCAGCACCAGCCGGACCACGCTGACTGCACTCCGAGCCGCAGCCTTCGAACGGTGACTCATTGGCTCCGCACGAACGACGGTTCAGCGGCGCCTGCGTCGGGCGCGACCGGCGGCCATCGCGTCGCTGACCGACAGTGCCGGTGGCCAGTCCGGCCCATCGATGATCGTGACATCGGGTGCGTAGCGGCGCAGCGCGTCCTCCAGTCGGTTCCGGTCGACGCGCCAGCCGGTCATCCGCCGGCACGCCCAGCGGATCGTCCCGTCGGCTCCGGGCAGGAGATCACGGCGGCCAGCATCGTCGATATACCTCGCACTCACCCTGGGGACGCGACCGGCGCCTGGAGCGTTGCCGGCACGCGCGACGGGCCGTGTGCCGGCCGTGCGCACCGCCATGCAGTGGTACACCTGTTGACTGCGTCCGCTCCGCACGCGCTCGACGAACAGCTCCACCGCACGGACCAGGTGCCACGGCACGTCGTCGAGCACCGCGTCCGAGCCGAAGAACACGCCATCGCGATGCACGGCGAAGAGCACCTCCCGACGCCGCAGCCGCAGGGCATCGCGTGCCACGACGAGGACGAGCACGATCTCACCGGCGACCACGCCGGCGAGGAGCAGCGCGCTGTCGGACCGGATGACCACGTAGACGAGCAGCGCGGCCCAGATCAGCGCAGACGCAACCGAGCCGGCCAGCCCACGCCAACCGAAGCGCACGACGTAGTCGCCGTCGGTGAACGTCGGCGTCACGTCGTGCGGCGCCGAAGGATCGTCGGCTGCAGGGTTCAGGCGGAAGCGAATTCCGCGATGCGACGGATGCCTTCGGCGATGTCGGCATCGCCCATCGCGAACGAGAACCGGGCATAGCCCGGCGCGCCGAACGCCTCACCCGGCACGAACGCAACCTTGGCCTGGCCGAGGATCGTGTCGGCGAGTTCGAGCGTGGTGTGCGACGTGTGTCCGTGCAACGGACGGCCGAGCAGGCCCTTCATGTTCGCGAAGCAGTAGAACGCGCCCTGCGGCTCGATGCACGTGACACCGTCGATGTCGTTGAGTTGCGTGTACATCGCCTGGCCGCGGCGCTCGAAGGCCTCGCGCATCATGTGGACGGCGGAGAGGTCGCCACTCACGGCAGCGAGGGCGGCCTGCTGGGCGATGTTGCTGACGTTGCTGGTCGCGTGCGACTGGAAGTTGGTCGCCGCCTTCATGACGTCGTTCGGCCCGATCATCCAGCCGACCCGCCACCCGGTCATCGCATAGGTCTTGGCGACCCCGTTGACGATGATGCACTGGTCGGCGATGTCGGGCACGACGGTCGGCATCGAGACGAACGTGTGCGGGCCGTAGGTGAGGTGCTCGTAGATCTCGTCGGTGATGACCCAGACGCCCTTCTCCACCGCCCAACGACCGATCGCCTCGACCTCGTCCGGGGTGTAGACGGCGCCGCTCGGGTTGTCCGGTGACACGAACAGGAGCACCTTGGTGCGGGTCGTGAGCGCCGCCTCCAACTGCTCGACGGTCACCTTGAAGTTCGTCTCCTCGGTCGTGTCCAGCACGACGGGTACGCCGCCGGCGAGGGTGATCGCTTCGGGATACGTCGTCCAGTACGGAGCCGGCAGCAGCACTTCGTCGCCCGGATCGCAGAGCGTGGCGAAGGCGGTGAAGACGGCGTGCTTGCCGCCGCACGTCACCAGGACCTGGCTCGCCGTAGCGCTGAAACCGCTGTCGCGCAGCGTCTTGACGGCAATTGCCTCGCGCAGCGCAGGTAGGCCTGCAGCCGGTGTGTACCGATGGTTCTTGACGTCCTGGCATGCCTTGACGGCTGCCTCGACGATGTGGGCCGGGGTCGGGAAGTCCGGCTCGCCGGCACCGAAGCCGATCACGTTCTCACCCTTGGCCTGCAGTGCCTTGGCCTTCGCATCGACGGCCAGCGTGGCTGACTCGTTGATCGAGGCGAGCCGGGCGGATGCTCGGCGCGGCGTCACGGATGCGCCGCCGGGAATGGGTGAGGAAGAAGAACTCATAGCTGCCATGCTGGCACAGTGACAGCGGCCGACCCACGCTCGATATCGATCCCACCAGCGCTTCTCCCACGCGACGGCCGGTTCGGTTGCGGCCCGTCCAAGATCCGCCCCGAGCAGATCGCAGCGTTGTCCGCTGCCGGCACCACGCTGCTCGGCACGAGCCATCGCCAGGCGCCGGTCAAGAACATGGTCGGTCGCATCCGCAGCGGCCTCTGCGACCTGTTCGGCCTCCCTGCTGACTGGGAGATCCTGCTCGGCAACGGCGGTTCCACCCTGTTCTGGGACGCGGCGACGTTCGGCTTGATCCGCGAGCGCAGCGCCCACGCCGTGTTCGGTGAGTTCTCCTCCAAGTTCGCCGACGCGTCGGCAGCGGCACCGCACCTCGAGGAACCCACCGTGGTCCGCAGCGATCCGGGCAGCCATCCCCTGCTGATGGCCGTCGAGGGCGTCGACACCTACGCGTTGACGCACAACGAGACGTCCACCGGCGTGATGATGGACCTCCATCGGCCGCTCGGCATCGCCGACGACGCGCTGGTCATCGTCGATGCGACGTCCGCTGCAGGTGGCCTGCTCTGGGACCCGGCCGAGGTCGATGTCTACTACTTCGCGCCGCAGAAGTCGTTCGCCAGCGACGGCGGCCTCTGGCTGGCTGCGTGCTCGCCTGCCGCGCTCGAGCGGATCCGTTCGATCAACGCCCTCGGCCGGTGGATGCCTGCCTCGCTCGACCTGAAGATCGCGCTCGACAACAGCGTCGCCAACCAGACCTACAACACCCCGGCGCTCGCCACCCTGGTACTGCTCGACGAGCAGATCCAGTGGATGCTCGGCCTCGGCGGGCTCGGCGCCGCGAATGCCCGCAGCGTCCAGTCGTCCGACGCGCTGTACAGCTGGGCCGGCGACCGGGAGTGGGCCACACCGTTCGTCAGTGATCCGACGATGCGCTCCCAGGTCGTCGGGACCATCGACATCACCGATGTCGATGCCAACGACGTGTGCGCCGCCCTCCGTGCAAACGGTGTCGTCGACACCGACAGCTACCGCAAGCTCGGTCGCAACCAACTGCGGGTCGGCATGTTCCCCGCCGTCGACCCCGACGACGTGGTGGCCTTGACGGCGTGCATCGATCACGTCGTCGGAGCACTCCGGGGGTGATCCGTGGAGATCGATGACGTGCTGACGACCCATACCGAGGGTCTTGCGCCGCTCAACCGGCCGATCATGGTCGTCGCGCTCACCGGCTGGTTCGATGCCTCCGGCGCCGCGACCGGCGCGCTCGAGTGGCTGCTCCGCGACCGGGTCGCCCCGATCGTGGCGAGCATCGACCCGGATCCCTTCTACGACTTCACCCAGGAACGGCCCGAGGTCTGGCTCGACGACGACGAGTCGATCGTCGTGCGCTGGCCGGCCAACGAGTTCCGCATCGCCCGTTTCCCCGGCAGCGCCCACGATCTGGTCATCCTGTCAGGCGTCGAGCCGCACGTGCGCTGGAACACCTACTGCGCCTGCGTCACTGCGATGGCGACCCGCCTCGGCTGCGACGTCGTCGTCACCATCGGGGCCAACGCGGATCAGCTCCCGCACACCCGACTGCCCCAGGTCGTCGGCAGCAGCACGAACGAGGAGCTGATCCGCCGACTCGCGCTCAGCCGCCCGCAGTACCAGGGCATCACCGGCGTGATCGGCGTGCTCCAGGAGCGGCTGGAGAGGGCCGACATCCCGGCCATCTCGCTGCGCGTCGGGGTGCCGCATTACCTCGGTAACGCCCAGCACCCGAAGTCGTCGGCGGCGCTGTTGCGTCACCTGGAGCACGTGCTCGGCCTGCCGACCAGCCACATCGAGCTCAACGGCGAGATCGAGCGCTGGCAGTCGCTCCACGACGAAGCCGTTGCCGAGGATCCGCAGGCCGCCGGCTACGTGCAGATGCTGGAGCGCCAGTTCGACCGCCGCGCCGAGGCGATGCTCGCCACTGGCGACGACCTCGCCGCCGAACTGGAAGCCTTCCTCCGCGACCAGTCGACCCCACCCGACGCTGGCTCCACGGACGACGGTCCAGCGAACGACGGTCCGGCGAACGACGGTCCCCCGAACGAGCCCTGACGGATCGACCGTTTCACGACCGGCGAATCCGACGCGGTTCGTCGCTCGCGCCCCATCTCCGTCGCATCCGCCGGTCGATGACCGGCGGATGCGTCAGTGATGATGGTCAGGCGATGGCAGCGAAGCCAGCTTCCAGGTCGGCGATGATGTCCTCGATGCTCTCCAGACCGACGCTGAGCCGGACCAGGCCGGGCGTCACGCCGCTGCTGATCTGCTCGTCGTCGCTGAGCTGGCTGTGGGTGGTGCTCGCCGGATGGATGACGAGGCTGCGCACGTCGCCGATGTTGGCCACGTGGCTGTGCAGCACGAGCGAGTCAGCGAACTTCTGACCGGCCGGCTTGCCGCCAGCGATCTCGAACGCGAGGACCGAGCCGTAGCCCTTGCCCGCGCCGTACTTGGTCGCCCGCTCGTGCCAGGGGCTCGATGGCAGGCCAGCCCAGTTGATGCTCACGACTTCGCTGCGGGTCTGCAGGTACTCGACGACCTTGGCGGCATTGGCGAAGTGACGCTCCATCCGCAGGCTCAACGTCTCCAGGCCCTGCAGGATCAGAAACGAGTTGAACGGCGCGATGGCCGAGCCCAGGTCACGCAGGATCTGGACGCGGGCCTTGATGATGTACGCGCCGTGGCCGAGAGCCGGGAAGTAGGCGAGACCGTGGTAGCTCGGGTCGGGTTCGGTGAAGTTCGGGAAGCGCCCGCTGGCGGCGTAGTCGAAGGTGCCACCGTCGGTGATCGAACCACCGATGGAGGTGCCGTGGCCACCGGCGAACTTGGTCAGGCTGTGTACGACGATGTCGGCGCCCCACTCGAGCGGGCGGATGAGGTATGGGGTGGGGACGGTGTTGTCGACCATCAGCGGGATGCCGTTCTCGTGACCGACGGCGCTCACGCCTTCGATGTCGAACACGTCGTTCTTCGGGTTGGCCAGGACCTCACCGAAGAACAGCTTGGTGTTGGGGCGGATCGCACTGCGCCACTGCTCTAGGTCGTGCGGGTCGTCGACGAACGTGACCTCGATGCCCATCTTCGGGAACGTGTAGTGCAACAGGTTGTAGGTGCCGCCATAGAGCGACGGTGACGCGACAATGTGGTCGCCGGCCTGGGCGAGCGTCAAGATTCCGATCGTGGCGGCGGCCTGACCTGACCCGACCACGAGTGTGCCGGGCAGGCCAACCGCGGTCGTGCAGCCACCTTCGAGCGAGTTGATCCTCTGCTCGAGCGCGAGCTGGGTCGGGTTCATGATGCGGGTGTAGATGTTGCCGATCTCGGCGAGCGCGAACAGGTTCGACGCATGCTCGGAATTGCGGAACTGATAGCTCGTCGTCTGATAGATCGGGACGGCTCGGGCGCCGGTCGTTGGATCGGGCTCACCCCCGACGTGGATCTGCCGTGTCTCGAATCCCCATTCGCTGCTCATCTCGATCTCCTTTGATCGCCCCAAGGTTGGCGCGGGCGAGATCTTACCCGGCGATTCCCGACCACATCAATCGGGAATTGCTGGCGCCAGAGATCCGTACCGAGGAGGCCGATCAGGCTGCAAGATCGAGCCGGTGGATCATGTCTCGATGGCACGCACACAACAGCTGCGGCGGCGGCAGGATCTGCACGAAGTCACCCGCTCGCGGACGCTCGCCGTAGTACCGAGCCCAGCCGCCGACAAGGCCAGACCGGAGATGTGTCGGGTGCACCTCGACGATCTGGATGCCCTGCCCGCTCAGCACGTCCCGGTCGAGCGCACCACCGCCGTCGCGGATCAACGCGCCGACGTGGTTGATCAGTTGCTGCGCTGCCACGGTCGCGATGTCCATGACCACGAGTTCCGGATGGCCGTAGTTCTCGAGCACGCCGATCGAGTAGGCGACGGGCGGATGATCATCGACCGCCACTACGCCCCATCCGTGGACCGCGATCTGCATCTCGGTCATCTGCTGGATCTGCTTCTCTGAGTATCCGTCGCATCGCAAGCACATGCCGACATCGTCGCAGAAGGGTGTTGCAGAGTTCACGAAGCAAAGCGCACAGCCGCCTGACGCTGACGTTCGGTCAGATCGCCAGTACCGCTTGCAGTGTGAGCGAGCGGGTGGTGCAGGACGCCGTCAGCGGGCGCCGAACCCGGCCAACGCCGGGCACTTTTCGGCCACCATCGGGACGTCGCCCGGCAGCAGTGGCCGATCGACCTCGCTGACGAGCGGCCCGATCTGCTGGGCGAGCGGCGCAAGTGCTTCGAGGTCGAAGCCGTACAGACGCGCCGCGTTACCGCCGAGCATCATCGCCGTTTCATCGTGCGGGACGCCGGCGAACGCGGCACGCAGGGCCTCGGACGTGTACGGAGTGCTTGCTTCCTTGTGCGGGTAGTCGGTGCCCCACATGATCTTGTCGAGCCCAATGGCGTGGCGCAGCGGCACCTCGGCGGGGCGGATGAAGCTGGCCCCGACGCTGCACTGCCGGGCGAAGTACTCGCTCGGACTCAGCGACAGTCGGTCGGTGACCGGCTTGCCCCACACGTGCTCCTGGGAGCCGACGGCCGTGCGCATCCGGTGGAAGAAGTAGTCGAGCCGGGTCAGTTCGTCCGGGATCCACGCCGTGCCCTGCTCGGTGAAGACGAGCTGCAGATCCGGGTGTCGCTCGAGCGCGCCGGAGACGATCAGGTGGGCGAGCGCTCGGTGCGAGAACCAGGTGACCTCGAGCAGGAAGATGACCGGGGATTCCAGGGCTTGCGTCATCGGCGGGCTCGCGCTGCCGCCATGGTGGTTGACCGGCATGCCGAGCTCCACACACACCGCCCACAACGGTTCGTAGTAGGCGCCGTCGTACAGCTCCGGCAGCCCGCTGTTCGGTGGGACACCCGGGAGCAGGACACCGCCCGTCAGCCCTGCCTCCTTGGCCCAACGCACCTCGCCGACCGCAGCGGGGATGTCGTTGAGCAGGATCTGGGCGATACCGGCGCGACGACCGGGGACCTCGCTGCAGAAGTCGGCGAGCCAGCGGTTGTGGGCCTGCAACCCGGCCCAGCGCCTGTCCGCGTCACCGGCGTTCTGCGCAGGAGGCTGGAACGTCAGCGACGACTTCGGGTAGAAGGGCGGGATGGTGTTCGGGTAGATGACCTGGGCGACGACACCGTCGGCTTCGAGATCGGCGAGCCGTCTCTTCGAGTCCCAGTTGCGCTCGCCGAGCTCACCCTTGAGGTCGTCGAAGGTGATCTCGTAGGAGTCGGCCCATGCGTCGAACTCGGCGTGAAGCTTGCGGGGAAGATACGGCCGATAGTCGGTGAGCGCGCCGCCGCCATGGCAATCGGCGGAGATCAAGATGTAGCGGTCGTCGTCCACGGTGTGCGGCCCCCAAGCCATCTGTCTGATGCCATCTGTCTGAGCCATCGTACTGGACGCGCTCGCCGGTACCCAGCCCGCCGGTGTCTCCGCGCTTATCGCCAACCAGCCCCCACGAAGGCGCAATTCTGGGCGGCCACCCTGATCGGCAACAGCTACAGCCCGGCGTGGGGAGACCACTCCCGTCCTGTGTGATGATGTGGGCTGCGGCTGCACGGGTGGTCGTAGTTTGGAGGTTTGGGTGATGTTCCGGTTCCGTTTCGTTGAGGTCGGGGTTGTTGTCGGGTTGTTGGCTGCGGGGGTGACCAGTTTCGGTTTGGTTGACGCGGCCGGTTCGGCGGGGGTGGCGTCGGCGTTGGTGCCGATCGTGCCGTGCCGGTT
>JANXUX010000029.1 GCA_025351965.1 Actinomycetes bacterium | reverse complement strand
GAACCCTCGTGCAATGTGCGGACGTCGATGGGACTGTCGACGTGACGGTCCGCTGTGGGCCGGCCGGAGGACGGATTCGTGGACACGGTTGATCGAGAGATTGATGGGTTTTCGGTGCAACGGTGCCCGACGCGCTCGATGCCGGGCTGGTGACAGCCGTGTTCCAGCGGATCGTGGAGATGCCGACGGGCCGGATGTTCACCGTGACGGCCAGTTCGGGGTGCCGCACACGCCTGCCCGAGGATCTCGTGATCCGGGTCCGCCAACGTCAACGGTGACATGACACCGAGATCCGGGTCGCGCCATGCGTGCGTGGCGATCTTGGAGACCATCGCCGCGCATGGGCTCCCGGTGACGTCGCTGTGGATCGAAGCGACAGAGACTGCGATGGTCGGCGACCAGGCGCGGCGGACGCTCGAAGCGTTGTCACGGGCGGGGGTACGGATCGCGCTGGACGACTTCGGCACCGGCTACTCGACGTTGACCCATCTGATGGATCTGCCGGTCGACGCCGTCAAGATCGACAAGTCGATCGTCGTCAATGCCGATGGCGAAGGGGTCGCGACAGCGATCGTCCGTTCTGTTGTCGGCCTCGGTCACGAGTTGGGTTTCGCGGTGATTGCCGAGGGGATCGAGACCGTGGAGCATGAACGTCTGATGCGCCGGCTGGGTGTGTCGTTGTTGCAGGGCTACCGATTCGGACGGCCGCAATCGGCAAATCGGGTGCTTCGATTGCCGCGCCCACGTCCTGCTACACCGTTGGACCGGTCCCTGCTGCGCTCTCACCGACCGAGGACGCGCGCATCCAGGCACTTCACAGTCTTGGCATTCTCGACACGTCACCGGAAACCGCATTCGACACGCTCACGAAAATCGCCGCAGAAGTCTTCGCGACACCGATTGCGCTCGTCAGTCTGGTCGACTCATCGCGACAGTGGTTCAAGTCGAGTGTGGGGTTCGACGCGACGGAGTCACCGCGCGATGTCGCGTTCTGCTCCCATGCGATCCTGCAGAGCGACGTGTTCGTCGTCGAGAACGCACTCGAGGATCCCCGCTTCGCTGGAAACCCGCACGTCAACGGCGATCCGCACATCCGCTTCTATGCCGGCGCCCCGCTGATCGACAGCGCTGGTAACGCGCTCGGAACGCTCTGCGTGATCGACCGGAGTGCCCGCCGGTTCGACGAACCCGACCGGCGGCTCCTCGCCTCGCTCGCCGAGCAGGTCGTCGCCCATCTCGAGCTCCGCTCGCTCACCTCGCGGCTGCAGTCCGAGCTGATCGAACGGGAGGCGATCGAACTGCAGCTCGAAATCGAGGCCAACCACGACCCACTCACGGGGCTCGCCAATCGACGGATGTTCTTCACCGAACTTGACCTCCGCCTGGCTGGGACCGGAAACCCCGGAGTCGGCGTCATCTACTTGGACCTGAACCACTTCAAGCAACTCAACGACACGATCGGCCACGCAGCCGGTGATGCGCTGTTGCGACATGTCGCCGACGCGCTGAGGGGAGCGGCCCACCCCGGCGACCTCGTCGCACGACTCGGCGGCGACGAGTTCGCCGGGCTGATCGACTGCGACGACGAAACCGAACTGCACGTGACCAAAGCCAGACTTCTCGCGCTCGATCGAGCGCCCATGCATCATCGTCGACCAGATCATCGTCGTCCGAGCAGCCGTCGGCGGTGCGCTCGCCGAACCCGGTGACACCAGCGAAACGGTGCTCCACCGCGCCGACCAGGCCATGTACCGGGACAAACACCACCACCGCACTGCGCCACCACATCGCGCTGGGATGAACACGCGACCGGTTCACCCGCCAGCCGGTGCAGACCATCGGACCCCGGTGTGACCGCCACCCCGGTCACAGCGGTTACCCTCGTCTGAAGACGAGTCGCCGTTGACGTTCTCGAACTGTTCTGGTCAGAGGCACTGATGATCGTCGGGGGACCTTCGAACGCCACCGGGGCCAGTCGCGTGCATGCGGTCTCGGTTGGGTGGGACGACTCTGCCGAGGAGCGTGAGCGCCTCGCCGACGGACGAGACGGCGTGGCAGCCGTTCGCGACGTGGCTGCTGATGGTCGTGACGGATTGGCGTTCGGTCGAGACGGCGAGGCGGACATTCGAGACAGGACGGCTGACGGCCGAGACGGCGTGGCGGACGGGCGCGACTCGCTCGCAGCGATGCGCGATGACCTCGCGGCGCTGCGCGATGACCTCGCCGCGCTGCGCGACCGGGTCGCTGAACGCCGCGAGCAAGTCGCCGATGACCGCGATCGCGCCGCCGATGTACGAGATGACCGGATCGGAGCGGCGCGCTCGAGTTCGTCGGGTCCGGCTGGAGCCGGGCGCGACGAGATTCGTGTCGAGGCACTGCGGGGACGAGACGTTGCTGTTGGCGGACGGTTGCAAGCAGATCACGACCGCGAAAACGCCCTCGCCGAGCGTGACGTCGCAGCGGGTGATCGTCAGCGGGCTGCGGACCTTCGTGGGGCAGCGATCGTCGGCCGCCGTATCGCTGAGGTGGACCGCGGAGAGGCTCTGTTCGTGCGTGACGCTGCGTTGTCCGAGCGCGAGTCCGCAGCCGAGGATCGACAGCAGGCTGGGCTGGACCGGTTGGCGGAGCTCGATCAGCGCCTGACGTGGGATGTCGTGCTGGCGATGCTGGCATCGGTCCCCGATGCGGTCGTCGCTGTCGATGCCGACGGAGTCATCACGTACGTCAATGACCAGGGTGAGTCGCTGTTCGGGTGGTCGCGGGTCGAGTTGCTCGGCCGGCACATCGAAGTGCTCGTCCCCGATGACCAGACGGCCCAGCACCCGTCACTTCGTTCGATGTACTCGGCAAACCCGGTTCCGCGCGTGATGGCCGCAGGAATCGAACTGTCGGCCCGACGCCGCGATGGATCGGAGTTCCCCGCTGAGATCAGCCTCAGCGCGTGCGACAGCGGACCCGAGCGCTGGATGCTGGCAGCAATCCGCGACATGACCAACGCCCGACAGATCGCTCACCAGTTGGAGATCGCCCGCTCCGAAGCGGTGCACGCGAACGCTGCCAAGAATGAATTCTTGTCCCGGATGAGCCACGAACTGCGCACCCCGCTCAACGCGATCCTCGGGTTCGGGCAGCTGCTGGAACTGGACCCACTGCGCGACGACCAGCGCACCGCAGTCGGCCACATCGTCAGCGCAGGTCGGCATCTACTGGAACTGGTCGACGAGGTGCTGGACATCGCCCGAATCGAGGGCGGTGTGATGCGGTTGTCCCTGGAACCCATCGATCTGTGCACTGTCACCAACGACACGATTGAACTGATGCGTCCGCTCGCGACGCAGCGCGAGATTCACCTCCACGTCGATGAAGATTCGATATCGGTCCATCTGCGTGCCGATCAGCAGCGGCTCCGCCAGGTGCTCCTCAACCTGATCTCCAACGCGATCAAGTACAACCGTCCTGGCGGCGATGTGCACGTCTCTGGCCAGGCCCGACCCGCTGGCCGGTTCCGAGTGATGATCCGAGACCGCGGATATGGCTTGTCTGGTGCCGATACGAAGCTGCTCTTCGAGCCGTTCGAACGGCTCGCCGCAGAACACGGAGACGTCGAGGGCGTCGGTCTCGGTCTGGCCCTCTGCAAGCAACTGGTGACACTCATGGGCGGCGACATCGGTGTCACCTCCCGTATCGGTGAGGGCAGCATCTTCTGGATCGAACTGGCCGGCGCCGAACTGAGAGGCACAGAACTGGCCGGCACCGGACTGACAGCCGCCGAGCTGGCCGCCACCGAACTGAATGGGCCGGTGACCGTCGCATCGGTGCAATCCGGTTCGACGCCGGACGACATCGAGACGCGCCGGTCGACCATCCTGTACGTGGAAGACAACCTCTCCAATGTCCGACTCCTCGAACGCATCGTTGCGCGCCGCCCCGGCGTCACGCTGATCGTCGCCATGCAAGGCAGCGTCGCGCTCGAACTTGCCACAGCGCACCATCCCGACCTCGTCCTCTTGGATCTCCACCTGCCGGACATGAACGGCGAGCAGGTCCTGCGCCAGCTCAAGGCCAACCCATCCACAGCCCGTATCACTGTCGTCATCGTGAGCGCCGACGCCAGCACCGGTGCAGCCCGACGACTCCGTGACCTCGGCGCGGCGCACTACATCACCAAGCCGTTCGACATCCCCCGCATCCTGTCGATCATCGACAGCGCCGCAGAACCGTACTCACGGCCCGCCTCCCGACCGGCAGGCCCCGGATCGGCTCCGAACACCATTGCCGACATCGACATCGACATCGACAGCGACATCGACATCGACATCGACAGAAGGGCCGGTGATCTCGACCCCAACACGTTTCTCCACGACCTCAACAACCATCTCGGGATCATCATCAACTACAGCGAAATGCTGCTCAGAAATACCCTGCCGTCATCCGCTCGTGCTGACGTCCAAGAAATCAGCGGCGCCGCCCAGCGCGCCGCCGACCAAGCAGCGGCCTACAGGTCGACCATCCTCCACGACCCTCCTGATCCCGCGCCGCGATTGGTCTGACCGAACCCTCCGACGACCCGATGTGCTTCGTCGAACGCGGTTCAGGTCGTCGGATCTGTGTCGATGCGCCGTCGGCGAGCCAGAATCAGTGTGTGACAGGCTGTTCTCTATGAACGTCCATCTCATCGACGGCACCTACGAGTTGTTCCGACAGCACTACGGACAAGCCGGCAAGCACGAGGACGAGTCTCCGTACGCCGCGACGATCGGTGTGCTGTCGTCGACCCTGCAGATGCTGGCCCAGGGCGCGACCCACATCGGTGTCGCCAGCGACCACGTCATCGAGAGCTTTCGCAACGATCTCTGGGCTGGCTACAAGACGAGTGCGGGGATGGCCGAGGAGTTGCTCGTGCAGATCCCGCTGATGGAGGCCGCCCTGGTGTCGATGGGCGTCACGACCTGGGCGATGGTCGAGTACGAAGCCGACGACGCACTCGGCGCCGCGGCTGCGGTCGCCGACGCCGACCCGAACGTCGACCGGGTCCTGATCGTGACCCCGGACAAGGACCTCGGTCAGTGCGTGCGTGGCACGCGGGTCGTGCAGTACGACCGGCGCAAGGACGAGATCGTCGACGAAGCGGGTGTGATTGCCAAGTTCGGTGTCGGACCGCTGTCGATCCCCGACTACCTCGGCTTGGTCGGTGACACGGCCGACGGCTTTCCCGGCCTGCCGGGATGGGGCGCGAAGGGCACCTCCACGGTGCTGGCTGCCTTCGGGCACATCGAGGCGATCCCTGCCTCGGCGGCCGACTGGCGCCTCGGCACACTGCGCGGTGCGGAGAAACTGGCTGCGACCCTGCGCGACCATCTCGACGAAGCGCTGCTGTTCCGACGCATCGCGACGGTCGTCACGGACATCGACGTCGGTGCCGTCACGGATTGGCGCTGGCAGGGGCCGACATCAGAGTTCTTGTCGTTCGCCGACGACCTCGGTGCGCCCCACCTGGCCGACCGTGCCGACCGCCTCGCGGAACGGCTGTAGATCTCCGAAACACCCGTCGAGTGAGGTGACGGCCAGGCGACCTGCGGCACACAGGCGAGACCGTTGAAGGCTGCTGCATTCCTGCCCTGACCTGGTTCCCGGACGACTGTTGCACAGGACCCGACCGTCACCTCACCCAACGGGTGTCAAACGGTGTCGTCAGCTTAGCTGGGCGCTACCCTGCTCACACCTGCTCGGCGACGTCATTGTTCGATAGCGCTGGCGGCACGGAGGGTTGCGAGAGCGGCCGAATCGGCACGCCTGGAAAGCGTGTGAAGTGCAAACTTCCGTGGGTTCAAATCCCACACCCTCCGCCATGTCCTCCGCTACGTCCCGCGTCCCGGCCACCCGGTCGGTGGTGACGGACGCCGAGGCGATGAACCTGGCCCTCGCCGAGGCCAGGCTCGCCGAGGAACACCTCGATGTGCCCGTCGGGGCGGTCGTCGTGCGCGAGGGGGTCGTCATTGCGGCCCGCCACAACGAGCGTGAGTTGACCGGTGACCCCACTGCGCACGCCGAGGTCCTCGCGATCCGCGATGCTGCGGCACATCTCGGTAACTGGCACCTCGACGAGTGCACGATCTACGTGACGCTCGAGCCCTGCACGATGTGTGCTGGAGCACTCGTGAATGCGCGCGTGGCCCGGGTCGTGTTCGCCGCCACCGACCCGAAGGCCGGAGCCGGGGGGAGCCTCTACAACCTGCTCGCCGAGCCGCGTCTCAACCACCGATGCGTGGTCGAGTCCGGGTTGATGCGCGATGAGTGCAGTGCGCTGTTGCAGGCGTTCTTCGCCACCCGCCGGCGGCGTCGGCCGGGACACGAGGCCGTCCAGCCGACGATGTCAGCGGCGGCGGATGCCGTCGATCAAACGCCGTAGCGCGCCACGTCGGGCGATTGTGATGCCCGGCGCCTGCGGGTCGCCCAGTGCGTCGCGGCGATCTGCATCGATGTCGGTGAGGGGCACCTGCGGCGGAGCGAAGCCACCGGTGGAAGCGAGTGCCTGTAGGCCACCGTTCGACGGCTGCGCCGGCGTCGTCGGTGGCAACGTCTGCAACCCGTCGAGCGGCTGTAGGCCCTTGAGCGGCTGCAGGCTCTTCGTTTGCAGCCCGGTCATCGTTTGCAGCCCGGTCATCGGCTGGAGTGCGGTCATCGGCTTCAGTGCGGTCATCGGCTGGAGACCGTTCGGCCCGCCGAGCGACAGCAGCGGCGTGACGAGCCCGTCGGCGTTCTGCACGGCCTCGATGCCCTCGGGCGCCGTCGGGGTGACATCGGGCGAACCAGCCGGGGTCAGCGACGCCGTGTGCTGGACCAGAGACGGAAGCGACGTCAGCGACGCGAGCGTCGGGGCGGACTGACCGGCCGACGTGACCGTCAATGGCCCGAAGTTGACCGCAGACGGACCAGTGTTGGCGGTGGCTGCCTCGATCGCGGCGATCGCCCGACGCACCGCAGCAGCGACATCCTCGGGCACCGGAATGGCACCGAGTTCTGGGATGAGGTGCGGGGGGGCCGGTGTCGGTCGCACGGACTGGGCCGTCGTGGCCGTCGTGGCCGGCGTCGTCGAGTCGAGGGGGGCGCTCAGCGGTGTCAGCGGTGTCAGCGGTGCCAGTGGCTTCATCGCCGCCGGCTGGTTCGTCAGCGTCACCGATCCAAGCGCACCTGCGCCGGTGATCGAGCCGTTGACGGGTGTCACCGAGGGTGAGGCCGACCACGCATCGAGACCAGACGCGGCGGGGGGAACCGCATCGGTGCTCGGCGTGGCCGGCGCCACCTCGGGGGGACTGGTGCGGCCGCTGAGCATCGAGGCGAGCGGCGCCAGCGATGCGAGCGGACGGATCGTTGCCGGCTCTGGCGTGGTGGGCGCTGTGATGACAGCGGACTCTGGCTCGGCGGGCTCGGCTTCGGCCACCGGGACAGCGATCTCCGGTTCGATTTCGGGCTCGAGCGGTGGAATCTCCTGACCGGGCAGGCGCGGTCCGTTGGGATCCAGGACGAACGACGGACCGGCGTTGGTCAGCACCGTCGGGAGGGTGCGCTCCGTCGGAGCATCCTGGGAGATGCGCATCGCCGGGGGCCTGTCGAAGGACGGCAGGACGACAGTCGGCACGGCGACGGGCTCGACGGTCGTGTCGTCGACCGCGACCGGTGCACCCCACGGACTGGCGTTCGGCTGGGCTGCCTCGATCACCGTGTCGGCTTCGGCTTCGGCTTCGGCTTCGGCTTCGGTCATCGCGAGGACGGACGCGTCGGCGATGACCATGTCGTCCTCCCACGTCGTGGCCGAATCGAATGGGTCGAAGTTCGCCGACGCGATGTCCTCGGCCTGCGGTTGCACAGCAACATCGCCATGCTCCATCTCCGGCTCGGCGAGCAGCGTCGCCAGTTCGACAACGGATTCATCGGTCCACGCGTCGTGCGCGTCGATCGCGGTGACCTCGAGCGGCTTTGACTCGACGACCGGTGGGGCATCAGCGAACATCGACACGAACGCCGGGACGGCCCCGGAGTCCGCGCCCGAGTGCTGGACGATGGTGACCATCGGTGTCATCGAGCCGGCCTCGGACTCGGCGGACTGCAGCGAGCTGTACCAGCGGTGGATGCCCGACTGATGGTGGCGATACATCGTCGTGCGGAACGAGTGCACGATC
>JANXUX010000024.1 GCA_025351965.1 Actinomycetes bacterium | reverse complement strand
TGGCTGGCGGCAGCGTTGACCGCGACCTGGGCCCGACTGGACACCGGCGGCGGGTTGTTCGAACCACTGTCACCGGAGCCCGACCCGGATCCGCTGTCACTGGTCGACGACCCGCTGTCGTTCGAGCTGGACCCCGGATCGGAACTGGCGTTGCCCGCCGCTGTCGAACTGGCGTTGCCGGCTGTCGAGCTGGCGTTGCCCGAGTTGTTGTTGCTGGATGCGTTGCTGCGGGCTTTGGCAGCAGCGGCGGCGGCTGCCGTAGCCTGCTCCTGCTTGTACTGCGCAGCTGCGGCATCGGCCTGACGCTGTTGCTCCTGCGCAATCAGATCACCGAGCCTGGCCTTCTCGTCGGCCAGGCGGGTCTCGAGCGCAGCCGCAGCGTCTTCGGCCTTGCTCTTGCTGGAGGCGGCCTTGTCGGCGAGATCGATGGCCTGCTGCTGCTTGCTCTCGAGGTCCTGCTGGGAAGCGTCGAGCGCGGTGAGCAGCGTCTCGTACTCGTCGGTGCTCGCCGACCCTGCGTCGACCGCAACGGTCGAGAGATGTTGGCGCTGCAGGCCGTCATCGATCTTGGCCGGGTCATCGAACAGCGGGCCGAACGCACCGCCGCCACCGCCCATGAACTGCTCGATCGCGACGTTTGCGAGCTGGCCTTGGAGCAGGTCGAGCTGGGTCTGCTGCTGGGCGATCTGCGCCTGCGACACGACGATGTCGGCCTCGACGGCGGCCTGGTCGTTGAGCGCGCCGAGGTAGTCCTCGTTGTACTGGTCGACCTTCTCGTGCATCCGGTCGAGCTCGGCGACGACGTCTTTGACCTCTTGCTCCTGCTGACCAACGGTCCCCGCACTCGCGGGATGGACGGTGAGCGCTCCGCCGAGCAGGACGATCAGGAGACCGACGGCACAGCGAATGGGGTGAGAGCGACGCATGACGGGCAGGACTGTAGCAATTATTACGGTTGCGTTGCGACCGTTGTCACGATTTTCACACCATCACTCACCGTGACTACTCCCATTCGATGGTGCCGGGGGGCTTCGAGGTGATGTCGTAGACGACCCGGTTGATCCCGTCGACCTCGTTGATGATCCGGCTCGACATCGTCTCGAGCAAGTCGTACGGCAGCCGGGCCCAGTCGGCGGTCATTGCGTCGTCGCTGGTGACGGCGCGGATGATGATCGGGTTCTCGTAGGTGCGTTCGTCGCCCATGACGCCCACCGAGCGAATGTCGGCGAGCACGGCGAACGCCTGCCAGATCGAGCGTTCGAGGCCCGCCTTGCGGATCTCCTCGCGCACGATCGCATCGGCCTCCTGCAGCACCGCGACTCTCGCCGGGGTGACCTCGCCGATGATGCGCACACCGAGGCCGGGGCCGGGGAACGGCTGACGCCAGGTGATCTCGTCGGGCAGGCCGAGTTCGGTGCCGAGCCGGCGGACCTCGTCCTTGAACAGGCTGCGCAACGGCTCGATGAGCTGCAGCGTCATGTCGTCGGGCAACCCGCCGACATTGTGGTGACTCTTGATCACCGCCGCCGTGCCATCGCTACCACCACTCTCGATGACATCCGGGTAGAGGGTGCCTTGGACCAGGAACGTGGCGTCGGTGAGGCCGCCGACGTTCTCCTCGAAGACCCGCACGAACAGCTCACCGATCGTCTTGCGCTTGGCCTCCGGTTCGGTGACGCCGGCGAGGCGCTCGAAGAACCGGTCCCCCGCATCGACGTGGATCAGCTCGATGTTCATGTTCCGCCGGAACGTCTCGGTGACCTGATCGGACTCGCCCTTGCGCATCAGCCCGATGTCGACGTAGACGCAGGTCAGCTGCGAGCCGATCGCCTTGTGGACCAGCGCCGCGGCAACGGCGGAATCGACACCACCGGACAACCCGCAGATGACCCGCTCGGAGCCGACCTTGGCGCGGATCAGGGCGACCTGGTCGTCGATGATCGACGACATCGTCCACGTCGGCCGGCACCCAGCGAGGTCGATCACGAACCGACGCAGCACCTCCATCCCGTTGGCGGTGTGTACGACCTCGGGGTGGTACTGCACGCCCCAGATGTTGCGCTCGGCGTTCTCCATCACGGCAACGGGAGCGTCCGGGCTGGACGCGGTCGCGATGAAACCGTCGGGCGGTGTGGTGACCGCGTCGAAGTGGCTCATCCAGACGTCCTGTTCGGCGGGCTGGCCGACGAGCAGCTGACTCGCCGTGTCGGTGATGGTCAGCTTGGCTCGACCGTACTCACCGCGCATGCCCCGACCGACGACTCCGCCAGGCAGCTGCTGGGCGATCAGCTGCACGCCGTAGCAGATGCCCAGGATCGGTACGCCGAGCTCGTAGATCGCCGGGTCGAGTAACGGCGCGCCCTCGACGTGAACGCTCTTCGGGCCGCCGGACAGGATGATCGCGGCGGGCTTCTTCGCGGCCAGTTCGGCGGCGGTGATGCGGTGCGGCACGATCTCGCTGTACACGTTCAGCTCGCGCACCCGACGCGCGATCAGCTGGGCGTACTGGGCGCCGAAGTCGACCACCAGCACGGTGTCGTTGTGGGCCGGGTCGTGCGTGTCGGTGTCAGATGCGTCGCTCAAGTGACCGAATCTAGTGGCCCACCCGGACGCCCGACCGATTCGATCTCAGCCGCAGGCGTCGATGCGGGGATCGCCGCATCCCACGCCGCCAGCATCCGCAGCAGCGTCCGCGAGTCCTCGAGCCGCGGGCTCGGGCGCTCGGCCTGCCGCCGTCCCGCCGCGACGTGGGCCTCGACCATGCGGATCTGGTGGTCGAAGGCGTCGAACGGATCATCGACGACGAAGCGCTCGGACTCACCATCGAACGGGGTCCACCGGAACGAGTTCGCGCCCGGCGCCGGCAGCCACGGATTGGATTCGAACGCGAGCACTCCATGCTCGCCGTGCACCTCCACGTGCGCGGTCATGCCATAGGTCTCGGCGGTGTGGATGGTCGCCAGCGCGCCGGAGTCGAACTGCACGACTGCGGCGCTCTCGGTCACGTTGGCGGCGTCATCAGTGCCGCTCGCCGAACGGTGCCCGGTCGCGCTGAGACGGTGGACACCGAACGCGCCGTCGCCCTCGATGGTGTCGACGACCAACTGCACCAACGATGCCGGATAGCAGCCGAGGTCGAAGATCGCTCCACCGCCTTCGGGGTTCACGAGCTGCCAGATGTCGGCGGCGTAGGTGGCATGTACTGACTTCAGCCGGCCGAGCCGACCGTCACCGAGCACCTCCACGAACCGGGCCATCACCGGATGGGCGAGGTACATCAGACCCTCGACGAAGAACACCGTGCCGTCGACCGCGGCCAGCAGCGCGTTCGCCTGCTCGTTCGTCACGGTGAGCGACTTCTCGGACAGCACCGCCTTGCCCGCTCGCGCCGCCGCGACGGTGGCGAGGTGATGGATGTGGTTGGGCAGGCCGACGTACACGGCGTCGACCTGGGCGTCGGCGACGGCATCGTCGAGCGACGTGGTCGAGCGCTCGATGCCGTGTCGCGCCCGGAAGTCCTCCAACCGGTCCGGGTCACGCCCGTACACGACCGTGGCGGTGGAGCCCGGGCTGTTGGAGACCGCGCCCATCATCGTCTCGGAGATGAAGCTCGTACCCAGGATCGCCCAGCGCAACATCGCCCGAACGGTACCGGCACCCGCAGCGTGCGGCTGTCCCAGGACGGTGCATCGAGCGGTAGCGAGGTGCCGGCAGACCCAGCGCGTGCGCAGCGGGCGCGGGCCGGGCCGGGCGGGGCGGGGCGGGGCGGGGCGGGGCGGTGCAGCGGCGTACGAGGGGCGGCGTACGCTGCGGTATGGATCAGCCGCCGACGGTCCCGACTCCGTTCGATCCGCCCGGCCCCGATGATGCCCGATACTTCCCGGGCGCGCTGGAGCCGTTCGCGGATCTCGTCGACGACACCGAGGCGGCCCCGACGGACATCGATCCGACCGAGCCGGACCGCACGCCGCCGCAGTCGCCCAGCGCGATCCGTCGAGGGCGACGCTGGCGGCCGGTGTTCCTCGACGAGGCCGCGTTCCAGAGCCTGCGCGAACACCTCGCCACCGTCGGGCTCGCCGTCCTGATCGCGATGCCAATCGCCTTCGTGGCGTTCTTCGGTCTTGGCGCGTTGCGGTTTGCGGTCGACGACCGAACGCTGTGGAACTCCGTCGCGCACTCGATGGTGCAGTTCTGGTACGTGCTCGTCGCCTTCGTACTCGTCGCCTTCCCGCCGGCGATGGTGGCGGTCCGCCGGGGCGGGCGCGAGGCCGCCGATTTCATCGTTGACCGCGGCTACTGGAAGGTGCTGCTGATCGCGTTCGTGGTCGTTCCGGCCTTGGCGGCGCTCGTCGCGTTCATCGTCGGCCACGTCCTGCTGGTGCTGATCATCCTCGTCGTGCTGATCGTGATCCTCGTCCACACCGGCGGCTTCTGAACACGACGTGACGCACGTCCGGCCGCTGGGTATCGGGGCTCGCGAAGCGCGACGATGTGGTGATGCGTCGTCTGCTGTTCGTGGTGTGTGCCCTCTCCGCGCTCCTCGCTCCGGGCCGCGCATTCGCGACCACACCGCCGACCGGTGACGGCGAGGGCGCAGCAGCGACGACCACCACGATCGACAACAGCTTCCTCGACACCAAGCGCGAATTGTCGCAGTGCCTCAACAACTCGATCGACCTTCCCGACTGCGGCATCGAGCCCAAGCAGGCCGGCGACCGAGGTGGGGCACTGCAGGGCGTCACGTTCGGGCTGTTGACACTCGGCATCGTCGTGATCTCGTGGCGCGTCGTTCGCTCGATCAAAGCCCGAGACGCCGCCGTTGGATCGAGGGCGAACTGAGGCGTCGCCGTGGCGGGCAGTAGAGTCGATCAGATGACGGCACCGGCCGCACCACGATGGTCCGGGGGGACTCGATCGCATGACCGCTGAACACTTCGACGTCGTGATCGTCGGCGCCGGTATCTCCGGCATCGGCGCCGGCTATCACCTGCAGACCTTCTCCGCCGACCGCACCTTCGTGATCCTCGAGGGTCGCGCCGACATCGGCGGAACGTGGGATCTGTTCCGCTATCCGGGCGTCCGCTCGGACAGCGACATGCACACGCTCGGCTACCGATTCAAACCGTGGACCGCGCAGAAGGCGATCGCGGACGGACCGTCGATCCTCGCCTACTTGCGCGAGACGAGCCACGAGTTCGGCATCGACCGTCACATCCGCTTCGGACATCGCGTCGCGAAAGCGGAGTGGTCGAGCGACGAGGCGCGCTGGACGGTGCAAGCCACGCACGACGGTGAACCGGTGGAGATCACCTGCAACTACCTGTTCATGTGCTCGGGCTACTACAGCTACGCGGCGGGATACACGCCCGAGTTCCCCGGTGCTCGAGACTTCGCCGGCCAGGTCGTGCACCCACAGCAGTGGCCGGAAGACCTCGACGTGACCGGCAAGCGGGTCGTCGTGATCGGCTCCGGCGCAACGGCGATGACGCTCGTGCCGGCCCTCGCTGCGAACGCTGCGAACGTGACCATGCTGCAGCGCTCACCGACCTACGTCGTGTCACGTTCCGACGAGGACCCGGTGGCGAACACGTTGCGCCGGTTCCTGCCGGATGCGCTTGCGTACCGTCTGACCCGTTGGAAGAACGTGCAGCTGCAAGGCCTGATCTACAAGCGCACCCGCACTGCGCCGGAGAAGGTCAAGGCCAAGCTGCTCCAGATGGTGCGTGCCCAACTCCCGGCCGACTACGACGTCGACAAGCACTTCACGCCGTCGTACAATCCGTGGGACCAACGACTGTGCCTGGTCTCGAACAGCGATCTGTTCACCGCGATCACCTCCGGCGCAGCCACGGTCGTCACCGACACCATCGACACGTTCACCGAGAACGGCATCCGGTTGACGTCCGGCGAGGAGTTGGATGCCGACATCATCGTCACTGCGACGGGCCTGCAGATGGTGACGCTCGGCGAGATGGAGTTCGTCGTCGACGGGGGGCCGGTCGACTTCTCGACGACGTGGACGTACAAGGGCTTCGCCTACTCCGGCGTCCCCAACCTCGCATCGTCGTTCGGCTACATCAACGCCTCCTGGACGCTGCGCGCCGACCTGACCTGCGAGTACGTCTGCCGCCTGCTCAACCACATGCGTGACACCGCAACGGTGCAGTGCACCCCGCAGCTGCGCCCGCAGGACGCCGGCATGCCCGAGCGTCCGTGGATCGACGGCTTCTCCGCCGGCTACATGCAGCGGGTGATGCACCTGCTGCCCAAGCAGGGCGACCATGAGCCGTGGATCAACCCGCAGAGCTACGCCAAGGACCGGGTGATGTTCCGCAAGTCGCCCGTCGACGACGGGGCGATGCAGTTCACGAAGGCACGGGCGGCGGCGGCCGTCGCCGCGCGCTGAGCAGGTCGCCGCAGAACGCGACCGTCCCGCTGGCCAGCGCGTGCGGTGCCTCCCACGGCACGAAGTGGCCACAGTCGCGCAGCAGGTAGGGGCCGACGTGGTGGGCGAAGACCTGCGCCGCCATCCGGTCGAACGCGGGGTACATCACATGGTCGCTGATGCCGTGCAGCACGAGCGTCGGCGTTCGCTCGTTGCGGCCAAGCATCGACGGGCCCGAGCGCTTCGCCGGATCGAAGGCACTTTCGTACGCCCCGAAGCTGGCCCGAAGCGACGTCGCGTCGGCGAACGGCGCGGTGTGGAACTCGACCGCACCCGGCGCGGTGAACGCGCCAGGGTGAGCCCAGAATCGGCTCGTGTAGAACGTCGCGATGTACCGGGTCCGCTGCCCCGGTGAATCGAGGTCGCCGGCGAGCCCATCCGGGTCGGTGCCCTGGCGCAGGAAGTAGTCGCTCGACTCCGCCGCCGGCCGGGTCCCGACGATGCCCGCCATGCGGTCCTTGAGGTACGGCAGTGGTGAATTGAACAGCACCATCCGCGCGACCCACTCCGGGTGGCGCAGGGCCAGGTCCTGGATCACCGGACCACCGAGGTCGCCACCGAGGACGACGACGGACTCGTGGCCGAGGTGATCGTGGACGAGGGCATGGAGGTCGAGCGAATGCGACGTGACATCGTGGAAGCCGTCCGGGCCGGGCTCGCTGTCGCCGAAACCGCGCAGGTCGGGCACGATCACCTCGAACCCAGCTGCCGCGAGCGGCGCGATCACCTTCCAGAAGATGCGCTTGGTCTCGGGCCAACCGTGCACGCACAGCAATGGCACGCCGCCCGGGTTGACGCGCACGTAGGCCTGGCGGAAGCCGCGCACTGCGCAGGACTCGATCGGGAAGCGAGCCGGATCCAGCTCGATGTCCAGGTCGAGACCGCTGGCACGCTCGATGTCCAGGTCGGGGTCGATCTTCGGGGCCACGTCGGTCATGGCGCGACCGTAGCGATTACCGTCGCGCGCTGTGACACCTGAGGAGTTCCGCCAGAACGGCTACGCGCTGATCGACTGGATCGCGACGTACATCGAGGACATCGAGCAGCGCCCCGTGTCGAACCCCGCGCTGCAGCCGGGCGACGTGCGCCGCCAGCTCCCGGCACACCCGCCGTCCTCTCCCGAGCCGTTCAGCGCGGTGCTCGCCGACCTCGACGACATCATCGCTCCCGGTCTGACCCACTGGCAGCACCCGAGCTTCTTCGCCTATTTCCCCGGCAATTCGTCCTACCCGGCGATCCTCGGTGAGCTGGCCTCGGCCGGCCTCGGCGTGCAGGGCATGAGCTGGGTCACGAGCCCGGCGTGCACGGAGGTCGAGACGCTGATGCTCGACTGGATGCAGGAGCTGCTCGGCCTGCCGGAGCGTTTCCGCAGCGACTCGGCGACGGGCGGCGGCGTCATCCACGGCTCGGCATCGGAGGCCACGCTCGCCGCGATCCTCAGCGCGCGCTGGCGGATCACCGGTGGCGACGTCAACCTCGACGGTGACACGACGCGCCTCGTCGCGTACACGACCGCGCAGGCCCACAGCAGCATCGAGAAGGGGCTGCGTATCGCCGGCATCGGCAGCGAGCACATGCGCATCGTGGCCCACGACGACACGTTTGCGATGCGCGCCGACGAGCTGGAGCGGATGATCGCCCACGACCGCGAGCGCGGGCTCGTGCCGTTCTTCGTCTGCTCGTCACGCGGAACCACCAGCTCGACGGCGTTCGACCCGTCGCCCGAGATCGGTGAGATCTGCCGGCGCGACGGCCTGTGGCTGCACGTCGACGCGGCGATGAGCGGCATCGCTGCACTGGTGCCCGAGTACCGCTGGGTCAACGACGGCCTCGAGCTCGCCGACAGCTACTGCACCAACCCGCACAAGTGGATGGGCGTCAACTTCGACTGCGATCTGTTCTGGACCGCCGACCGAGCGGCGCTGCTCGGCGCGCTCAGCATCCTCCCCGAGTACTTGCGCTCCAAGGCGCTGGAGAGCGGCGCGGCGATCGACTACCGCGACTGGCAGATCCCGCTCGGCCGGCGGTTCCGTGCCCTCAAGCTGTGGTTCACGTTGCGCTGTGACGGTGTCGAATCCGTACAGGCGATGATCCGTGAGCACGTCAGGCTGACCCAGCAGCTCGCCGAACTCGTCACCACCGACGACCGGTTCCGCATCGACGCCCCGCATCCGCTGAACCTGCTCTGTTGCTCGCTGGTCGCCGGCAGCGGAGCCACCGATGCGTTGATCGAGGCCGCCAACAACACCGGCCAGGCCCTGTTCACGCGCACGGTGCTCGCCAACTCGCACGGCTCCACCGTCAGCCTGCGCTTCTCGATCGGCGCCCGGCTCACGACGGAACGGCACGTCCTCGCCGGCTGGCAGCTGCTCCGGTCGCTCGTCGACCTGGACCTCGACCTCGACCGGACACCGGTCGGCGGCTGACCCACCGCACCCGAACTCAGTCCGCGAAGCGGTCGGTCGCGGTGATCAGCGCGTCGAGGATGCCCGGCTCGTCGTAGGCATGGCCGGCGTCGGGCACCATCACGAACTCGGCCTCGGGCCACGCCCGGTGCAGGTCCCACGCCGTCATCGGCGGCGTGCAGACGTCGTAGCGACCCTGGATGATGACCGCCGGGATGTCGCGCAGGCGCCCGGCGTCGCGGATCAACTGCCCCTCCTCCATCCAGCCCCGATGGACGAAGTAGTGGTTCTCGATGCGCGCGAACGCGAGCGCGTACGTCGGCTCGGCGAAGCGGCTGACCAGCTCTGGTCGGGGCAGCAGGGTGATGCCCGAGCCCTCCCACGTCGACCAGGCAACGGCCGCCGGCCCGTGCACCGTCGGGTCCGGGTCGTTGAGCAGGGCGTGGTAGGCGTCGATATAGCCACCCGGCTGCACGTCGGGAAGCGGGGCGATGAAGCCTTCCCACGTGTCCGGGTACAGCGCCGCGCAGCCGCCTTCGTAGAACCATTCGAGCTCGGCCTTGCGCAGGGTGAAGATGCCACGCAGGACCAGCTCGGTGACGCGCTCGGGATGGGTCTCGGCGTATGCAAGTGCGAGGGTGCTCCCCCACGAGCCGCCGAACACCTGCCAGCGATCGACGCCGAGGTGCTCGCGCAGCCGCTCGAGGTCGTCGACGAGGTGCCACGTGGTGTTCGTCGACAGGTCGGCGTCCGGCTCACTCGCGTGCGGGCGACTGAGGCCCGATCCGCGCTGGTCGAACACGATGATCCGGTAGCGCTCCGGGTCGAACAGACGGCGGTGGCTGGGCGACGACCCGCCGCCGGGGCCGCCGTGCAGGAACACCACCGGCTTGCCGTCGGGACGCCCAGAGGTCTCCCAGTACAGCTGTTGGCCGTCGCCGACATCGAGCATCCCCGACTCGTACGGCCGGGTCTCGGGATAGAAGGTCCTCATCTCACGAGACTAGATCGCGGCGCGATTTCGGCGCCGTCGACGTTGGTACGCAGCGGTGTCCGCGCTTGACTCCTGATGGTCAAGACAACCCAAAGGGGACATCATGCGGCATCTCGCCCGTGTCCTCGTCGCAGTCACGAGTCTGTTGACTGTCCTGTCCATCACCACCCTGGTCCCGAACAGCGGCGCCTCGACGGCATGGGCGAGCGGTGGCGGCAACGCCATCACCGATACCGGCTTCGTCGAGCGGATGCTGTTCGAGGCGCCGCTCAGCGAGTTCTCGGACGCAGCGCGACGACGTGTCGGCCCGGATGGCGTCGCCGGCGACCCGTGGTTCGACTGGAGCACCGACTTCTGCTCGGCGCCCCTCGTCGGCAACTCCGGGCGTACATTCAACTTCACTGAGCCGTGCCGGCGACACGACTTCGGATATCGCAACACCAAGTTGCTCGACCGCCACTACGGCGCCGGTCGGTACTGGACCGCAGGCCGACGCAAGCAGATCGACCAGCAGTTCCTGAACGACATGCTCGCCCACTGTGCCTCACGGCGATTCATCGACAGACCGACGTGCATCTCGTGGGCGTACACGTTCTACGGAGCGGTGCGGATCGCCGGCGGTCCGTAGACGAGGCTCAGCAGTTCGTTGAGCATGTAGGCGGTGGCACCCCAGATCGTCTCGTCGTCGAGATCGAAGAAGAACATCCGACGATCGAGCGGCGGGGTGCCCCACCACTCCTCACGGTAGGTGCGCGTGTCCACGAGCGTCGCCAACGGCACCCACAGGATCCGGTCGACCTCGATCTCGTGCGCGGTCAG
>JANXUX010000010.1 GCA_025351965.1 Actinomycetes bacterium | reverse complement strand
CTAGCCACTGCCGTCACCGTTTCGGAGTTTTCCCGAAACGGCGGCTCAAGCTAGGCCACGGTTTCGTCGGCACCGTTACTCAGCTTCACGTTGCTCGATGCGACCGACGTTGCGTCGAGGTGACCTTGGCGCCGCAACGAGCCCCCATGAGGGTTCGGACCGTCCGAGCTCTGGTGGGTGCCCCTCAGACGTCGCGAAGGGCAGACAGACACGGTCATCAAACAGGCGAGGTTCAGTGACACCCATGTCGGCTGGCAAACGGATCTCTGCGCTGGCCGGCTCGACGGGGCGCGGCGAGTGTCAGTAGAGGATGTCCAGTGCGTATCGCAGGGCTCGATCGAGTTCGGACCGCTTGATCTCGTCGAGCTGTCCCACCGGCTCCCCGTCGAGCGCCTCGACGGGAAGGGTGATGATGTTGTCGCAGCTGATGACGCACGTCTCCGGAAGGCCTTCGTCCGGCCCGATCGAGACCTCGGATCGGATGCCTCTGGTGGTTCGGGTGATCGGCGCGCATGTGATCGCTGTCAAGACTGACGCCGCTGCGTCGCGAGTGATGACGCAAACAGGACGTCGACCTGCTGGCGGCCCGAGGTCAGCCCAGTAGATCTCGTTGCGAGCTACCACTCCGGCGTCGTGCGAGTAGCCATCCGGGCGGCGGAGCGCACCAGCGCGGGGTCGGTCGGCTGTCGGCGGTATGCGGCGATGAGGTCGCGGTCGGCGGCTCGCGTGTCCTCGGCGTCAATGACGGCCTGTGCGCCGCGTCGTAGAAGTTCCGAGCGGTTCGTGCCAAGGGTCTTGGCAAGTCGATCGAGGCGTTCGACGAGATCGTCGTCGAGTTGAAGGAGTACTTCACGCCGAGCCATGAACATATGGTAATCCATATGTGGTCTACCAGCACGACAGACCGACGTCACAGACGACGCCCGCAACGTTCGGCCCGATCCGTGCCGAACGGCGCATCGAGCGCACTCGCGAAGATTTGCAGCCTGTCCTGGCTTGTCAGGTGTTCTCCGGTCGGCCGACGACGGCGAACCCTCACCGCCTCGACCGCGAGGCGACGACCTGTGCCAGAACGCGTTCCCGAAACCCGTCAGGGAGTTCACCGAGATCCGTGACGATGTGTGCACCGACGGTCGCTGCTCGCTGATCGGGCGACATGGCATCGAGGTCCGACACCGTCACGAGATGCCGTTCTGCGGTTTGGTGCTGTGCCCCTGCTGTGCACCTGGACCGACTGGCCGGGACGGTACTTCAACCAGAAAGCGCCACTGAACTGGACTTGTCCTGGTGGAGACGATGGGAATCGAACCCACGACATCTACCTTGCAAAGGTAGCGCTCTGCCAACTGAGCTACGTCCCCGCATGCGGGGCCCTGACGGGCAGCGACACGCTACCGGCCCCGCTGCACGGTGAGAACCTTCAATTTTCGTAGGCTGCGCGAATGGCACGTCTGCAATTCGGCACCTTCCTCGCCCCGCACCACCCGTTGGGTGAGAGCCCGACCACACAGTTCCAGCGCGACCTGGACTTCGCCGAGCACCTCGACCGCTGGGGCTTCGACGAGTTCTGGTGCGGCGAACACCACAGCACCGGGTGGGAGATGATCGCGTCGCCGGAGATGTTCCTGGCCGCAGCCGGCCAGCGCACGCACACGATCCGGCTCGGCACCGGCGTGATCTCGCTGCCGTACCACCACCCGTTCAATGTCGCCCAGCGCATCGTGCAGCTCGACCACATGACCCGCGGACGGGCGATGTTCGGCAGCGGTCCGGGCGCACTGCCGTCGGACGCGCGCACCCTGAACATCGACGCGATGGTGCAGCGTGATCGCCAGGACGAGGCTCAGGGCGTGATCATCCGCCTGCTCCGTGGCGAGGACCGCTTCGACTACGACAGCGAGTGGTTCACCCTGCGCGACGCTGCGCTGCAGATCCTGCCGATCCAGGAGGACCTACCGATGGTGACCGCGTCGTCGATCTCGCCGAGCGGGATGCAGATCGCAGGCAAGCACGGCATCGGCGTGCTGTCGATCGCCTCGACCTCGACCGAGGGCATCGCGGCGCTACCGACCCAGTGGGCGTTCGCCGAGGAGTCCGCTGCCCAGCACGGCCAGACGGTGGACCGCAAGAACTGGCGGGTGATGATGAGCTGGCACCTCGCCGAGACCCGCGAGCAGGCCCGCGACGAGGCCGTGCTCGGACTGCAGCGCTGGCACAACGAGTACAACGCGAAGATCCTCGGCCGACCCGGGGCCAACCACGTCGAGAACGCGTGGGAGTTGCTCGACGAGATCACGGGCAACGGCGCCGTCGGTGCCGGCGCCGCGGTGATCGGTACGCCGGACGATCTGATTGGTGCAATCCGCCACCTGCAGGACATCACCGGCGGCTTCGGCGTGGTGCTGGGCTTCGCCCACGACTGGGCGAACAAGGAAGCCTCGAAGCGGTCCTGGGAGATGGTGTCGCGCTACGTCATCCCGGCGCTCAACGGCACGTTCCGCCCGATGCAGGCCTCGGCGGACTACGTCGAGGTCAACAAGACTGCGCTCATCGCCGGCGCCAGCGCCGCTGTCATGCAGAAGATCATGGCCCACGAGGGAGCCCAGGCAGCGATGGTGACCACGATGCAGAACATGGCCAAGAAAGGCGCCAAGCGAGAGTCCGCATTCCGTCCTGGTGCCGGCGTCCCGATGGACGACGCGTGATCCCGCGCTACGACGCGTCGACCTCAGCGGCCGAGGTCAGTGCCGGACTGTTGCTGCACGGTGTCATCATCGTCGAGCGGCTCATCGACGACGCTGCGTGCGATCAGCTACTCGGCGAACTGCAGCCGTGGTTCGAGCAGACGCCTGTCGGAGCCGACGCGTTCAGCGGTTTCAACACCCGGCGCACCGGTGCGCTACTCAGCCGCTGCCCGTCCAGCGCGGCGATGGTCACCCATCCGCTCGTGCTGGAGGTGGTCAACACGGTGTTGTGGCCGAAGAAGACGACGTACCAGCTGCACCTGACCCAGTCGATCGCGATCGGCCCGGAGTCACCGGCGCAGTTCCTGCACCGCGACCAGTGGTGCTTCGACTCGTTCCCGTTCCCACGCGACGTCGACGTCGAGGTGGCCACGATCTGGGCGCTCTCCGACTTCACCGAGGAGAACGGCGCCACCCGTGTCGTGCCCGACAGCCACCGCACGCCGGACGCGCAGACCTACATGGCGACCGACACGCTGCCTGCCACGATGCCCCGTGGTTCGGTGGTGCTCTACCTCGGCTCGACGGTGCACGGCGGTGGCGCCAACACGACCGACGCAACGCGATTCGCAGTGAACATCGACTACGTGCTCGGCTGGTTGCGCCAGGAGGAGAACCAATACCTGTCGTACACGCTCGACGAGGTACGCACCTTCCCGGAGCGGATCCAGCGCCTGCTCGGCTACGAGATCGGTGCCTACGCGCTCGGGTACATCGATGGTGGAAGGAGTCCGATGGACCTGGTCCGTCCCCACGACGACAACGGCGACCACCACTCAGGCCACAGCTTCACGAACCTCTGAGCGGGCTGGCCGCCAGAGGTTCGCGTGGTGCGCCCAGGAAAGCTGGACGAGCTGACAGAGTAGTCGCCATGCTCGAAGGCGTTGCCAAGGAACACCTCCTCGAACACCTGCGGTGGGTGCGCGAAGCGCTCGTCTGGAAGCTCGACGGACTGCCCGAATACGACATCCGCCGCCCGCTGACGCTCACGGGCACCAACCTGCTCGGACTGGTGAAGCACAACGCGATCTCGGACTCCCGATACTTCGGTGAGGTGTTCGACCGCCCGTTCCCGGAGCCGCTGCCCCGGTGGGACGACCCCGTCGCGAGAGGCCACGACCACTGGGCCACGGAGGACGAGCCCCGCTCAGCCGTCGTCGCCCTCTACCGACGGGTCTGGGCCCATTCGGACGCGACAATCGACGCGCTGGATCTCGACAGCCGGGGCTACGTGCCGTGGTGGCAGGAAGAGGTGCCGTTGTTCAACGTGATGGTCCATCGTCTGTCCGACGCCACTCGGCACGCCGGACACGCGGACATCCTGCGCGAAGGCCTCGACGGATCGTTGGGCGTCGACGCCGACAGCGCCTCGGTCACATCGCAGAGTCCGTCGTTCTGGGAGGAACGACGGGCGACGATCGAACGCGCCGCGCGCGCCGCTACTCAGGCTCCGGACGACTGATCGCCTCGGCGGAGCGCATCCTCCAGGGTCACCAACGCCGCGTTGCGGTAGAGGACGTGGCGGGTCACGAAGTCGATCCGCCGCACCGCGCTCGTTTCGATCCGTCGTGACACCGTGACCCCGCGCGGCACGTCGCGCAGAGCGAGCTCGGGCAGCAAGGTCACCGCACCGATCGAGGTGATCACGTCGAAGGCGACCTGGTGATCATCGCTCTCCACGACGACATCGGGCGTGAAGCCGGCGGCGTTGCAGATCCCCCGGGTGGCGCGGCCGAGGCGGCTGGCTGCACCACCCAACACCCATGACGAGCCGGCGAGGGACTCGAGTGATCGCGGGCGGCGGTTCGAGGCGTGGACGAGACAGATCGGCTCGACCAACAGCGTCGTCTGGTCGAGGCCGGTAGCGGCGGTGCTCGGGCGATCGTCGTCATAGTGATCGACGATCGCCGCGTCGATCGTCCGCGCGGCGAGTGCAGCAAGCGCATGCTCGGGTTCGAGGTCGACGACCTGGATGCGCACCGACCCGGCCAGGGGCTCGATGACCGGCAGAAGCATCGAAGTGATCGCGGTCGGGAACGCGCCGACCCGGACGGTCGTCGGCGCTTCGGCGTGCGCGGTCTGGCCGACGTCGGCGAGTGCAGTCTGGACGAGGTCGAGGATGATCGAGGCCCGCTCGCTGAGCAGCCGTCCGGCCGGCGTCAGCGTGACCCCACGGTTCGAGCGCTCCAGCAGTGACGTGCCGACCTCGCGTTCGAGTACAGCGAGCTGTTGGGACACCGCCGAGGCCGTGTAATCGTTAGCCCGCGCTGCGGCTGCGATCGTGCCGAGGCCCGCCACCGAGTGCAGCAGCCGGAGGCGGTCGAGACTCGCGGAATGTGCCATCAGGATCTCTGTTGGCCATCGTCATAGATCATTGCTTTTCATGATGGCACGCCCCGTGCCACGATCTGCAGATGAGCACCATCGCGACCCCGACCCCGACCGAGACCTCGACCGGACGGGCGTGGCTCGCCGCGGACTCACAGGTGCGTGAGGCGGCGATCCTCGATGCGCTCGCCGAGGCGGACAGTGACGCGCTGGCGGCGCGCATCGACACGCTGATCGACCGCAACCGCGTCATCCACGAATGGGAGAGCATCAACCTCAACCCGGCGTCGAATGTGATGAACCCACGTGCGGAGGCGGCCTTGGGCGCTGGCCTCAGCTCGCGTGCGTCGCTCGGCCACGCCGGTGGCAAGTACGAGATGGGCCTCGAGGCGATCGAGGAGATCGAGGTCATCGCTGCCGACCTCGCCTGCCGCGTGTTCGGTGCCCGCTACGCCGAGATCCGCGTCGGTTCCGGCGCGCTCGCCAACCTCTATGCGTTCATGGCCACGTGCCAGCCCGGTGACTCGATCATCGTGCCGCCGGCCAGCATCGGCGGGCACATCACCCACCGTCCCGGTGGTGCCGCCGGCCTCTACGGGCTCGACATCCACGAGTGCCCGATCGACGCCGAGCACTTCACGGTCGACCTCGATGCGCTCTCCGAGCTGGCCGAGCGGATCCGCCCGAAGCTGATCACGATCGGTGCCAGCCTGAACCTGATGCCCCATCCGGTGGCCGAGATCCGCGCGATCGCCGACCGCGTCGGTGCGGACGTGCTCTTCGATGCCGCACACGCGTGCGGGATGTTCGCCGGTGGCATGTGGGCGAACCCGCTGGATGAGGGTGCCGACCTGATGACGATGAGCACGTACAAGAGTCTCGGTGGGCCGGCCGGGGGGCTGGTCCTGACCAACCGGGCAGATCTTGCCGAGCGGATCGATGCGATCGCCTACCCCGGCCTGACCGCCAACTTCGACGCCGGAAAGACCGCCGCTCTGGCGATCACGATGCTCGACTGGCTGGAGCACGGCCACGCCTACGCGCTCGCCATGGTCGCGACCGCGTCGGCACTCGCCGGCTCGCTGGCCGACCTCAGGCTGCCCGTACACAGCACTGTCGGCGGGTACACCACCTCGCACCAACTGGCCGTCGACGCCACCGAGTGGGGTGGCGGGCACGAAGCCGCGCTGCGGCTGCGCCCGGCGAACCTGCTGGCGTGTGCGATCGGGCTCCCGGGCCGCGGCGATATGGCCGGACTGCGGGTCGGCACACCAGAAATCGTGCGCTGGGGGATGACGGTGGACGACATGCCCGAACTCGCCGGGTTGATCGCCGACGGCCTACGCACCGATCCTTCTCCCGTCGGCTTGCGCACCTCGGCATTCCGTCAGCGGTTCACGACGCTGCGGTACATCCGCAGCTGAGCGACCGCCGTCGGTCGACGCCACCGCAGCTGAGCCACAGCCGTCGTCGCACCGGCTACTCCTTGGACGCCACCGCGTTCGGGACGACGTTCATCTTCGGCACGTACTCAGCCGCGACGACCTCGCGCGCCTCACCGCCGAGCGTGGCTCGCAGCGTCGCCCGGCAGGTGTCGCACGGCCCGTAGAAGCGAGCGGCGACGATCTCCTGGCAGCGCGGGCAGGTGAACGACACGGCATCGGTGACGAGTTCCATCGCCCGAGACTACGGTCCGGGGATGACCGACGCCCGCAACGGAAACTGCACGATCTACTACGAGACCTTCGGGAATCCCGAGGACCCAGCTCTGTTGCTGGTCAACGGCCTGGGCAGCCAGTGCATCAACTATCCCGAGGCCTGGTGCGAGATGTTCGCCGCCGCCGGTTTGTTCGTGATCCGCTTCGACAACCGCGACATGGGCCTGTCGACGCACTTCACCGATGCTCCCGTCGGCGCTGGGGGCGAGTGCTACACGCTGTCCGACATGGCAGCGGACGGCATCGCCGTGCTCGACGATCTGGGGATCGTCGCTGCGCACGTCATGGGCCTGTCGATGGGTGGGATGATCGCGCAGACGATGGCGATCGAGCACTCGGCGTGCGTCCTGACGCTCACCTCGGTGATGTCCAGCTCCGGCGAACCCGAGTTCGGCCCGCCCACGCCCCGCGCACTCGCGCTGCTCACCGGGCCGCCCGCCACCGACGAATCGTCGTACATCCAAGGCTGGATCGACGGCCTCGAGGAATGGGGTAGCCCTGAGTTCTTCGACCGTGACCGCTGGACCGCCGACGCGAAACGTGCCTATGCGCGCTGCTTCGACCCGGCGGGCACGACCCGGCAGTTCATGGGCGTGCGCGCCTCGGGCGACAGGGTCGACGGCTTGCGCGCCCTCGACGTGGCGACGCTGGTGATCCACGGCGACCAGGACCACCTCATCGGCCCCGACGCCGGACGCCGCGTCGCCGAGCTGGTGCCCGGCGCCCGCTTCGAGCTGATCGAGGGAATGGGCCACGACTACCCGCCGCAGCTGTGGGAGCGCTGGGTCGGCCTCGTCACCACGCACGCGCTGGGCTGAGCCGTCGCAATCCGGCCGACTGGGTGTGCGATCGGCCCGGATCCGGGCCGTGTGAGCACCCACTTTCGGGCTGACTGGGTGTGCAGGCCGACTGGGTGTGCGATCGGCCCGGATTCGGGCCGTGTGAGCACCCACTTGCGAGACGGGGCCGGCGGAGCCGGGCAACCCGTCCGGTGACGTCGACTCGGGTGACCTCAGGCGTGCTGGCCGTGGTGGGCGGCCCACATCTCGGCGTAGCGGCCACCGTTGCGGACGAGGGAGTCGTGGTCGCCGATCTCGACGATCAGCCCGTCGGTGAGCACGACGATTCGGTCCGCAGTACGTGCGGTCGTCAGGCGGTGCGCGACGAGGATCGTCGTGCGTTGCCGGGCGACGGTGGCCATCGCGTCACGGACCTTGGCCTCGGCGTTGAGGTCGAGGTTCGCGGTGGCTTCGTCGAGCAGCAGGATCGCCGGATCGACGAGCTGGGCTCGGGCGAGTGCGATCAGCTGGCGCTGGCCGGCCGACAGCGAGCGGCCGCGTTCAGAGATCGCGGTGCGGTAGCCGTTCGGCAGATCGGCGATGAAGTGGTGCGCACCGACGGCGCGCGCTGCCGCCTCGACCTCGGAGTCCGCTGCCTCGGGACGCCCGTAGGCGATGTTGTCGCGAACCGTGCCCGTGAACAGGAACCGATGCTGCGCCTGGGCGCTCTCCGCCGCCTCGCTGATCACGAGGCGCACCTCGTGCCAGAGGTCCTCGGCGTGCGCGCGG
>JANXUX010000002.1 GCA_025351965.1 Actinomycetes bacterium | reverse complement strand
TTCGGCCCAGTGCTGTGCATCCCCAGGGCCTGGCGGAGCGCGATGCCGTTCGTCGGCACCACCTCCACCGATCGGGGCAGCGAATCGACGGTGATCCCGTCGAGGAATCGACCTTCACTGAGGCACACGTCCGGCAGCAGGTAGCGGTGGGTCATCGGCTGATCGGCCAGGACACGGGCGATGTCCTCGCCGACCATCAGGCCGGTGACGGCGGTGTTGCCGCCGAAGAACTCGTTGCGGACCGGGATGACGCGCACGTCATCACGGCCGAGAGCTGCGATCATCGGGGTCAGCACCTGGGCACCGAACTCTCCGGTGAGGATGCCGATCGGCGCCGACGCACGCGGGCGGAGCAGCACGTTGCCGTTCTCGCCGGCGGCGTCGCCGCAGCCGCGCAGCCCGGTGTCACCAGCGGGGTTGCGCGGGGCGCGGTAGCCGGCGGCCGGTGCGCCGTCGACCCAGGCGAAGAACCCGCTCTGCGGTCCGACCGGGGCGTCGACCTCGCCGGTGAACTCCATCGTGAACGTGCGCGCCATGCCGATGCCGTCCTCGTGCATGTCGAACCCGGCGTACGTCTCGGCGGCCGGGAACTCGCGACCGGTCATCAGGTAGTACTCGTCTGCGGCGAACACCATCCGGTGGCCCACCGTTGTCAGGAAGATGTCCTGCCAGTCGTGCACCATGTCGAGCACGGTGTTGGCTTCCTCACGCGTGTGCACGCGCATCGCGCCCTCGGTGTTGAACTTGCTCAGGCCGAGCGGGACGCAGGCGATCGATGCCAGCTCCGGATACTGGTCGAGCACACCGGCGAGCGTGTCGGCGAGGACCGCGCCGTCGTTCACCCCAGGGCAGACCACGATCTGGCCGTGCACGGTGATTTCGTGGTCCAGCAATGCACGCAGCCAGCGCAGGCTCATCCCGCCGCGTGGGTTACGCAGCATCCGGTTGCGGACCTCGGGGTCGGTCGCGTGGATGCTGACGTGCAGCGGCGACAGGCGCTCGGTGACGACACGCTCGAGATCGGCCTCGGTGAAGCGGGTGAGCGTCGTGAAGTTGCCGTACAGGAAGCTCAGTCGGTAATCGTCGTCCTTGAGGTACAGGCTCTTGCGCAGACCTTTGGGCAGTTGGTAGATGAAGCAGAACTCGCAGTGGTTGTCGCACGTACGGACCCGGTCGAACAGTGCGCTCTCGACCTCTGCGCCGAGCGGCTCGCCATCGGTCTTGCTGACCTCGATCGAGAGCTCGACGTTGCCACGACGCACATCGAGGTCGACCTCGGCCTCGTCGACCAGGAATCGCCACTCGATGATGTCACGCGGGACCTGCCCGTTGAGCCGCAACACCTCGTCGCCGGCGATCAACCCAGCCAGCTCCGCCGGCGAGCCGGGGACGACGAGGGTGACGGTGGGCAGTGACATAGCCCGTCAAGGGTACCGGGAGCGGCACTGGAGCGGCCGGGAGGCTAGCGCATCGGCACGTCGCCGGTAGCCTGACGACGTGGATGTCGACCGCGTACTACTCGCCGAACCGCGCGGTTTCTGCGCCGGGGTCGAGATGGCGATCAAGGCCCTCGCGTTCATGGTCCGCAGCTTCCCTGCGCCGGTCTACTGCTATCACGAGATCGTCCACAACAAGCTGATCGTCGAGCAGTTCGAGGCCCAGGGTGTCGTCTTCGTCGACGAGATCGAAGACGTGCCTCCGGGCCGCCCGATCATGCTGTCGGCCCACGGGTCGGCCCCGGAAGTCGTGCTCGCCGCTCGCGCCCGTGGCAGCTACGTCGTCGACTCGGTGTGCCCGCTCGTCACCAAGGTGCATCACGAGGTCAAGGTGCGCGCGAACAAGGGCTACCGCATCGTCTACGTCGGCCACGAGGGCCACGAGGAGGCCGTCGGCACGATGGCCGTCGCCCCGACCTCGATCAGCCGGGTCGAGTCCGTCGCCGAGGTGGCCGCGCTCCCCCAGTTCGACGAGCCCGTCGCGCTGCTCGCCCAGACCACGTTGTCCCACCGCGACTGGGAGGGCGTCGCCGTCGCCGTGCGCGAGCGCTATCCCGACGTGTGGTCACCCGGGCGCAGCGACCTCTGCTTCGCGACGACGAACCGTCAGTCGGCACTGATGAGCATCGCCCCGAGGGTCGACGCGCTGATCGTGATCGGCTCGGCGAACTCCTCCAACACCCGGGCGCTGGAGAAGCTGGCCATCGAGGCCGGTTGCCCACGCGTGTTCCGGATCAACGACGTCGCCGAACTGCCGGATGACCTGACGGGTGTCGTCGGCGTCACCGCCGGGGCATCCGCCCCGGAGGACCTCGTCCAGGCCGTCGTCGATCACCTCGCGCCACGCAACGGCGTCGAGACCGTCCGGGCAACGGAGGAGGACGAGTACTTCCCACCGCCGCGCAACATCCGCGACCTGCAGGCCGCGATCAGCCGTGCCGCAGCGGTGCTCCTCGGCGCTTCGTCCGACGCGGCCGGCATCGATGACCGTGCCGTCCCCGCCAGTGAGGTCCTCGCCGCCCTGCGCGGCTGACGCAGTCAACAGGGTGGACGGTTCCGTGAGGTAGTCGGCTCCGGCCGCCGGATGGCAGGCTTCCAGCGTGCTCTCCCCCACGACCGCCACGATCCGCCTCACGCTGCACGTCCTCGCCGCGACGATCTGGGTCGGCGGACAGTTCACGCTCGTCGGGCTGCTGCCGGTGCTGCGCGCCCACGAGGGTGTCGCCCAGCAGGCGGCACGCGCGTTCAACCGCATCGCCTGGCCGGCGTTCGGGGTGCTCGTGGTGACCGGCATGTGGAACCTGGTCGATGTCAACGTCGCCGACGCGCCGACCAGCTACCAGATCACGGTGTTCGTCAAGATCGTGGTCGCCGTGACCGCCGGGGCAGCCGCCGCAGCGCACACTGCAGCCCGGTCGAGACGGTTCGTCGCCCTCGGCGGCGCACTGAGCGGCCTGGCCTCGATCGCCGCCGTCTTCCTCGGCGTCCTCCTCCACACCGGCAACTGAACAGAGCCAGTGGCTCAGTTGCGGGGGACTTCGCTCCAGGGGCGGTCGCGATCGACACGGACGTCGCCCGGCAGGCCGAGGATGCGCTCGCCGAGGATGTTCTTCATGACTTCGGTGGTGCCGCCCTCGATCGAGTTGGCGCGCATCCGCAGGAACGCCTTCTGCAGCGTGTCGAAGCCCATCGCGTGCTCGGGCCGGGTCATCGCGTAGCTGCCGTAGAGCATCCCGTCGGCACCCATCAGGTCGACGACGAGGTTGTACACGGCCTTGTTCAGCTCGGCCGACGCACCCTTGCCGATGGAGCCCTCGGGGCCCGGATCGCCCATCTTGCGGTTCTGGTTGGCGCGAATGTTCGTCAGCCGCAGGATCTCGGCCCGGCTCCAGAGCTTCATCACCTCGTCGAGCATCGCCGGGTCCTTGCGGTCCTCCGGCAGCGCCTGCCAGGTCTTGACGAGGTCGCGGATGACGCCGCTGCCCTTTGCCGGGATCGCGCCACCGATCGACACTCGCTCGTTCATCAGGGTCGTCAGCGAGACTCGCCAACCGTCACCGGGCTTGCCGAGCATCTCGCTGTCGGGGATGCGGGTGTCGGTGAAGAACACCTCGTTGAACTCGGCCTCCCCGGTCATCTGGCGCAGCGGCTTGACCTCGACGGTCGGCGCGAGCATGTCGACCACGAACGCCGTCAGCCCGGCGTGCTTGACGGCCTCGGGATCGGTACGCACCACGAGCAGACCCCAGCGGGACACATGGGCCAACGTCGTCCAGACCTTTTGACCATTGATGATCCATTCGTCGCCGTCGCGGATGCCCTTCGAGGACAGACCGGCGAAGTCCGAGCCGGCGCCGGGCTCGCTGAACAGCTGGCACCAGATCTCCTCGCCGGTGAAGAGGGGGCGGAGGTAGCGCGACTTCTGCTCCTCGCTCCCCCACACGGCGACCGTGGGGCCACACATCCCGTAGCCGATCGGGTTTCGTGAACCGGCGTGCGGCGCGCCCTCGGCGAGCACGCGCTCGTTGACCAGCTTCTGCAGCTTCGCGTTCATGCCGAGACCACCGTGGCCGACCGGGAAGTGCACCCAGGCCAAGCCGGCGTCGAACTGTGCGCCGAGGAACGCGGCCGGCTTGGTCGTCGCCGGCGGGAACGCCTCGAGCAGCTCGGTGACGAGGTCGTCGACTCGCTGATCGTCGGCAGTGAGCGTGGATTCGGTGATTGTCATGGCGACCCCCCGGGCGATGCGCTGAGTGCGCGGTGACGCTTCGACAGTACCCCGGCACCGTTGGGCGGCTCGCACAGACGGTCTGCGTGAGCACACACGCAGACGCACGCGGATTCCCTCACGTAGACATTCTGTGCGAGCAAACCGGTGAGGGCCGGGGAGGGGCGCCGAGCCATCGGCCGGTCAGTCCTCAGGGTCGTCGTCGGCGACGTCGTCGAAGCCCGCCGCCGCGAGGCGCTCGAGGAGTGCGTCGCGGATGCTGACACCAGGCGTCCTGGCCTTGTCGCCGGTGATCCGCCAGCCGAGGCGGCTGCTGTACAGCAGGGGCGGCTCCTTCAGCCGACCCGGGCCCACCTCGACGACCCGGGCGAAGAACAGGTCGTGGTCGAACATCGGCTTGACCTCGAACGTCTCGCAGCGCAGCCAGGCGACGCAATTGCGGGCGACGGGCAAGCCGCTGTCGGGCAGGAAGTCGAGGTACTCGTCGACGATGTAGCGGAACTTGCGGCCCGGGTAGGAGAAATACTGGCCGACATCGACCTGATCGCCGGCCAGGATCGACACCGCGAACTGTCCGGATGCTGCGATCAGCGGATGGGTGTCGTGCTTGGGCGAGACGCTGGCCATGACGATCGGCTCCTCGAAGCTGACCTGGCAGACCCAGTGGCTGCAGTAGGCGCGGGCGATGCCGTCGTGCGCCGCGCCGACGAGCTGGACCCCCTTCATCATCTGGCCGAGGCTGCGCTTGATGGTCGGGTCGATCACGACACCAACCTACTGAGGGTTCAGTTGAGGGCTGCGACGGTGCGGGCTGCGGCGGCGCGGTCGAAGGCCGGGCCCTGGGGGAACCAGCTGAGCAGTTCGAGCACCCACGGCAGGTTGCGTCGCTCGACGAAGCTGCGCGTGCACGCGACCCGGATGTTGTTGACGATGCGGAACAGGATGTCGACATTGCTCGTGACCTGCAGATACGCATCGTCCCAGGCCGCAGCACCGCCGCTGTAACGCTGGAACAGCTCACGGGCGCCGTCTCGTCCGAACACGCGCACGCCGTTGAACGGGTCGGCGTAGCGATCGGGAGCAGCACCGTCGGCGACCAGGAAGTGGCCGGGCATGCCGATGCCGACCAACGGCACGCCCTTGCGCCGGGCGATCTCGATCGCCAGAACCGACAGCGTGATCGGGATCCCGAGGCCGGTCCGGCGCACGTCGGACAGCATCGAGTTGGTGATCTGGTAGTAGGCCTCGGTGTTACCGCGCAGCGGCTGCGGGCCGGAGAACAGTCCGGCGATGATGCCGTCGAAGGTGCTTGCGTCGAGGGTCTCGGCGATCAGGTCGAGGGCGCGCAGTTCGACGTCGACGTCGATCTCGCGGCCGGCCAGCTGGCAGATCAGCAAGCAGCAGACGTCGAGCGGCAGTGCGCCGTTCGCACCCGCTGCATCCGTCAGGATGGCGTGCAGGCGCTGCTTGATCGGGCCCAAATCCACGTGCGAAACCGTACCCGGGCTACCGTCGGATCATGTTCCCAGGTGCTTTCGTCGCAGCGACCCCCGACAAACCAGCGGTCATCATGGCATCGACCGGCGAGGTGCAGACCTTCGCCGCGCTGGACGCAGCGGCAAACCGACTCAGCCAACTGCTCTACGCGGCGGGTCTGCGTCCTGGCGACCACATCGGACTCTGTATGGAGAACCACCCGCGCTTCCTCGAGGTGCTCTGGGGCTGCCACTATGCCGGGCTCGTCTACACGGCGTGCTCCAGCCGGCTACCAGCGCCGAATTGGCGTACATCCTCAACGACTGTGCAGCCCGGGTGTTCATCACCAGTCAGTACAAGGCCGACCAGGCCGCTGAGATCGTTGCCGAGACTCCGCAGATCGAGCTGCGCCTGATGATCGACGGCACCATCGACGGCTACGCGAGCTACGAGGACTCCGTCGCCCAGCAGCCAGCGCAGCCACTCGACACGCGCATCGCCGGCACGGACATGCTCTATTCGTCAGGCACGACCGGCCAGCCCAAGGGCGTGACGGGCACGTTCCAGGCACGCAGCTTGATCGACACCCCGATCTCGGTCGTGGGGGCTCTGAGCATGCTGTTCGGCGCAACGCAGGACTCCATCTACCTCTCGCCCGCGCCGCTCTACCACGCCGCTCCACTGCGGTTCTGCATGTCGATCCAGGCCCTCGGCGGCACCGTGGTGGTGATGGAGCACTTCGATCCGCAGACATACCTCGGCCTCATCGAGAAATACCGCACCACCATCAGCCAGGTCGTGCCGACGATGTTCGTGCGGATGATGAAACTGCCGGACGAGGCCCGTGCCGAGCACGACGTCAGCTCGATGCAGACCATCATCCACGCCGCGGCGCCGTGCCCGATCCCGGTCAAGAAGGCGATCATCGAGTGGTTCGGCCCGATCGTGCACGAGTACTACGCCGGGACCGAAGGTAATGGATTTTGCATCATCAACTCGCAGGAATGGCTGGCCCACAAGGGCTCGGTCGGCCGCGGGCTTACGGCCGCGGTCAA
>JANXUX010000398.1 GCA_025351965.1 Actinomycetes bacterium | reverse complement strand
ATCCGGGGAGCGCGCCGTGCTCGATGTACGAATCGAGGTCGATGGTCGACCGGTCGCGACCTTGGAGCACGAGGCGATCATTGCTCTTCCGCGCTCCGGACCGAGCTGACATCGCGTCCCGGGCCAGCTCTCCAGGACAGTGACGCCATCGGCAATGCACGAGATGGTAGGGTTGTTTTCGTCCCGGGTTGTTCTCGGGCCAACTAACCACCAGAGCGGACAATCGGATCGGTTGTCAGTCGCCTCTGCCGGGGTTGTGAGCTCGGTTGCCGGAATTGATCGGGCGACGTGCGGTTCCGATGCCGACACCGCCGACTGGGAACCGGCCTCCGCTCCAAATTCCGAGGCGTGAGACAAAACGCGCCCGGACGAAAGGAGCTCCAATGGTTGACGCCATTCGAGTGTCGGGGCCCGTGTCGGGTACTGACAAAACTCTGTCCTTTGAAACTGGCAAGCTCGCGCAGCAGAGCCAGGGCGCAGTGTTGGCCAGCATTGGTCGCACCACTGTTCTCGCAACTGCGAACGCAGCCAAAGAAGCCAAGCCAGGCACGGACTTCTTCCCACTCACCGTCGATGTCGAAGAGCGTGCATACGCCGCCGGCAAGATCCCCGGTTCGTTCTTCCGCCGTGAAGGCCGCCCCACCGAGGCTGCGATCCTCACCTGTCGCTTGACCGACCGCCCACTGCGCCCGTGCTTCCCCGACGGCTTCCGCAACGAGACCCAAGTCGTGCTGACCATCCTCGGGGCCGACCAGGAGAACCCGCATGACGTGCTCGCGATCAACGCCGCTTCGGCAGCGTTCGCGATCAGCGGCATCCCGTTCGACGGCCCGATCGGTTCCGTGCGCATCGCCTTCAGCCAAGATGGCGAGTGGATTCCTCACCCCACCTACGCCGAGGGTGAAGCCGCGACGTTCGAGCTGGTCGTCGCCGGTCGCCTGATCGAGGGTGGCGACGTCGCCATCATGATGGTCGAGGCCGGCGGTACCGCGAAGAGCTTCGCCTACTACGCCGACGGCGCCCCGAAGGTGGACGAAGCCGTCCTCGCCGGTGGCCTCGAGGCCTGCAAGGTCTGGATCAAGGAGTCGATCGAACTGCAGACGCAGCTCGTCGACGCCGTCATCGCCGCCAAGGGTCCGATCCCGCAGCTCGCGTTCAGCGTGCTCGTCGATTACACCCCGGACATCTTCGATGCCGTCTCCGGCATCATCACCGAGCCCCTCGGTCACGCCATCACCATCAGCGGCAAGGCCGAGCGCAACGCCGCCACCGACGCCGCCAAGGACCAGGCACTCGCCGCCCTCTGTGGCGACGGTGGTGCCTTCGCCGGCCGTGAGCGCGAGGTCAAAGAGGCTGTGCGCAGCCTGACCAAGAAGCTCGTCCGCAAGCGCATCGTGGACGAAGGCCTGCGCATCGACGGTCGTGGTCCGCGCGATCTGCGTCCGCTGTCCAGCGAAGTCGGCATCTTGCCGACCGCGCACGGCGCCGGCTTGTTCCAGCGTGGCGAGACCCAGGTCCTCAACGTCGCCACCCTGGCGATGCCGAAGATGAACCAGCTGCTCGACACGCTGGATCCCGAGACCCACAAGTACTTCCTGTTCCACTACAACATGGCTCCGTGGGCCAACGGTGAGACGGGTCGCGTCGGTACGCCGAAGCGCCGCGAGATCGGCCACGGTGCGCTCGCCGCCCGTGCCCTCATCCCGGTGCTGCCCAGCCTCGAGGAGTTCGCCTACGCGCTGCGCCTCGTCGCCGAGGTGCTCGCCTCGAATGGTTCGACGTCGATGGCGTCGGTCTGCTCCGGCAGCCTGGCCCTGATGGACGCCGGTGTGCCGATCAAGGCGCCCGTCGCCGGCATCGCCATGGGCCTCGTCTTCGCTGAGGGCAAGTACACCACCCTCACCGACATCCTCGGTGCCGAGGATGCGTTCGGCGACATGGACTTCAAGGTCGCCGGTACGTCAGACGTCATCACGGCCCTGCAGCTCGACACCAAGATCGACGGCATCCCCGCCGATGTGCTCATTGCTGCCCTGGCCCAGGCCAAAGAAGCTCGCGATGCGATCCTCGAGAACATGAACGCCTGTATCGGCGCCGCTCGTAGCGAGGTCAATGACACCGCTCCGAAGATCGTCTCGTTCCAGGTGCCACTCGACAAGGTCGGTGAGATCATCGGGCCGAAGGGCAAGGTCATCAACACCATCCAGCAAGAGACCGGCGCCGACATCAGCGTCGACGACGATGGCGTCCACGGCATCGTCTCCATCGGCTCCGTCGATGGCTTCCGGGTCGAAGAGGCCAAGGCCCGCATCCTCAGCATCATCGACCCGCCGAAGGCGGATGTCGGTGGCGTCTACATGGGCCGTGTCGTGAACATCACCAAGTTCGGTGCGTTCGTGAACATCCTCCCGGGCCGTGACGGCCTCGTCCACATCAGCAAGCTCGGCAACGGCAAGCGCATCAACGCTGTCGAAGACGTACTCAGCCTGGGCGACGAGATCGAGGTCCGCGTCGACGAGATCGACGACAAGGGCAAGGTCGCGACGTTGGAGTCCACACCGGCCGGCGACGACTCGCGGCGCGGGCCACGATCACGGTCACCACGGTCGCCGCGATCGCCAC
>JANXUX010000441.1 GCA_025351965.1 Actinomycetes bacterium | reverse complement strand
ATTCGCTTGCTTCCGGCGCACCACAAAATGCGCCCGTCCTCGTCGGTGATCGCTGCGATGAGCCCACCGGCTTCCGCAGCACGTTCGAGCTGGGTCTCGACGCCGATGCCGCTGCGCCGGATCGGGGAGGCCTCCCATCGGTCGCGTACTTCGTCGGGCTCGGAATCCACCGGCGCGGTCGGACGTGTGGTGTCGATCTGTTGCTGGCAGCGCTGCCAGGACTCGCTGATCACGGGGTCGTCAGCCAGGCCGGTGGCGCGCGCGGACTCGATCGATCGGCGCCGACTGCGAAGCTCACCACTGGCCATCTCGACCCCCTCGGTCGGGAACTGCTGAGACGTTGGACACACCAACCATTTGCCAACCATACCAAGCGCACGGTTCCCGCAGGGCCCGCTCATCACGGCGTCGGTCCGTATGACTCGAGGGGATCAGATCATGACGTTTCCACAGCCCGGCGGCGAGACCAGCCCGATCACACTGAAGAACCGCTACGACCACTACATCGGTGGCCAGTGGGTCGCCCCGGCGAACGGCCTCTACTTCGAGAACCCGTCGCCGGTGAACGGTAAGACGTTCTGCGAGGTGGCGCGCGGTACGGCGGCCGACATCGAAAAGGCGCTGGATGCAGCCCACGCTGCCAAGGATGCGTGGGGGCGCACCAGCATCGCCGAGCGATCAGGCATGCTGCTCAAGATCGCCCAGGCCATCGAGGACAACCTCGAGGAGCTCGCGATCGTCGAGTGCTGGGAGAACGGCAAGGCCGTGCGCGAGACGATGGCTGCCGACCTGCCGTTGGCTGTCGACCACTTCCGCTACTTCGCCGGCGTGCTGCGTGCCGAGGAGGGCTCGATCACCCAGATCGACGACACCACGGTGGCGTATCACTTCAAGGAGCCGCTCGGTGTCGTCGCCCAGATCATCCCCTGGAACTTCCCGATCCTGATGGCGACGTGGAAGCTGGCACCGGCGCTCGCCGCAGGTAACTGCGTGGTGCTCAAGCCCGCCGAGCAGACCCCGATGTCGATCTTGCACCTGATGGAGAAGATCGACGGAATCCTCCCCGCCGGCGTACTGAACATCGTCAACGGATTCGGCGTCGAGGCGGGCAAGCCGCTCGCGTCCAGTGCACGAGTCGCCAAGGTCGCGTTCACCGGCGAGACCACCACGGGCCGCTTGATCATGCAGTACGCCTCGGAGAACCTGAACCCGGTGACACTCGAGCTCGGTGGCAAGTCGCCGAACATCTTCATGGCCGACGTCATGGACGCCGACGACGCGTTCTTCGACAAGTGCCTGGAGGGCTTCACGATGTTTGCGCTCAACCAGGGTGAGGTCTGCACATGCCCGTCACGTGCGCTCATCCAGGAGTCGATCTACGACGCGTTCATCGCCCGTGCCCTCGAGCGCGTCAAGGCGATCGTCGCCGGGGATCCGCTCGACCCGGCGACGATGATCGGTGCCCAGGCCAGCAATGACCAGTTGGAGAAGATCCTCAGCTACCTCGACATCGGCCGCGCCGAGGGCGCCGAGGTGCTCATCGGCGGCAATCGCCGCGAGGTCGCTGGCCACGAGGGCGGCTACTACGTCGAGCCGACAGTCTTCAAGGGTCACAACAAGATGCGCATCTTCCAGGAGGAGATCTTCGGGCCGGTGCTCGCTGTGACCACGTTCAAGGACGAAGCCGAGGCGCTCGAGATCGCCAACGACACGCTGTACGGCCTCGGTGCCGGCGTCTGGACCCGTGATTCCGGTGCCGCATACCGCCTCGGGCGCGGCATCCAGGCCGGTCGGGTGTGGACGAACTGCTACCACCTCTATCCGGCGGGCGCAGCCTTCGGTGGCTACAAGGCATCCGGCATCGGGCGTGAGAACCACAAGATGATGCTCGACCACTACCAGCAGACCAAGAACCTGCTGGTCAGCTACAGCCCTGACAAGCTCGGGTTCTTCTGAGCACCACGGCACCCCGGGTCGAGGCGACGGAGGAGGCCCTCGATCTGATCGACCGGCTGGTGGCAGTGCATGGCCCCGTGCTCTTCCACCAGTCGGGCGGCTGTTGCGACGGCAGCAGCCCGATGTGCTTCCCCCTCGGCGAGTTCCGGATCGGCAGCTCGGATGTGCTGCTGGGGACCGTCGGTCGACCAGGATCAGGCGGCCCGGGCTCGAATGGTTCTGGAGGAGTGGCTGCGCCGTTCCATATGAGCGGGCCGCAGTTCGACTACTGGAAGCACACCCATCTGACCCTCGACGTCGTTCCCGGGCGTGGCGCCGGGTTCTCCCTCGAGGCCCCCGAAGGTGTGCGCTTCATGATCCGGTCCCGCCTGTTCACCGACGCCGAAGAGGCCGAACTCGAACCAGTCGTGATCGGCAACGGCGAGGCGTGACCTGCGACTGATCCGGCCTCGCGACAGACTGACGAGATGACCGACCCGGTGCGCTCGAACTGGGCCGGTAACTACACCTACTGCGCCACTGGGTGGCATGACCCGGCGACGCTCGACGAGCTGCGCCGGGTCGTCGCGGATGCTGGCCGGATCCGTGTCATCGGCTCCCGGCACTCGTTCAACGACATCGCCGACTCGGTCGAACTGGTGTCGTTGCACGAGCTGCCGCACAACGTGGTGATCGACCGTGAACGCGCCACGGTGACGTGCAGCGCGGCCATCACGTACGGGGCGCTCGCTGTGGTGCTGGACGACGCTGGCCTCGCTCTGCACAACATGGCCTCACTCCCGCACATCTCTGTCGGGGGAGCGGTGACGACCGCAACCCACGGCTCGGGCGATGCCAACGGCAACCTCGCGACCGCAGTGTTGGGCATCGAGATGGTCACCTCGTCGGGCGACGTGCTGTCCGCCAGCCGTGGCGACGCGGACTTCGAGGGGATGGTCGTGGGACTCGGCGCGCTCGGTGCGCTCACTCGGCTGACGCTCGACGTCGAGCCGGCCTACCTCGTCCGCCAGACGGTGTACGAGCGATTGTCCTGGGACGCGTTCATCGCGAACTTCGACGCCGTCATGTCGCTGGGGTACAGCGTGAGCGCGTTCACGGACTGGACCGACGACATCGCCCAGCTCTGGGTGAAGTCGCGCGTGACCGCCGACGGCCGTGATCACGACCCGCCGTCTCCCTCGTCATCGCCGTCATCGGTGTTCGGCGCAGCACGAGCGGCGGGTGACCGGCACCCGGTTCCCGGCGCGTCGCCCGCTGCCTGCACCCCCCAAGGTGGGGTGCCCGGATCGTGGCTCGACCGGCTGCCCCACTTCCGCACGGGTTTCACACCGAGCCGCGGCGACGAAATCCAGTCCGAGTTCCACGTTCCGCGCGCCGACGGCCTCGGTGCGATTGCTGCTGTCCGGGGGCTCGGCGCCGACATCGCCGAGCACCTGCTCGTCAGCGAGATTCGCACGGTTGCCGCCGACACGCTGTGGATGAGCCCGCAGTACGAACGGGACTCGGTGGCGCTCCACTTCACCTGGCGCTTGCACCCGGCTGCTGTGCGCGACCTGCTGCTGCGGATCGAGGAGGTGCTCGCGCCGTTCGGTGCTCGACCGCACTGGGGCAAGGTGTTCGTGGCCGAGGCGCCGGCGACCGCGCTGCTGTATCCACGACGCGACGATTTCGTCGCTCTCGCAGCGCGGCTGGACGGCCGGGGGGCGTTTCGCAACGAGTGGTTCGAGCGCACCATCGTCGCGTGACTCCTGGCAACACGTGTTTCGGAAGGGGTCAACGGGGAACTGCCTCCCTGTCGGCACTTCCTCCTCAGCCCTTGCGGAGGATCGCTCGGCCGGAGAGATCACGATGACCAAGCACGACCACGAAGTCCTCCGTGCTCATCCGGGCGCCCTCTCCATCGAGCTCGCCCATCCCGGCGAGCTGCGCCTCACCGGCGAACTCGTCCTCGCCACGACACCCGCGTTGACCCGGGCCATCGGCGCGCTGCGACGTGGCGGCAGCCGCGACATCGTGCTCGACGTGCGTCACCTCGATTCGGTCGACTCGACCGGACTCGCTGCTCTGTTCGAAGCCCACCGTCACGGACCGGTGTCGCTGCGATCGCCGACCCGTCAGGTGCTGCATCTGCTCCGGGCATCGAGACTGGACGAGTGGATCCGAGTCACCGCGTAGTTCGGGCGGGTTCAGCGCTTCTCGCGGGCGAGTACTGCGATCGCCGCGGCGATGTCGTCGGCGACCGGTGTCACCGACAGGCGCATCCCTTTGCGGACGACCATCAGGTCGTCGCCGGAGAACTTCTCCTTCAACTCGTCGAGACTGATCAGGTTCGGGAATTTCTCGACGAACCCGAATTTCACGGTCATCCATCGCGGCGCAGCAGGCGTGCTGGTCGCGTCGTAGTAGTGCGACTCCGGGTCGAACTGGGTTGGGTCGACGATGTTCACCGCAGTCACTTTGGCCAGGCCGACGATGCCCGGAGGCTTGGCGTTCGAGTGGTAGAAGAACGCAAGATCGCCGACGGAAGCGGACTGCAGGAAGTTGCGGGCCTGGTAGCTCCTGATGCCGTCCCAGATCGTCGTCTTCGCCTTGCGGAGGTCGTCGATGCTGTAGGCGTCAGGCTCGGATTTGATCAGCCAGTGCGACAAGGACTTCAGTCCTCGTGCTCTTCGATCGCATCGAGGAACGAGTCGACGTCGTCGTCCTCGCCGCCGACGAGCCAGATGACGACGCCTTCGTCGCCCTCGTCCTCCCACGGCAGCACGCCCTCGACCGAGTAACGGTCGACGGTGATGTCCTCGTTGTCGTCCTCGACAGGAGCGACAACAGCGAGCTCGACCTCGGCGTCCGGGGGTTGATCCCGCAAGATGTCGATCAGTTCACGAACACGCATTGCATCGCCTTTCGATCCAGCCGGCAGTGAGTCGCTGACCAGGCGACTCTAGCTGGACGATGCCCGGGGTTTCCCGATCAAACTTCGTCGAGCCAGTGCGGTGCCTGCTCGAGCAGATAAAGGCTGACGTCCTTGCAACGGTCGAGCGTCGCGCACAGCGGCTCGTCGGCGCTGGAGTAGACGTCGGCGAGCTCGATCGACAGTCGGGCCACGATCGACAGGCTGCGCTCTGGAGCATCGGTGACGCTGGCGAAGGAGTCGATCGCCGACACCTCGAGCGGCAGGTCCATTCCGCCGACGCCGGCGAGTTCGGTCGCGAGGATCAACAGATCGGGTGGCTGGGGGAGCGGGGGCAACGTCCAGGTGAAGTGGACCGGGAAGGCGAAGCCGTTCGGTGGTTGATCGTCGGGATCGTCCATCTTCAGCACTTCGTCCTCGAAGCCGAGCAGCGCACGGGGATCGACCTCGAGCGACAGGTGCAGGTCGATCGGGCCGCTGCAGGCTTCCTCCGGATGGAGATCCACTTCCCAGAGCTGGCGGAGCGAGTACGTCTCGACGAAATGGCGTTCGTCGTGGACGTGGAACCCATGGTCGATCGCATGACCTTTCACATCGGCGATGAAGCCGGCGACATCGATGACAGCCAAGGGAACCTCTCTACGCTGGTGGATCGTTCCTCGGAGCGATGGGC
>JANXUX010000396.1 GCA_025351965.1 Actinomycetes bacterium | reverse complement strand
TGTTGGCCATCGTCCCCCACGTCAGTTCCTGGATCAGCGGAAGGGCCTCGGCCATGCTCGCCGCAGTGTGGGTCGCGCCGAATTCCATCGCCTTCTCGCGCTTGAACTCGACCGGGTCGATGGCGATGATGCGCTTGGCTCCGGCGAGACGGGCACCCTGGATCGCGTTCGATCCGATGCCGCCGGCGCCGACGACGGCCACGGTGTCACCGGGCGTGACCTCGGCTGCGTAGACACTGCTGCCCCAGCCGGTGACGACGCCGCAGCCGAGCAGACAGGCCCGGTCGAGCGGAACGTCCTTGTCGATCTTGATGCAGCTGGCCTCGTTGACCACGGTGTGGTGGGCGAACGTGCCGAGCAGGCACATCGCGTTCAAGTCCTGCCCACGGGCGTGATGACGGAACGTGCCATCGGCGATCTGCCCGGGTCCGCCCAGCTTGGCGCCGAGATCACACAGGTTGGAGTGTCCGGTCGAGCAGCTGACGCAGCGGCCACAAGCCGGGATGAACCCGAACACGACGTGGTCACCGGGCTCGAGCCAGCTGACGCCGACGCCGACCTCCTGCACGACACCGGCACCCTCGTGGCCGCCGATGATCGGCGGAGGGAACGGCAGGTCGCCGGTGACGAGATGCTCGTCGCTGTGGCACAGGCCCGACGCAGCGAGCTTGACGAGGACTTCACCAGGACCCGGCGGGTCCAACTCGATCTCCTCGACGCTCCACGGCGTGTGGGTCTCCCACAGGATTGCGGCCTTTGACTTCATGATGACCCCCCGGTGATCACTGTCGGGCGCCAGCGGCGGCGCTGACGTGACGTTACAACGACTCGACGTCGAATGCTTCGTCGCCGACCATCCGCACGACCTGTACTGCGCGGGTCATCGCGACGTAGAGCAATCGCGCCCCACGGGGGGTGCCGTCGAAGACCTCCGCAGGGTTGACGACGACGACTGCGTCGAACTCCAGACCCTTCACCGCCTCGGCCGAAAAGACCGGGATCTGGGTGCGGCCGACGTCCTGCACGCGCGTCACTGCGTCCAGCCCGGACGCCGAGAGCGCAGCAGCGATCGACGCGTGCAGACGCTCCGGGGCGACGACGCCCGTGAGCGTGTGACGGTGGCGGGCGACCTGCACCTCCTCGGCAACGGCATCGGCCAGCGTGTCCGTTTCGGTGAATCGCATCGTCGGGGCATCGCCCTCGGTGCGCACGCTGCGGCTGGCAACCGTCGACACGGCCGTGAACGGGAGCAGCCGGTTGGCAACGGACAGGATCGGCTCGGGCACGCGGTAGCCGATGGTCAGGTGCGCCACCTCGTACTCGCTCGCGCCGAGGTACTGCGCAACGACCGGCCACTCCTGCTGCCCGGCGGGCGTCGTCGACTGGGCGAGGTCACCGAGGATCGTGAACGAGCCCGACGGACCGCGGCGGCCGATGACACGCAACGCGATCGCAGAGTGGTCCTGGGCCTCGTCGACCACGACGTGACCGAACACGAAGGGCGCGCCGTCGAGCAGCGAGTTCGCTTCGTCCAGCAGCAGTTGGTCGGCAGCGGTCCACGGACGCCTCTTCGAACCAGGTTTGGCACCACCGGCCAGCAGCAGCCGCTGTTCGTCGGCGTCGAGCAACCCGTCCGCACCGGCGGCGAGAGCGGCACCATCGGAGAGGATCCGCTGGAGCACGGTCTTCGGCTTCTGGATCGGCCAAGCCGTTGCGACTGCGTCGCGCAGCGTGGTCGCTCGCGACCACATCTCGTCGCTCTCGGACCAGCGCCGCAGCGCCTGCTGGGCAATCGTCTTCAACCCGTCGCGACGGCGGTTGAGCGGGCGACCCACCGCTGCGCCGCTGAGCGCGGCGTCGATCCAGCCACCGAACTCCGACGCATCGATCACCCAGGTCCGCGCGCCGAGCGGGACCCGCAATGCCTCGGTCGGCCGGGCGATGCCGGCGAGGACAACGCGGCGGAGCACCTCGAGCATCCGTGGGTCGCCCTTCAGTCGGGCGCTCGCGACGTCGTCGGTCGCTCCGACCTCCACGTGGGGCACACACAGATCGAGCACGGTTCGTTGCTGGACACTGCGCTCGCCGAGCGACGGCAGCACGTTGGCGATGTAGTCGAGGAAGACCTGGTTCGGGCCGACCACGAGCACGCCCTCGTTCACGAGACGGCGGCGGTGCTCGAACAACAGGTATGCAGCGCGGTGCAAGCCAACGGCGGTCTTGCCCGTGCCGGGACCGCCCTGGACGATGAGTGCCTGCGCCATGTGAGCGCGGATGACGACATCCTGCTCGGCCTGGATCGTGGCCACGATCTCGCGCATCGCACCCGTGCGCGCAGCGCCGATCTCGGCCAGCACCGGGTCCGGGATGCCGCTCGCCGCATCGGCCGAGTCCGGATCGTCGAGCTGCTCGTCGAGATACGACGTCAGCTCGCCGGCCTGGGACATGAACCGTCGGCGGTGGCGCAGCCCGAGTGGGTCGTGGACGGTTGCGCGGTAGAACGGCGCGGCGATCGGTGCCCGCCAGTCCACGACGACGGGATCGTGGTGCGAGTCCTCGATGTGGCGGCGACCGATGTACCAACGGTCGCCCGGCACGTTTGCGCCCGACGTGGTTGCTCCCGGCATGGACGGGGCCTCATCGATGCGCCCGAAGAAGTCGCCGGCACCAGGGGTGCGGAGGTCCTCGAGCGCTTCGGCGACGGTGATCTCGATGTACTCCTTGGTGAACTCATCGGCGGAGTCGCGCGGGTCGACCCGTTCGAACATCGCGATCATGTCGTCGCGGCAAGCGCGCGCGTGCGTCAACTGCGCACGCTCGTCGTCGAGCTCGGGGAACAGTGCACCGTCGGCCATAGGGGGCAGGCGAGCCTAACGGACCGGGTCCGCCATCGAATCCGACGCCACCCACGGCAGAATGTTGCACGTGAAAGCATCCTCGATCTGGGCCCTGGCCATCGTCTCTGCCCTTGGCATCTCCGCCTGCAGCAGCGACTCGTCATCGACCACCGCCGATCCAACCGCGACGACAGTCGGGCTGATCCAGGGCGTTCAGTCCTACGAGGGGCTGGCCCGCAACCACGTCGACGGCACCGTCGACTACCCACAATCGCCGCCCGTCGGTGGCGACCACAGCCCCGTGTGGCAGAACTGCGGCGTCTACGACACGCCGGTCCAAAACGAGAACGCGGTCCACTCGATGGAGCACGGGGCCGTCTGGCTGGCCTATGACCCCGAGCTGCCAGCCGACCAGGTCGCCGTGCTCGCCGCAATCGCCGTCAACCAGACCCACATCCTCGTGTCGCCGTACCAGGGCCTCACCAATGCAGTCACCGCAACCGCTTGGGGCGTGCAGCTGCCGCTCAGCTCGGTGACCGATCCACGTCTGGCCCAGTTCGTCGAGACGTACCAGGAGGGTCCGCAGACCCCCGAGCTCGGCGTGACCTGCAGCGGCGGGACCGGTGACCCAATCTCGTGATGCGGCCGGCCACGCTGCTCGCGACCGAGATCACGGTCATGACCGACATGTTGGCGAAGCGCGGCGCCACGCCGTAACGTCGCATCAGCCGTCTGCACAGGAGGTCCCCGATGGACGAGACAACAATCACCGCATCCGAGACGACCGAAATCCGCGATGTCGTCGAGCCGGCGCTGATCGAGGAACTGCTCGTCGAGGAGATCTCCATCGACGGCATGTGCGGCGTCTACTGAGCCACGTCGCTGGGCCCGTGCTCGACGCTGCGCTCGAACTCCACCCTCAGGTTGCACTGCGACCGGAGCCATTCGGCGCGCTCGCCTATCACTACGGCAATCGCCGGCTGGTGTTCCTGAAGCACGTCGACATGGTCCGCGTCGCTCAAGACCTCGCCAACCACCCCAGCCTGCAGGCCACGCTCGAGGCCTGCCAGATCGCGCCGGCCCGTTGGCCGAGCTTCGCGAAGGCATTCGAATCCCTGCAGACCTCGGAGGTCGTCCGTGTCCGTTGAAGCACTCGTCACCCAGTTGAAGGGTGGCCTCGATGCGCCGATCTGTCTCACCTGGGAGCTCACCTACGCCTGCAACCTGCAGTGCGTGCACTGCCTGTCGTCGAGCGGCAAGCGCGACCCGCGCGAGCTGACCACAGCGGAGGCCAAGCAGGTCCTCGACGAGCTGCGCGACCTCCAGGTCTTCTACATCAACATCGGCGGGGGCGAACCAATGGTGCGCCGTGACTTCTTCGAGCTGCTCGAGTACTCGATCAGCCAGGGCATCGGCGTCAAGTTCTCGACGAACGGTGCGTTCATCGACTTCGACAAGGCCCAACGCCTGGCCGCGATGGACTACCTCGACATCCAGATCAGCCTCGACGGCACCGATGCCGTGACCAACGACGCGGTGCGCGGCGAGGGCAGTTACGACATGGCCCGCCGGGCGATGGACAACCTCCAGGCGGCCGGTTTCGGCCCGTTCAAGATCAGCGTCGTCGTCACCCATCACAACGTCGATCAGCTCGACGAGTTCAAGGCCCTGGCCGACTCCTACGGCGCGCAGCTGCGCGTCACCCGCCTGCGACCGAGCGGCCGCGGCGCCGACAGCTGGCACGATCTGCACCCGACCAACGCCCAGCAGCGCCAGATCTACAACTGGTTGCTGGCCCACGGCGGCCATGACTCTGAACGGCCGGTGCTGACCGGCGATTCGTTCTTCCACCTCAACGCACTCGGCGAAGAGCCGCTGCCCGGCCTGAACATGTGCGGCGCCGGCCGCGTCGTCTGCCTGATCGATCCGATCGGCGACGTGTACGCCTGCCCGTTCGTGATCCACGACGAGTTCAAGGCCGGCTCGGTCCGCGACGACGGCGGCTTCGCCAAGGTCTGGAAAGAGAGCGAGCTGTTCCTCGAGCTGCGCGAACCCCAGTCCGCCGGCGCGTGCAGCAGCTGCGGCAGCTACGACGCCTGCCAGGGCGGCTGCATGGCGGCCAAGTTCTTCACCGGCCTACCGCTCGACGGTCCCGACCCGGAGTGTGTCAACGGCTTCGGCGAGCAACTGCTCGAGGGTGTCCAGCTCGCGTCGAACCCGAAGCCGAGCATGGACCACACCAAACCAGTGCGGGTCACGCCGGTCAGCGTCACGCTGGGCACGACGCGCAAACCCGTCGCCGTCAGCTGATCTGTTGCTGCTCCTCGCGCTGATCCCGGCGGCGTACGTGCTGGGGATGTTCCCCAGCGCAGTGATGGTCGCCAGGGCCCGCGGCATCGACATCACGACCGAGGGATCGGGCAACCCGGGCGCGTCGAACGTCAGCCGCGTCCTCGGTTGGAAGTGGGGCGTGATCGTGTTCGTGCTCGACGCCGCCAAGGGCGCAATTGCCGCCGGCATCGGCTGGATCGGCGTCGGCCGCCACGCCGGCTACATCTGTGCTGCTGCGGCGGCCCTCGGGCACATGCTGCCTGCGCTGCGCCGCTTCGGCGGACGACGGTTCCAGGGCGGTAAGGGAGTCGCGACGGTCGGTGGGGCGATGTTCGTGCTCCAGCCGATCCTGTCCCCGATCCTGCTCGCGATCTGGTTCGCCGTCAGCCGGCTGACCAAGAGGGCCTCGCTCGGCTCGTTCGCGATCATCGCCCTGCTGCCGATCGGCGAGGCGTTGCTCGGGTCGCCGGCGTGGGAGATCGTCGCCAGCATCGCCCTCGGGCTGCTCGTGCTCGTCAAGCACGGCTCGAACATCAAGCGACTGATCAGGCGCGAAGAGCTGTCGCTCGACGAGGATGATTGACCCATGCGCCTCCTCGAACCCCTCAGCCTCGGCGCCGCAGTCGCAGCGAACCGGATCATGTTCGGACCACATGTCACCAACCTCGCCGACGACGCTCGGGGCCTGCCCGAGCGGTGGGTTGCGTACCACGCAGCACGTGCCGCCGGCGGCTGCGGCATCGTGGTCACCGAGGGTGCGAGCGTTCACGACAGCGACTGGCCCTACGAGCGCGCCCCGCTCGCGACCCAGTGCGCGGCCGGCTGGGAGCGGCTCGCTGGCGAGTGCCACCGCCACGGTTCGCTGCTGATTGCATCACTCGACCACGCCGGCGGTCAGGGTTCTTCCGCGTACAGCCAGCGCGAGCTGTGGGCGCCGTCACGGGTTCCCGAGGTGAACAGCCGCGAGGTGCCGAAGTGGATGGAGGACGCAGACATCGAGGCCGTCGTCGCCGGGTTCGCCGCGGCGGCGAGCATCGCCGCTCGTGTCGGCTGTGACGGGGTCGAGGTCAACGCCGGTCAGCACAGCCTCGTCCGCCAGTTCCTGTCCGGGCTGACCAACCAGCGCGGCGACGTGTGGGGCACCGATCGAACGCTGTTGGCCCGGCGCGCCATCGCCGAAGCACGGCGGGCCGTCGGCCCCGACCGCATCGTCGGCCTGCGATTGTCGTGCGACGAGCTGGCACCGTGGGCCGGCATCACGCCGGAGATGGCAACCGGCATCGCCGTCGAGCTGGCAGCTTGCAGGCTCGACTACATCGTCGTGGTGCGCGGTTCCATCTTCTCGATCGAGAAGACCCGGCCGGACTTCCACGAGCCGACGGGCTTCAACATCGACATCTGCCGGGCGATCCGCACCGCGCTACGCGATGCCGGATCCACGACGCAGGTGATCCTGCAGGGATCCGTGATCGACGCCGGCCAGGCCGAATGGGCGATCGGTGACGGCGTCTGCGACGCGGTCGAGATGACCCGGGCCCAGATCGCCGACCCGCGGCTTGTGGCTCACATCGTTGCCGGCACGACGGAGCGGATCCGGCCGTGCATCCGCTGCAACCAGACCTGCCAGGTCCGCGACGCCCGCAACCCGATCGTGAGCTGCGTCGGTGAACCGTCGAGCGGGCGCGAGACCGAGGACCCGGACTGGTACGTACCGACGACCCGCCCGCGCGACGTCGTCGTCGTCGGTGGCGGTCCGGCCGGCTTGGAGGCAGCACGGGTCGCTGCCACCCGCGGCCACCGGGTCATCCTGTTCGAGCGTTCCGCCCAGTTGGGCGGCGTTGCCGCCGCCGCCGGGCCGGGCGCTGCATTGACCGACTGGCTCGCCGCCGAGTGCGCCACGCTCGGCGTCACCGTGCGCCTGTCGACGCCGTTCGCAGCCGCTGATGTCGCGGCCGATGCCGTCGTGATCCAGGCGACCGGCGGCCAGGCCGGGGTCCGGCCCTACACGGTCTCGGATGACACGGCGGTCCTCGACATCGCCGAGCTGCGCGCCGGAACGGCGTCGCTCCCAGCCTCCGGACCCGTCGTCGTCTTCGACCCGATCGGTGGCCCGATCGGCGTCGCCATCGCGACCGAACTCGGCGAGCGCGCCTCGTTGATCACCCAGGACAACATCGCCGGCAACGAGCTCAGCCGCACCGGCGACCTCGCCCCGGCCAACGTCCGCCTCGCCCAGGCCGGCGTGCACATCGAGCGGCGCAGCCTGCTCCGCGCGGTCGAGGCCGACCACGTCGTGGTCGAGGACAAGTACACGGCGGTGCAACGCTCGCTCCCCTGCGTCGCGCTCGTCGACTGCGGGTTCCGCCTGCCGACCGATCCGATGCCCGAGGCCGTGCTGCGCGCCGGTGACTGCGTCGCGCCACGCACGATCGGCGAGGCCGTCCTCGAAGGCCGGCGCGCGGCACTCGCGATCGACGGCTGCTGAGACGTCCGTTGCGGCCGGGGGTCAGGTGCGGCTGGGGATCAGGTGCGGCTGGGAGTCAGGTGCGGCTGGCCGTCAGTGACGGCTGGAGGGTGGCCGGTCGGCGACGGCCAGCTCGTATTCCTCGGCCAGGCCGAGCACGTCGGCGGGCAGGTTGCCGGCGGCGACATCGGCCAACGTGACGGTTTCGAGGACGCGGCGCAGGCTGGCTCGTACAGCCAACCACACCGTGCGCAGGTCCGAGGCCGGGCCCTTGTACTCGAGCGTCGTCAGGCTGAGGTCGTGCACCTCGGCGAGCGGCCCGTCGAGGGCCCGGAAGACATCGGCGAGTGCAATCTGATCGGCCGGACGAGCGAGCGAGAACCCGCCCTCGGGGCCGCGCTGGCTCTGCACCAGACGGGTGCGGCGCAGGTCGCCGAGGATGCCCAGGAGGTAGCGCAAGGGCAGGTCCTGAGCTGCGGCGATCTCCTGCGCGGTGATCGGCTCGTCGGCGATCGCCATCTCCGCCATCGCCCGGATCGCGTAGTCCACCTTGGCCGAAATCCGCATCCACCGAGTGTGGCAGAAACGGTCGCGATGCAGACGCCCGACCGTGCGATTCCCAACCAGATCGGGGAGCTCCGATTCGCTGGATGCAAACCTGCTGTTGGTACTGTGTGAATTCATGAACACCGCCCCGCCGCCCTCTTCGCCAGGTCTTTCCGTCGACGGACTGGCGGCTGCGGAGGTCGCGACGCTGGCCGGAGCGCTGCTGCTCGAGGTGCGCGCCCGCGGCGGCGCGCCTGACGAGCTCAAGGCAGCCGGCGACCGGACGGCACACCTGCTGATCATCGACGAGCTCGGCCGGCGCTTCCCGGATGACGCGATCCTGTCCGAGGAGGGTGCCGATGACCTCGTCCGCCTCGACCACCGCCGGGTGTGGATCGTCGACCCGCTCGACGGCACACGCGAGTTCTCCGAGCCGCCGCGCAACGACTGGGCCGTGCACGTCGCGCTCGTCGTCGACGGCGCACTCGTCGAGGGCGCGGTTGCGCTGCCGTCGCGAGGCATCACCCTGAGCACATCAGGCGAGACACCCTTGCCGGCGCCAGTCGTGCACGACGGTCCGCCCAGACTGGTCGTCAGCCGGACCCGACCGACCGAGCACGGACAGATGCTCGCGTCGCGCCTCGGCGCGGAGCTGGTGCCGATGGGCTCGGCCGGGGCCAAGGCGATGGCGGTCGTACTCGGCGAGGCCGACGTGTACGCGCACTCCGGCGGCCAGTACGAGTGGGACTCGGCAGCGCCCGTCGCCGTCGCTGCCGCAGCCGGATTCCACGTCTCACGGCTCGACGGTTCGCGACTGCGATACAACCAATCCAACCCCTGGCTGCCCGACGTGCTGATCTGTCGTCCAGATCTCGCCGAAACGGTCATCTCGCTCTGTCGGGAGTTCGGCTGATGCGTACCCTCACCCATCTCGAACGGCTGGAGGCCGAGAGCATCCACATCATGCGCGAGACGGTCGCCGAGAGCGAGAAGCCGGTGATGCTGTACTCGGTCGGCAAGGACAGCGCGGTCATGTTGCACCTGGCCCGCAAGGCGTTCGCTCCGTCACCGCCACCATTCCCACTGCTGCACGTCGACACGACGTGGAAGTTCCAGGCGATGTACGAGATGCGCGAGAAAATGGCCGCCGAGATCGGAATGGAACTGCTCGTCCACCAGAACCCGGACTGCATCGCGCAGGGCATCAACCCGTTCGATCACGGCTCGGCGATGCACACCGACCTGTGGAAGACCCAAGGTTTGAAGCAGGCGCTCGACCTCCACGGCTTCGACGCCGCGTTCGGCGGGGCTCGTCGGGACGAGGAGAGGTCGCGGGCCAAAGAGCGCATCGTCTCGCTGCGATCGGCCCAGCACCGCTGGGATCCAAAGCAACAGCGCCCCGAGCTGTGGCGTACGTACAACCTGCGCAAGGGCGTCGGCGAGTCCACTCGGGTGTTCCCGATCTCGAACTGGACCGAGCTCGACGTCTGGCAGTACGTCCACCGCGAGGAGATCCCGATCGTGCCGCTGTACTTCGCCGATGTCCGCCCGGTGGTCGGGCGCAACGGCACGCTGATCATGGTCGACGACGACCGGATGCGGCTCGAGCCTGGGGAAGTGCCAATGATGCGCAAGGTGCGCTTCCGCACCCTCGGCTGCTACCCGCTGTCGGGGGCGATCGAGAGTGAGGCCTCCACCCTGCCGCAGATCATCCAGGAGATGTTGCTGACCACGACGTCGGAGCGTCAGGGGCGGATGATCGACTTCGATTCCTCGGCATCGATGGAAAAGAAGAAGCAGGAGGGGTACTTCTGATGTCGAACGTCCACGAAGACTTGATGGTGACCGACATCGACGCCTACCTCCTCGTCCACGAACACAAGAGCCTGCTCCGGTTCATCACCTGCGGCAGCGTCGATGACGGCAAGAGCACGCTGATCGGACGCCTGCTCTACGAGTCGCACCTCGTCTTCGAGGATCACCTCACTGCGCTCGAGACGGACTCGAAGCGGTTCGGCACCCAGGGCGCCGACCTCGACTTCGCACTCCTCGTCGACGGACTGTCGGCAGAACGCGAACAGGGCATCACCATCGACGTCGCCTACCGGTTCTTCACGACCGAGCGGCGCAAGTTCATCGTCGCCGACACGCCCGGGCACGAGCAGTACACCCGGAACATGGTCACGGGCGCCTCGACAGCTGACCTGGCAGTGATCCTGATCGACGCCCGCACAGGCGTCATCACCCAGACTCGCCGGCACAGCTACCTCGTGTCGCTGCTGGGCATACCGCGCATCGTGGTGGCCATCAACAAGCTCGACCTCGTGGACTACTCCGAGGCCGTGTTCGAGACGATCAAGGCTGCCTATCGCACCTTCGCCGTCGAGATCGGTCTCGCAGTCGATGAGATCACGTTCATCCCGATCTCCGCGCTGCGTGGCGACAACATCACCGCAGCCAGCTTGCACACACCGTGGTACACCGGTCCCTCGCTGATCGAGCACCTCGAGACCGTGGAGATCGGTGACACCGTGCGGGCCGGCCCGTTCCGACTGCCCGTGCAGTGGGTCAACCGGCCGAACTCGGAGTTCCGCGGATTCTCGGGCACCATCGTCGGCGGCTCGGTCCGACCCGGCGACGCGGTGACCGTGATGCCGTCCGGCGTGAGCAGCACCGTGGCCCGAGTGTGCACCTACGACGGCGATCTCGACGAAGCCATCGCCGGTCAGGCCGTCACGGTCGTTCTGACAGACGAGGTCGACGCCAGTCGCGGCAGCGTGCTGTGCAGCGCTGTGCAGCCGGCCGAGCTGGCCGATCAGTTCGAGGCCCATGTGGTCTGGATGCACGACACCGCGATGCAACCCGGTCGCCAGTACCTGCTCAAGCTGGGGGCGATGACGACCGGCGCGACGATCAGCCCGCCGAAGTACAAGGTCGATGTCAACACGCTCGAGCACCTCGCCGCAAAGACCCTCGGCCTCAACGAGATCGGTGTCTGCACGATCTCGACCGATCGCGCGATCGCATTCGATCCGTACGTCGCCAACCGCGACATGGGCGGCTTCATCGTCATCGACCGGCTCACCAACGCCACCGTCGGCGTCGGGCTGCTGCACTTCGCGCTGCGCCGCTCGACGAATGTGCACTGGCAGACCGTCGACGTCACCCCCGAGGCCCGCAGCGGGCTGATGGGCCACGAGCCGTGCGTGGTCTGGCTGACCGGGCTGTCCGGAGCCGGCAAGTCGACGATCGCCAACCAGGTCGAGCAGCGATTGCACGCAGCGGGGGCGCACACGTTCCTGCTCGACGGCGACAACGTACGCCACGGGCTGAACCGCGACCTCGGCTTCACCGAAGCCGACCGGATCGAGAACATTCGTCGCATCGGCGAGGTGGCCCGGCTGATGAGCGACGCCGGGCTGATCGTGCTCGTGTCGTTCATCTCACCGTTCCGCGCCGAGCGGCAGCTTGCTCGCGGTCTGGTCGGCGACGATCGGTTCTGCGAGGTGTTCGTCGATGCGCCGATCGAAGTCGCCGAGGCCCGGGACCCGAAAGGGCTCTACGCCAAGGCGCGCAGCGGGGAGCTGCCGAACTTCACGGGCATCGACTCGCCGTACGAGGTCCCGGAGAGCCCTGAGCTGCGGATCGACACGACGACCATGTCGGCCGAGCTGGCGTCGGAGATGATCGTCGAGCAGTTGCGGGCGATGGGTGTCATCGGGGTCATCGGGGGCTGAACAGACCTCACTGTCAGACGGCGAGCAGCAGGTCGGCAAGGATCTCGCCTGCGCCGCGCTGTGGATGTGGCGAGTGCTCGCGGCGGCTGAACTCCACCGCCGCGCCGTCGAGCAACGACCGAAGCGCCGCCAGATCCGCTGACAGCCTCACCTGGCGGCCCGGCGGCCGCACCTCGCTCACCCGGTCACACGTCTTGCACGACTCCTCGAGCCATCCGGAGAACTCACGGGGTACTGCTCGTGCCAGCAGGCCGCACAAGGTCAGGCGACGTTCGCTCCCGTCGACGATGCCCGATGGCCGCAGGGCATGGTCCTTGCCCCTGGCGAACCCGATGTGGCCCTGTTCGTATGCCGAGCGACGGTGGCGCAGGTGCGCCAGCGGCCCGCCCGGCCGCATCACGATCCGGTCCGGCGGCGGAAGCACGCCGAGCCCACGACGGCGTTCGTACGCCCGTTGGCGGCAGCTGTGGGTGCAGTAGATCTGCGGACGGCCGGGCCGGCAAATGATCGGGAAGTGTTTCGTACACCACCCGCACTGCCGCTCACCGACGGTTCGGATGCCAGAGGTCAGCTCGTCGAGAGGCGGCTCGGTCGTGCTGCTGGGGGACGCTGGTGAGGCGTCGATCGATGTGCGTGCATCGGTCATGTCACCGTTCTACACCGAGGGTGTGACGTCGCCGACCGAGCCGTCCCGGCGACCGTGCCCCCTCCTCTCCCCTCCCCTCCCCTCCCCTCCCCCCGGACGACTCGACGCCTCGATCCGGGTCGATTCGGACGCTCGCACCGTCGAGCACCAGCTCAGACCACCTGGAACACCATCGCTGGCGCACCCTCGTGAATCTCCACGTGACGAATCAGGCAACGGCCACGATTCGGTCCCATCGATTCGTCACGTGGAGATTCCGAACGACTTCGCGGATGGGTATCCGTCCATCCTCGAATCGTCACGTGGAGATTCCCGATGGGGCGCCCGGGGTAGGCGTCCATTCGAGATCCGAAACGTCACGTGGAGATTCAGCGACGAGGCGGGCGGGCCGGCGGGGAGGGCGGGGCCGATGAGGCGGGCGGGCGGGGCCCGCGGGGCGGCGCCGACGCCGACACCGACACCGACGCACCGAATCCGACGACGTCCGCTCCAATTGGTCGGAACATACAGTAGCTACATACACTATGTCATTCGTCACGATTGCTGAGGCGACGAGGCGTGGGGAAACCATCGATAGCAACACTGGGGGGTGTCCGTGAAAGCGGTGCAGGTTCGTGAGCTCGGGCGTCCGATCGACGTGGTCCAGATCCGCGAGATCGATGTTCCGGACGTCGGCCCGGGCGAGGTGCGCGTCGCCGTCAGCGCAGCATCGATCAACTTCGGTGACATCGCACGGACCAAGGGCGGCGTCGCCCAGGTGCAGTTGCAGCCCCCGTTCACGCTCGGCATGGACGTCTGCGGGGTCGTCGAAGCAGCCGGCGCCGGCGCTGAGCAATGGATCGGGAGACGCGTCGTTGCGATGACGAAGATGTCGTTCGGCGGGATGGCCGAGCGCGCGATCTGCGCAGCCACCGGCGTGTTCGACGCGCCCGAGTCGCTCGACGATGCAGCGGCGGCCGCGTTTCTGCTGCCGTTCCACACGAGCTACCTGGGCCTGCACAAGCGAGCCCAGCTTCAGGCAGGCGAGACGTTGCTCGTCCTCGGCGCCGCCAGCGGTGTCGGTACCGCAGCGGTCCAACTCGGCGTCGCGGCAGGCGCGAACGTCGTCGCTGTCGCCGGCGGCCCGGCCAAGGGCGCGTACTGCGAGAACCTGGGTGCCGCGGCATCCATCGATTACCTCACCGAGGACCTCTTCGACCGCGTGATGGAACTCACCGATGGTCGCGGCGCCGAGGTCGTGTTCGACCTTGTCGGCGGGCCGCAGACGGAAACGACCTGGACATGTGTGGCGCGAGAAGGCCGCTACCTCCCGGTCGGCTTCAACGGTGACGCCGAGGGAGGTCTGTCCGGCAAGCCGCTACGCAAGGTCTCGCTCGGCAACTTCGCCGTGCTCGGGGTCCTGTTGTCGTACACGCACGCAATCGGGCCGATGCGCAAGTTCGGGATGAACCCCTTCCCACCCGAGACCGGAGCCGAGGTGCACGCCGCGCTCAGCGCACTCGTCGCCAGCGGCACGATCATGCCCGCCATCGGTCGACGGATCTCGATGGACCAGGTCGCCCAGACGCTCGACGACCACGAGCACCGCCGCACCCAGGGCCGCAGCGTCGTCGAGATCAGCGGCTGAGGCGGAGGTCATGGAACTGAACCCAGATGCGTTCATCGCCGCAGCGATCGCCCAGACCGGCTTCGACGACTTCGGCAGCGACAGCTTCCGCGAAGGCCTCGACATCTACTGCGCCTCGGCACAGGACCAAGCACAGCTCAACGACATCGGCGCAATGGCGGTTCCGGGCGGCATCACGTCTGCGCTCGCCAACCGGCTGCGCGTCGTCGACCACGTCAAGCACCACCCGGCGGTGTCCGACGAGCAGATCGAGGCACCCTGGATCGTCATCGGCATGTTCCGCGCCGGCACCACCCTGATGAGCTACCTTCTCGACAAGGACGAGCGATCGCGACCGCTGCTGCGTTGGGAGGCCAACAACAGCGCTCCCCCGTCGACAGGCGACCATCGCAACGATCCACGCGTCGAAGCGGAGAAGGCGTCGTCAGCGATGCTCGACATGATCAATCCGCGCATCAAGGTCGTCCAGGGCGAGGAGCCCGATGGTCCGACGGAGTGCATCTCCGTGCTCAACCAGGACTTCAAGAGCCTCACCTGGGAGGCGCTCTCCAACGTCCCGACGTACGGGGCGTGGCTGCGCGAGACCGACCACCGCTCGGCGTACGAGTATCACAAACAGGTGCTGCAGGTGCTCCAGAGCGGCGGCGTCCGCGGGCGCTGGTCGCTCAAGAGCCCGCACCACGCGATGCGTCTCGAGGCGATGCACGCCATCTACCCCGACGCCCGAATCGTGCTGATGCATCGCGACCCGGTCGTGCTGTGCGCGTCGGTCTGCAGTCTGATCACCACATTGACGACCACCTTCAGCAGTGCTGATCACGGCGCATACATCGCCGAGCACTGGACTCAGATGCTCGAGGACTCGATCAACGGAGTGAACTCGTTCCGCGCCGCGCATCCCGATGTCGTCATCCACGACGTGCAGTATGCGGACCTCGTCCAGGACACGCTCGGCACGATGACCGAGGTCTACGGCGCGTTCGACGAATCGCTCGACGGCCAGGCCCGCGACGCAATGGCCGAGCACCTCGCGTCGCGCCCGCAGGGCAAGTTCGGACAGCACAGCTACAACCTCGGCGAGTTCGGCCTCGACGGTGGCGCGCTGCGTGAGCGCTTCGCCGGCTACGTCCGTGACTACGACGTCTCGCTCGAAGCGGCGCGCTGATCCGCGCGCGCGACACGGCAGGCTGTGCCAACATGCGCAGGTGAACGAATCCGCTGAACCAACGCGCCTGTTCAATCTCACCGGGAAGGTCGCCGTCGTCACGGGCGGCAGCCGGGGGCTCGGGCGAGAGATGGTGCTCGCGTTCGCCGCGCAGGGCGCCGACGTCGTCATCGCCAGCCGTAAGGTGGCCACCTGCGAGGCCGTTGCCGACGAGGTACGCGATCTCGGTCGACGCGCCCTCGCCGTTGGCTATCACGCCGCGTCGTGGGCTGCTGCCGACGAGCTCGCTGATGCTGCATACGCCGAGTTCGGAACCGTCGACGTGCTCGTCAACAACGCCGGCATGTCGCCGCTGTACGAGTCCGTGGACACGATCACCGAGGACCTCTACGACAAGGTCATGGGTGTGAACCTCAAGGGACCGTTCCGGCTCTCGGCGAACATCGGCACGAAGATGGTGGCCGGCGGCAACGGTGGCTCGATCATCTTCGTGTCCTCGGTCGCCTCACGGCGGCCGGGCGCCAACGAGCTCGTCTACGCCGCGGCAAAGGCCGGGATCAACAACCTCACTGCCGGCCTGGCGCGCACGTTCGGACCCACCGTTCGGGTCAACTGCATCGTTCCCGGGCCGTTCCTCACCGACATCAGCAAGGCGTGGGACATGGAGGGCTTCAACCGGTCGGCCCGTGCCGGCTTCGCGCTGCAGCGTGGCGGTGAGCCGCACGAGGTCGTCGGCGCCGCGCTCTACTTCGCGAGCGCGGCGAGCAGTTACACGACCGGCGCATTACTCGACATCGACGGCGGCCCGCGCTAGGCCGGCGGCCCACGCTAGTGACCCGGCGAGCGACCGCCGAACCGCGCCCAGAACCGCGCTCAGCGCGCCGTCGCGGCGCGCACCGCTGCGATGTCGACGTTCGCGACGACCTCGCCCGACGCATCGATGTCGTAGAACTCAACGCCCTCGGTGACCACCGGAGCGTCGCCGCCGAACGCGACGGCGATCTTGTTCGCCGCATTGCGGACGACGTCGAGCACGATCTCGACGATCTCGGCGACGGAGAAGTACTCGTGCACACTCGCCGCCAGCGCGGAGTCGATCGAGTTGGGCTGGGTGACGAGCGCATCCGTGAGACGAAGCGCGACCTTCTGACGCTCGTCGAAGTGAGCGTGCTCGTAGTCGTCGATCTCGTCGAACAGGGTCGTGCCGGCATCGCCTGCAGCATCGAGCGCGCGCACGCTGCGGCGTGACCGGCAGAGCCGGCAGTTGTGCACCCGGGCGCCGCGCAGACGGATCAGTTCCGTCGTCAGCGGATCCAGCGCGCTCAACAGGGCGACAGTCTGCATCAACTGCTCGAGCAGCGTCCACAGATCCACGTCGGCCTCCACCGGCGACGCGCTCATCACGTACGGCGTGTCGAACAGGCGGCCGAGTGCGATGCGGGCCCGGGAGAACACGTCGCAGACGAAGACGACCTGCACGAACGAGAACGCATCACCGCCCATGGCCGCAGTCATCGCTGCGCGCAGCTCGTCGGTCATCCCCGCGACGTCGATCACGAACTGCTCGGCGAAGGCGACCGCCGGACCCACCCTCGGGTCGGTGGACGTGCTCGACAACCCGACTTCGCCGGTGCCGAGAATCCCGGCAATGGCATGACGGACCGGACCCTGCACCGACAGGTCGAGCGAGCCCTGGGCGCGCCACTCGATCGCGTCGAACAGCGCAAGCACGTCGGGCGCCACTCCGGACCAGGGCAGGGTCGGATGGGCATCGGCGGGCGGCGGGGTCATCACATCCGAACGGTAGCCCACCGACCGCTTGCGGAATACTTGCGCGCGCAATAATGTTCGTACTGAGCATGAGGAGCACAGCCATCAGCATCACCATCCAGCGTCCCGAAGATCGTTTCGTCACCGACATCGGGTGGCTCGATTCCAAGCACTCGATGAACTTCGGCGATCACTACGACAACGAGCACGGTCAGCACGGCCTGCTGCTCGTCAACAACGACGACATCGTCGCCGCCAACGGCGGCTTCGGCACCCACGGACATCGTGACATGGAGATCGTGACCTGGGTCCTCAGCGGCCAGGTCGCCCACCGCGACAGCGAGGGCAACAGCGGCGTGCTGTATCGGGGCCTGGCCCAGCGCATGTCGGCCGGCAGCGGCATCCGCCACAGCGAGATGAACCCGAGTCCCGACGAGGCCGCACACTTCATCCAGATGTGGGTGTTGCCCGACACCAACGGGATCAAGCCCGGCTACCAGCAGCTCGACATCAACGCCGAGCTGGCCAAGGGCGGACTCGTGCCGATCGCCTCCGGAAAGGGTCACGACGCGGCGATCTCGATCCACCAGCGCGGCGCAGTTCTCTGGGGCGCACGACTGCAGCCCGGCGAGTCCGTGACGATGCCGAGCGACCCACACGTGCACGCGTTCGTGGCGCTCGGCTCGGCCGAGCTGGAGACCGGCGAGACGTTGGCACAGGGTGGCGCGGCACGGCTGACCAACGGCGGCGAGTTGCGCATGACCGCCGGCATCGATGGGGCCGAACTGCTGGTGTGGGCCACGGCGTGACCCGGGCGCAGGTGTCGTCGTGACGGTTCGGCGGCGGGTGACCGCCGACACGGCAGCCCGCCTACGCTGAACACCATGGAGATGCACTTCGCGACTGTCTGGGAATCGATCACCGACGTACTGGGTGACCAGACGGCACTCGTGCACGGCGACGTCCGTCGCACGTGGCGGGACTACGACGAGCGTGCAGCACGGATCGCCAACGCGTTCGTCTCCGCCGGCCTCGGTCCGGACAGCAAGATCGGGCTCTACCTCTACAACGGCAACGAGTATCTCGAGGCCCAGTACGGCGGCTTCAAGATGCGCGGCGTGCCGGTCAACGTCAACTACCGCTACCTCGACGAGGAGTTGTTCTATCTCCTCGACAACAGCGACTCCGAAGCGCTGGTGTACCACTCCTCGCTCGGCGAGCGAGTGGCGCGAGTGCTGCCCCGACTACCGAAGATGAAGCTGCTGATCGAGGTCGACGACGGCGACACCGGCGCAGTCGCGGGATCCGTTGCCTACGAAGCCGCCATCGCATCGAACGCGCCGATGGAGCGCATCACCCGCTCCGACGACGACGTCTACATGCTCTACACCGGCGGCACGACCGGTATGCCCAAGGGTGTCGTCTACACCCACGCCGGCCAGTGCGGCGGGCTGGTCCAGAGCAGCTTCCCGTTACTCGGCGTGGCCCCGCCGACGGACGCGTCGCTGATCGCCGGCATCGTCGCCGAGGCCGTGGCGAGCGGCAACCAGGCGATCTCGATCCCGGCGTGCCCACTGATGCACGGCACCGGGATGTGGCTCGGGGCGATGGCCCCGCTGCTGATGGGAGGCACGGTCATCACCCTCCGGGCGCGCTCGCTCGACAGCGACGAACTGCTGCGCTCGGTCCAGTACGAGCGGGCGACGAACCTCGTGATCGTCGGTGACTCGTTCGCCAAGCCGATCGTGCAGGCCATCGACCACGCCATCGAGGCCGGCACGCCGTACGACACCTCGAGCCTGAAGATCATCGTCTCGTCCGGCGTGATGTGGACCTCGGAAGTCAAGGAGCAGATCCTCGAACGCATCCAGCAGGCGATGCTGCTCGATGCGATGGGCTCGACGGAGGGCGCGATGGGCATGCAGATCTCGATGCGCGGGATGCCCGCCGAGACCGCCAGGTTCAGCTCCGTGCCGACGACCAAGGTGTTCACCGAGGACGACCGCGAAGTGCAGCCCGGCTCCGGCGAGGTCGGCATGGTCGCGGCCGGCGGCAATGTGCCGATCGGCTACTACAAGGACGACGAGAAGTCGGCGCGCACGTTCCGGGTCATCAACGGTCTGCGCTACTCCTTCCCCGGGGACATGGCACGGATCAACGCCGACGGCTCGCTCGAACTGCTCGGGCGGGGCAGCCAGGTCATCAACACCGCAGGCGAGAAGGTGTTCCCCGAAGAGGTCGAGGAGGCGATCAAGCGCGCCGAGGGCATCCTCGACTGCCTCGTCGTCGGGCTCGACGACGACAAGTTCGGCCAGGCAGTGACCGCCGTTGCGTCGTTCGCCGAGGACGAGACCACGACCGAGGCCGCAGTGATTGCTTCGGTCAAGGCCGAACTGGCCGGCTACAAAGCACCCAAGCGGGTCATCTTCGTGGACGACGTACCCCGGGCGCCGAATGGCAAGGCCGACTACAAAGCGGCCAAGCAGTTGGCCCTCGACGGCCTCGGCCGCGGCTGAGCGCACCTGCAATTCAGTCGACGCGCACGACGCGCAACACGTCGGTCGCCGCCCGGCTAGGGCGGTCCGGCGCACCGGCGAGGACCACGACGACGCTGCCGGGCGTGATCAGACCCTGGCGAACTGCGGACTCCACTGCGTGCCAGACGAGCTCGTCGGTCGAGTTGTACGTATCGACCTGG
>JANXUX010000363.1 GCA_025351965.1 Actinomycetes bacterium | reverse complement strand
GATCTGGCGGGTCCCGTTCTGGATGTTCGCCGCTGGTCACCTCGCGCTGGTGGTGGTGATGTTCTGGCGCCCGCTGCAGACCGTGCTGGTGATGCGGATGCTGGGTGCTGGGCGCGCGACCAACGACGAGGCGGCGCGCCTCGAGCCGGCATGGCGCAGCGTCGCCCAGCAGCTCGGCATCCGGCCCCGGCGCTATGCGCTCGCCGTGCTGCCGTCGGACGAGCTGAACGCATTCGCCTGTGGGGGCAGCCTGCTCGTGGTCACGTCGTATGCGATCGAGACCCTGCCGCGCGACGAGATGACGGGCGTGCTCGCCCACGAGTTGGCCCACCACCTCGGTTTCCACACCGTCGCGCTGACCGTACGGCAGTGGTTGAGCCTGCCGATCTTCCTGCTCGCCCGGGTTGGCTTCTTCCTCCAGAACGTGGCCACGGCGGCGACCGAGAGTTTCGTCAGCCATTCGTCGGCGCTGAGCGCTGCTGGCCGATTGGTGTCCGCGCTGCTCAACGCAGTGGCCTGGATCTTCTTGTCCGCGCTGCTGATCAGCAACCGCATCGCCAGTCGCGTCGAACGGGGGTCGGAGTTCGAGGCCGATCGTCGTGCGGTCGACATGGGCTTCGGTCGCGAGCTCGCCACGGCACTGCGTCGGGTCGATGCCGGCCGGCAGGACGAGCGCCTGCAGGGCGATACCGGCGCCGACCATCGGATCTCGTCCTGGATCGGCGGCCTCGTCCTGACCCACCCCTCGGCGCGCAGCCGGGTCGTGCGCATCGAGGCCCTCGTGCGTCGCCAGCAAGAACGCGAGCGGCTCAACAACTGACCGCTCCCACCGACTGCTCCGCCCGCTCTCGGTGCATCCAGCGACACACGTCCGCGCCAGATGCACCGAGAGCGGGCTGTCACACCCCTTCGATACAACGACGACATGCCCACCAGCGCCAATGTGCGTGCCCTGGGAGAGTTTGCAGCTGCTCGCCATGGCACGTTCGATCTGAGCCAGGCTGCCGAACACGATGTGATGCCGCACGATCTGCGCCGCCTCGCCCGTGACGGGCTGATCGTGCGGGTGCGGTCGGGCGTCTACCGGTTCACCAGTGCACAGGTGACGTGGAAGCAGCAGCTCCATGCCGCGACGCTCGGTGTACGGGCCGCTGTCTCGCACTTCAGCGCAGCGGCGCTGCACGGTCTCGACGGGTTCTGCGTGCCACCGAAGGTCCCCGAGATTCTCTGCCACCACGGTCGTGCGGTGCGCGTTCCCGGAGCGTTGGTGCGCCGGTCGACGTCGCTCCCGAAGTCGGATGTGCTCCACGTCGAGGGGATCCCATGCACGACGCTCGCCCGGACGGTCTGCGATCTCGCGCCGCGCGTGTCCTGTGATGACCTCGTTCGCCTGATCGACGATGTCCAGCGCCGCGGCGCGAGCATGACCTGGCTGATGCAGCGCGCCGAGCGACTGAACGCACCGGGGCGAGCGGGACCATCGGAGGTGCTGAACATCGTGCGCCGCCGTTTGGGCGGGTACCGCGTACCGGACTCCTACTTCGAGCGGCTGCTCGGGCGCGGCTTGCGCTCGCCGCTGCTGGAGGGAATCGTCCGCCAGCATGTGCTGCGCGACCCGAGCGGCCTCTTCGTGGCCCGGTTCGATCTCGCGGTGCCGTGGGTCCGGCTCGGCATCGAGGGGCACAGCCGCAGCTTTCACCTCGGTGAGGCCGCCGAGCGCTACGACGAGGACCGTGACATCCGCTCGTCCCAGCAGGGCTGGGAGATCACCTACCTCGGCTTCGCCGCCACCCGCTCGGTGGCGTCGGTCTGCCACGACATCGAGCTCGTCGTTGTCAGACGGGCATCCGACCTCGGGCTGGTGGCGCCGACGGCCGGCCAGCTGGGCCTGGCCATGCCGTGACGAAGGCACTCTCGGTGCATCTGGCGCGGACGTGTGTCGCTGGATGCACCGAGAGTCCTGAGAGTCGGTGAGAGTCGGTGAGAGTCGGTGAGGTGGGGGTGAGGCGGAGCCGGGAGGCGCCCCGCTACCGGCTCGTACCGATGGGAGCGACGACCGCGTGGAGGACGGCGATCAGGTCGGCGGGGGCGATCTCGATGTCGAAGCCCCGCTTGCCACCGCTGACGAAGATGGTGTCGTAGAGCAGTGCTGTCTCGTCGATGGCGGTGGGGAGGTGCTTCTTCTGGCCGAACGGACTGATCCCCCCGACGACGTATCCGGTGATGCGTTGGGCGAGTGTCGGGTCACACATCTCGGCGCGCTTGGCACCGACGGCGGTGGCCAGTGCCTTCAACGAGAGCTGGCCGCTGACCGGCACGATGCCGACGGCGATCGCCGCAGGAGCAATGCCGGGAACCGTGGCGTGCCCGTCGACCTGGGCGAGCAGCGTCTTGAAGACCTGGTCGGGGTCGGCGCCGAGAGCTGCGGCTGCGACGGCTCCGTAGTTGCGTTCGCCTGGATCGTGATCGAACTCGTGGATGCGGAAGTCGACGCCCGCCTCGGCCAGCAACACCGTCGCCGGAGTGCCGCCCTTGGATCGATCGTGCGCCACGGTTGCCAACCTAACCAACGGTGCTCCTATGGTGCGTCGATGGCCGAGACCGAGACCGAGACCGAGACCGAGACCCCGACGCAACCGCCTGCGCACGTCATCGACGACATCGGCATCGTCGATCTGATGATCGGCTTCCCCAAGAAGAACGCGGCTGATCACTACAGGTTCCTCGATGGTGCTGTGAAGGACGCGGAGTCCAAGACGATGGCCATGCCGGCGCAATACATGTTCAAGGGCGTGCCGACCGACGTCGGCGCCGATGCCGACACCGTCGACATGCTGCTCGCCGACATGGACCGCTGTGGTGTCGCCAAGGGCATGGTGCACATGGGCTCGGATGAATCGATCCGTGCACTGCGCGATCATCCGGATCGCATCATCCCGTGCGCGGACATCGACCCGAACGACATCATGGGCAGCGTTCGCCGGATCCGTACGGCCGTGCAGGAGTGGGGCATCAAGGCCGTGACTGCGTTCCCGGCCGGGTACGTGCCGCAGGTGCCCGTCAATGACCGGGCGATGTACCCGATCTACTCGACGTGTGTGGAGCTCGACGTCCCGATCATCATCAACGCCGGTGTACCTGGCCCGCGGGTTCCGATGCTGTGCCAGCACGTCGAGCTGTTCGACGATGTCTGCTACGACTTTCCCGAGTTGCGCATCGTGATGCGTCACGGCGCCGAGCCGTGGCAGGCGCTCGCGATCAAGCTGATGCTCAAGTGGCCTGGCCTGTACTACATGACCAGCGCCTTCGCTCCGAAGCACTATCCGAAAGAGATCCTCGCCTACGCGAACACCCGCGGGATCGACAAGGTCATGTACGCCGGCTATTACCCGATGGGCCTGTCGCTCGACCGGATCGTGTCCGAGCTGCGCAACCTGCCCCTGCGCGACGAGGTCTGGCCCCGGTTCCTGCGCGACAACGCAACCGACGTCTTCAGGCTCTGACGCGACACTGACCGGTCACATCACCGAGTTCGGGTCGCAGTTGCTGCCGCACACGGCGACGACCACGCGTTCACCGGCCTCGGGGACGTAGGCGCCGGACTGCAGCGCGGCCAGCGCTGCGGCCCCACCCGGCTCGACGACGAGGCGGAACTCGTCCCACAGCGATCGTTGCGCGGCGCGGATGTCGTCGTCGGTGACGAGCACCGACTCGTCGACGTAGGACTGCACGATCGTCCAGGCGAGCGCGCCGAGCTGCACCGTGCCGAGCGAGTCCGCGGCGACGCCTGCGACGGTGACCGGCGTCGGGCCACCGTGTTCGCGTGCGGCCTGGAGGCACCGGCTGGTGACCGGCTCGACGCTGACGACGCGCCGCCGGTCCTGCACCCATGCGGCCTGGCCGGCGATGAACCCACCCCCGCCGGCCGACACGAGCAGCGTGTCGTACTCGTCGACCTGATCGTCGATCTCGACCGCCATCGTGCCCTGGCCGGCGATGATCGCGGCGTGCTCGAAGGGGTGCACCATCAGCGCACCGGTGTCGGCCTGGCGGACCACCGACGCCGCGAAGGCATCGTCGAAGTAGCCGTCGATCACGTTGACCGTCGCGCCGAAGCTCTCGATCCGCCGGCGCTTGATCTCCGGACTCGTCGACGGCACGAAGATCTGCGCGGCGAGGCCGAGCTGGCGGGCGACGTAGGCCACCGCCGCACCGTGGTTGCCACCCGATGCGGCGATCAACCCGGCAGGCCCGATCTCGTCTGCCGCCGCGGCGAGCATCGTGCGGTTGAACGCTCCGCGCGTCTTGAACGAGCCGGCGTGCTGGAGCAGTTCCAGCTTGAGGGTCACCGGGTGCGACAGTCCGAGCCCGCCAGCGCGGACCTCGGTCACGGGCGCCTGGCGCACGTACGGGCGGATCCGGTCCATCGCCAGGGCGATTTCATCGGGTTGCACGGCGGGCTGCGCTGGCTCGAGGCGGGTCACGGCGGGGGACTCTAACGTGGCACTGACAGTGCCATCGCCAGTGCCGCCGACGGTGCTGGACCCGCGTGATGTCGTTGCTACCGTGAGCGTCATGTCCGACGCCACACCCCACGCATCCGGTTCCGAACCAGGTCTGACTCCGGTCGACATCAAGCCGCGCAGCCGCGATGTCACCGATGGTCCCCAGAAGGCGCCCGCCCGGGCGATGCTGCGCGCCGTCGGCATGACCGACAACGACTGGGGCAAGTCCCAGGTCGGCATCGCCAATGCGTGGAACGAGATCACGCCGTGCAACATGACGCTGCGCAAGCTGGCCGAGAAGGTCAAAGAGGGGGTGCGCGCCGCTGGCGGATTCCCGATGGAGTTCGGAACGATCACCGTCAGCGACGGCATCAGCATGGGCCACGAGGGTATGCGCGCCTCGCTCGTCAGCCGTGAGGTCATCACCGACTCGGTCGAATGTGTCATGCACGCTGAGCGCCTCGACGGGTTCGTCGGCCTGGCCGGTTGCGACAAGAGCATCCCGGCGATGTTGATGGCTGCGGCCCGTCTCGACCTGCCGAGCGTGTTTGTGTACAACGGCAGCATCATGCCCGGCCAGCACAACGGTGTTTCGCTCGACATCACGAGTGTGTTCGAGGCTGTCGGTGCGCACGCGCTGGGCAAGATCGACGACGCCGAGCTGAGCGCGATCGAGCACAAGGCCTGCCCGGGCGAGGGTGCGTGCGGTGGCATGTTCACCGCGAACACGATGAGCTCCATCGCCGAGGCGATGGGGATGAGCTTGCCCGGTTCGGCCAGCGCCCCGGCCGTCGACCGTCGCCGCGAGGACGACGCCGTCCTCGCTGGTGAGGCCGTCGTCAACCTGCTCCGGCTCGGCATCACGCCGCGCCAGATCATGACCAAGAAGGCGTTCGAGAACGCGATCGCCGTGACCAGCGCGCTCGGTGGCAGCACCAACGCCGTGCTGCACCTGCTCGCGATCGCCAACGAGGCCGGCGTCGAGCTCGAGCTCGAGGACTTCAACCGGATCGCTGCGACGGTGCCGCACATTGCCGACATGAAGCCCGGCGGCAAGTTCCACATGAGTGATCTCGACCGCGTCGGCGGCGTGCCCGTGGTGATGAAGCACCTCCTCGACGCCGGGCTCTTCCACGGCGACGTGATGACCGTGACGGGCAAGACGATGGCCGAGAACCTCGCCTTCCTCGATCCGCCCGCGCCCGACGGCGTGGTCGTCCACCCGCTCGATCAGCCGCTGCACGAAGAGGGTGGGATCAACATCCTCACGGGCACGCTGGCTCCGAAGGGTTCGGTCGTCAAGGTCGCCGGATTGACCAAGGAGCAGAAGCTGTTCGAGGGTCCGGCCCGTGTGTTCGACGGCGAGGACGGCGCGATGGCGGCGATCCTCAGCGGCTCGATCCTCCCCGGCACGGTGCTGGTGATCCGGTACGAGGGCCCCAAGGGCGGACCGGGCATGCGCGAGATGCTGGCGATCACCGGCGCGTTGAAGGGGGCCGGACGAGGCTCGGACTGCGCGCTGATCACCGACGGCCGTTTCAGCGGCGGCACGTGGGGCTTCTGCCTCGGCCACGTCGCCCCCGAAGCGGTCGACGGTGGACCCATCGCATTCGTTGCCGACGGTGACATCATCCGCGTCGACGTGCACAACTTCAGCCTCGACCTGCTCGTCGACGACGCAACCATCGCCGACCGCAAGCGGGGCTGGGAGCCGCTGCGTAGCGCCTACACCAGTGGCGTCCTCGGCAAGTACGCGAAGTTGGTCCAAGGCGCCGAGACCGGCGCGATCACCAACACGTTGTAAGTGGTGAGGGACTGGCCTCCGCCGAGACGCGACGATGCCCGGACGGGGCGGACCGTCCGGGCACCGAAGATGGTGTTGCGCGTTGCTCTGGTGTCAGCTCAGGTGTTGGCGCTGGCGACCACGGCGTCGAAACGGGCGGCGGCGCCTGCCCAGTCGGTCATCCGGGTGAAGTTCTTCGCCCATGTGACCTTGTCATTGCGATAGTCGACGTAGTACGCGTGCTCCCAACCGTCGGCAGCAATGATCGGCGTCGCGCCGAGCAGCATGGCTCCGTCGTGGTTCTGGACCTGCACGATCTGCAGTTCCTTGGCGATCGGCTCGAGCACGAGCAGCGCCCAACCGGAGCCCTGGATGGTGGTCAGGGCAGCGGTGAAGCGCTCGAGGTACTTGTCGATGGAACCGAACGCGACATCGATCGCCTCGGCCAGCGCGCCGCTCGGGGCCTGCTCCATCTCCGGCGACATGCTCTCCCAGAGCAGGGTGTGCAGGCCGTGTCCGGAGACGTTGAAGGCAAGTGCCCGCTCGAGGCCGGCGATCTGCCAGCTCTCGGCATTCCCGAGCCGCTCGACGGTCTCGTTGGCCGCTTTGACGTACGCGGCATGGTGCTTGTCGTGGTGTAACTCCATCGTCTCTGCACTGAGGTGCGGAGCAAGTGCGTCGTACGCGTAGGGGAGTGTGGGAAGTGTGTACGTGGCCATGGGTTGGCCTCCTTGGGGGGTCGGAGGGTGTCGTCGAGACGGGTCGACGACGGGTCAGACGGGAATGGGCGTCGAGCTGACCACGGGGTCGATCAGATCGACGTCGAGGAAGTTCTGCTCATTGGCGTCGACTGCAGTGTGCACCGATTCGACGCCCTTGAGCTGACCGAGCCTGGAAATCGCCAGACCCTTGTTGCGCCAGTCGGCGGGCGTTTCCAGGACGACGACGCCGTCGTGGACGCGGATGTCCCGAATGGACGGATCTGCACGCAGCACGGGGTCGCTGGACAGCGATGCACGGACTCGGGCCTCGAGCTTGAGGTCGGCCGCGGTGGGCCGGGTCGACGGCGTTGCCGCGCGCTTGGCGAAGTTCGCCCAGCGTGCGACGTCGCGACGGTTGCTCCACAAGAACGCGAGTGCAGCCGAGCGGTAGAGCGGCTTCAGCGGTGCGCGCAGCTTCTTCAACATGGCGACCTCAGCGGCCCTTGCCGGCGGCGACGCGCTCGGCCTGGACGCGACCATTGGCTCGACCGTTGCGGCCACCGTTGGACTTCAGCATCGTCGAGCGGGCAGCCCCGATCTCGGTGGTCGCTCCGGCGTTGGCGAGACCGCCGGCGTAGTCCTCGAGGTGCGAGCGTACGAACCAGTGGTACTGCTCGAGCTCGGCGGTCTGGCCGATGAGCATGTCCTGGGTCACAGGATCGGGCTTGTCGGTGGCCGCGATGGCCTCACGATGGCTCTCGATGACGCTGCGGTAGACGAGATCGAGCGCAGCGAGATGGGCCTGCACGTCGGCACGGCCGAGGTCGTAGTCGTCCCAGGTGCGGTTGGCGACGATGAAGCCGGGCAGTCCGTTCGGGACACCGCCGAGGGTCGCGGTCCGCTCGGCCGTGGTGTCGATCATCACCTGCACACCGGCGTACTGCGGATCGAGCATGAGGTGGGCGCCGATGAACGACGGTCCAACCACGTTCCAGTGGATGTGCTTGATCGTCAAGCTGAGGTCGATCAGCGCGCAGAGGCGCTCCTGAAGAATGTCGACCACGGTCGCACCATTCTTGGCCGAGAGACCCGGGGCGGTGAACGATGCATTCCGGGTCGACGAGACTGCTGGGACCGAGCGCTTCGAAGCAGCCTTGGGTGTGGCGGGCTTGGAGGTGGTCGTGGTGGCGCTCTTGGTGGCCATGGCGGTGTCCTTGCTGCCCGGGTGCGGGCGGTCTGTTCAGAGAATTGATCCCCTTCCAGATGCCCGGACCAGGTCCGGACCAAACATCTACGCTGCGGGATTCGACCGAACTCAGACGAACTCGGTGAGATCCTCGGGGCTGATCTGACCACGCAGTTGCTCGAGGCCGGCCTTCAGGAGGCGACCGACGTGAACCTGGCTGGTGCCGACGTGCTCGGCGATCTCGGCCTGGCTCATCTGCTCGAAGAAACGGAGGTAGAGGATCATCCGGCTCCGACCGGGCAGCGTCTCGAGCAATTGGCGGATCGCCGTGGCGTCCACGGCCCGGCCCAGCTCACGGTCGTCCTGAGCGAGGCCGCGATGCGACTCCGGTGCCTGCTCGCTCCCACGCGCCGGTGCGTCCAGCGACGACGTGCGGTAGGCCGCCGATGCCTCCATCGCCTCGAGCACCGTGTCGACGCTGATCTGGAGGTGGGCGGCGATCTCGGCAACGCTCGGCGAGTGACGGAGTTCGTGCTGAAGATGCTCGATCGCCTTGGTGATCAGCGGTTTCAACTCCTTGGCACTGCGCGGCACGCGCAAGCTCCAGGTGTGGTCGCGGAAGTAGCGGCGTACCTCGCCGACGACGGTGGGCATCGCATAAGAGACGAAGTTCGTGCCCATCTCCGGGTCGAAGCGATCGGCGGCCTTGACAAGGCCGAGGGACGCGACTTGGACGAGGTCGTCATAGGCCTCTCCGCGTTGGTCGAATCGCCGCGCGACGGTGCGCGCGATCCATGCGTGTTCGACGATGATCTGGTCGCGCAGCCGCTCGTCGCCGGTTTCCCGGAGCGTACGAAAACGTTCGCGCAGTCCTTCCTCGTCGAAGGACGAGTGTGTGCCGGCCATGGTCAGACGGTGGCGATCGACGATGACTGGGGGACGAGATGCTTGACGATCCTGAGCAGGATCCGGTCGGCTGTCGAGGCGATCTGGTGCTCGTCGGCGACGGCCTCGAGCACGGCGGTGGCCAGGGCGAGGTCGTTGCGGCCCAGGTCGCTCGCCCCGGACGGCGTGCTCGCCTCGACGGTGAACTGCTCGTCGGTGGTTTCGAAGCGCAGCGTGATGGTCGCCCTGCTCCCGCTCTGGATCAACAGCGTGATCATCTCACTGACGGCAATCTTGATGTCGTCGATGTCGTCGATGCTCATGTCGGCCAGCGACGCGATCGAACTGGCTGTGAGCCGGCCGACGCGCACCATCGTGGCGACGGGTGGCAGCGTCAGCGTGACAGGCCCGGCGGCGGTCGTCATCTCGGGTCGACTCCGCCGCCGGCCTCGGTCGGGGCATCCTGCACGGTGAACTGCTCGGTGGTTCCGGTGATGCTCAGGAGCCGCATGACACCGGTGGACGGCTTGCGCAACACGACATGGGTGTTGCGGGACTCGGCCCGTCGGCTGGCAGCCAGCAGGCTGCGCAGGCCGGACGAGTCGATGAACTCGACGGCAGCCAGGTCGATCACGACCGGGTTCGGGCCCTCGACCCGCACGATGGCCGTGTCGAGCAGCGGTCCTCCGGCGAGGTCGATGTCTCCCTCGGCCACCACCACACCGTCGGGGTCGAGCAACACCCGGATGGACTCGTTCTTACCGATCTCTTCCATGTCGTGGATCTCCATGTTCCCATCACGATGTGCGATTTCCTGCACGGCGTGCAACGCACGCCGAACCGTACCCGAGCGATGCGGGCTCGTGCTCACTACCCACGACGTCTGCTGCGCAAACCGGGTTTGGGTGTGGATCGCCGATCTCGAGCGCACCGCCTTCGGGATGAGAGATCCCTGGGGTGTGATCAGGTGAAGATGCTCACGCCGCCCGGCCCGACGAGAAGGCCGACGACCACGAGGACGAGGCCCCAGGTGTACTCCTTGCGCACGATGGCGACGATGCCGGAGACGACGAGGATGACTGCAAGAATCCACAGCAAGAAGCCCATGAGTGATGTCCTTTCTCGAGACGGCAGGGCCGTGCGTGGCGGCGCCGTCGATGTGGCCCCGAACTACCCGTGGATTCGCGCGAGTAAACGGCGATGGGCGCGTCCCGCGATGTTTAGATGCGGCGACGCCGGGGCACTGCGTCACGCGTGCACGAAATGACCCCGGGATCAGAGGGCGATCGCCTGCTGTTGCCACGCAACCTGGAGCAGCCGGGCGACCGGGACACCCGCGGCCGTGGCCAGAGTTGGACAGACGTCCCGTGGAAGACCATCGTCGGCGTCGTCGGCGTCGTCCTCGCGACCTACATCGTGTGTGTGCTGGTGCTCGCGACGGCGCGGATCGTGGCTTGGGTCGCCGTCGCCGGCTTCTTCGCGATCGTGCTCGCGCCGCTCGTGAGACATGTGGAGCGCCGCGTCGGGGACCGCCGCGCCGTGGCCACGGCCATCGTCGTGTTCAGCACCTTGTTCGTGATGATCGGTGTGCTGGCTCTGTTCATCATGCCCGTTCGCACGCAACTGGTGAACATCATCACCGACCTGCCGGGCACGGTGCACGATGCCGCAGCCGGCAAGGGCCCCGTCGGCAACCTGGTCAAGAAGCTGCACATCGAGTCATACGTCCGTGACAACGAGAGCAAGCTGACCGACGCGGCGAACAACCTCAGCGACTCGACCTTCGACGCAGCCACGACGGTGCTCAGTGCGGCGCTCGCATTCGTGAGCATCACCCTGATCACCTTCTTGTTCCTCAGCCAGAGCGCGAACATCGGGCGGGCAGCGACGAGTCTGATCCCACCCCGACGGCGGAGCTCCATTCGTCGCATCGCCGTGGAAGCGGCGGGCGCCGTCAGCGGCTACGTCATCGGCAACCTGCTCGTCAGCGTCGTGGCCGGTGTCGCTGCGTTCACCTGCCTGGTGTCGCTGGGGGTGCCGAGCCCCGTGGTCCTCGCCCTGTTCGTCGCATTCGCCGACCTCATCCCGCTCGTCGGTGCGACCATCGGCGCCGCGGTGTGCGTGCTGGCCGCGTATCTGTCCTCACCGACGGCGGGCCTCGTCTCGTTGATCTTCTTCATCGTCTATCAACAGCTCGAGAATGGCTTGATCTACCCGTGGATCATGGCCCGCAAGGTCAACGTCAACCCGCTCGTGATCCTGCTGAGCGTGCTGCTCGGCGTGGAGTTGTTCGGGATCCTCGGGGCCTTGCTGGCGGTTCCGGCGTCGGGCGCGCTGCAGGTCATCATCAAGGCTGGCCGTCAGGAGTACCAACGCGAGCTACTGGTGCTGCCGGACAACCTGACCGAACCCCTCGATCTGTCGACACGATGACCGGGCACCATGTCGGTGGCGAGGACATCACTTCAGTAACGTCTTCGGGGCACCAGCGGACCCCGCAGGCGCCGACGGAGTGGCGAACGTGATGGATGTCAGGACTGCACAAGTCGAGTTGGCGCGCGGCGTCGATGCCCCGAGGACCGGTCGACGGTTCGTCATGTCCGTACTCGCCGGGTGGGGTATCACCGGCGCCGCGGTCGAACGTGCCCAGCTGCTCGTCAGCGAACTCGTCTCGAACGCGGTCCTGCACGGTGGTGGCCCGATCCGGCTCGAGGTGCGCGAGGTCCACGGCGGCAGCTCGGTGAGAGTCGAGGTGTGCAACCACGGCAGCGGCCAGCCGCGCCTGCGCAACGCCGCACCGCAGGACATCTCCGGGCGTGGGCTGCAACTGGTCGACGACCTGTCCCGGGACTGGGGCAGCGCAACCGTCAACGGCGAGACCAGCGTGTGGTTCGAAGTGCAGGCCGATGCCGCAGTGTGATCCGCAGTCGTCGTTCCTTCGGCGAGACTGCATGGCGTGACCCCCAGAACAGCGCCGATTTCGACGACGTCCGCACCGGCTGGCCCGGCCGGACCCGTCGCGGGCATGCGCGATCGTCATGGCTGGTGGCTGCCGTCGATCTTCGGCAGAGGCCTGCCGGCTGGTGTCGTCGCAGCGATCCTCGTCGTTGGTCTGGGCACCACGAGCGCGCTCTTCGTGCAGGCCGAACGCATCGCCGAGCGCCAGGAAGCAGCGCTCGCAAACCGCGCGACCCGCGCCGTGCAGACCGTGGCGGCAAACGTCGTGTCCTCGTTCGGCGGCGCGGCGGCAACGGTCGATGCCGCGGGTGCGGTGAACGAGGTGACGTTCGACCGCTTCGCTGCGGGGGTCGTCGACACCACACTGTTGCCGGTCCTCGCCTACGTGCAGCCGGTCGGCGCGGCGGATCGAGCGGCGTTCGAGGCAGCGATCGGCGGGTCGATCAACGCGGCGTCGGCGAACGGGTTGGTCATCAGTACGCCCCAGGACGACTATCTCGCGGTCCGGTACGTCTACCCATCCAACGAGATCTCCAGCAGAGTCATCGGATTCGACATCAGCTCCGATCCGGTCCGTGCCACTGCTGCGGAGGCCGCTGCCGACATCGGATCGACGGTGTTCTCCGCACCGATCGTGTCGCAGCCGAGTGGACAGATCGCCGTCTTCGCGGTCAAGCCGCTGTACCGATCGGGTGGTGACCTGACGACCATGGATGGTCGCCGCGCCGCCCTCACCGGATTCATCACCTCGTTCGTGCCGGCCATCACGATTCTGGCGACCATCGTCGAGCAGTTGCCGGGTGGTGCGAAGGTGAGCATCGAGGACCGTGGCATACCCCTCGCATCGACACCGCAGCAGCCCCGCGGTGGCCACGAGGTGCTGGTGGACGAGTCAGGCCGGCAGTGGACCGTTGCCGTCGAGTACTACGAAGCGGACCTCTTCTCGGCCTGGGTCTCGCTCGTCGCGACATTGCTGCTCGCTCTCGCCGTCGGTGTGTCGCTGTCTCGCAACCGGCGCCAGACGGCCGAACTGCGCAGCGCTGCCGACGGCGTCCGTCAGCTCGGTGAGCTCAGCGAACGGCTTGCCGTCGCCGACACTCGCGAGCAGGTACTGCGCATCGTGCTCGGCTGGGCGGGCGTGTCGGTGAGATCCAGCACCATCACTGCTGCGTTCCCGAACGCCGACCGCACCGTGCTCCTGGCCAACCGTGTCTCGGTCGGTGCCGATGATGCATCACACACGCCGCAACGGACGGAGCTCGTCGTGACCGAGCCGTCGCCCGTCACCGATGCGTGGAACACCAAGAGAGCTGTCGTGGTACGCGACGAGGCTGCGTTTCGCGGTCTCTACACCGGCGATGGTTCGGATCGATCGGCGCGCCGTGTCGGCTCGGCGGCTGCATTACCGCTGCGGCGCCCCGACGGCGAACTGCTCGGTGTGCTCGCTTGGGAGTGGCCCGCTGCCGGCCGCTTCGCCGCCGGAACGCTCTCGACGCTGCAGGCGACGGCCGATCTCGTGCAGCAGAGCCTGCACCGGGCCGACCAGTACGAGCAGCGGTGGGAATCTGCTTCGGCGTTGCTGACCCTCAGCCAACGGCTGTCGGTGGCCCGAACGAGCCGGCAGATCGCTGACGCAGTGATCGCAGCTGCAGCCTCTGCGGCCGGAGCGGACTACGTCAGCGTCGGATTCCTCAACGAGACGGCCACGGCCTTCGAGCTGTATCACCCGGTCGGTTCGGGTGTCACTCACCTCCCGATCACGTCGAACGGTTCGCTGATGGGTGTGTTGCGGCGGGCTCAACCGATCGAGTTCAACGACCGTTCCCAGTTCGAGCGGTTCTCGGAGCTCTCCCGCCTGATCGGTCCGGACATGGAGCGCCTGGTCTGTATGCCGCTCATCGATTCGGGTGGCAACCTGCGCGGTGTGCTCGCCTTCGTCTTCCTCATCGGTTCGCCGAAGCAGCGTCGCGCGGACTCGGGTCGGATCGCCACCATCACCGACGTCACAGCCCAGACCGTCGAGCGAGCGATGCTGTACCTCCACGAGCACGAACTCGTGGTCAATCTGCAGCGCCAGACGCTGGCCGCGCTGCCCGACGTCGACGGTCTCGAGATGGCCGCCCGCTATCTGCCCTCGTCGACGACGCTCGGTCTGGGCGGGGACTGGTACGACGTGTATGTCCTGGAGGACGGGCGCATCGCTGCAGTGGTCGGAGACGTGTCCGGGCACGGGATCGATGCCATTGCCGACATGACCGAGTTCCGCACGACCATCTCGACGCTGCTGCGGACCAATCCCGAGCTGGGGATGATCTCGTCGCTGTCGTCGACACTCCTGCGCGATGACGGCAGCGACGACGTGCGCTTTGCGACCGCTGGGCTGATGATCATCGACAGGAGCGCAGGAGAGATGGCGTACGTGCGTGCCGGGCATCCGCCGATGTTCGTGCTCCAACCCGGCGGCGAGGTCGTGGTGCTCGAAGCCGGCGGCGGCGGCCCGATCGGGATGACCAGTGAGTCAGTCGCGGTCCAGACGGTCGGTGTCGCCGCCGGTTCGGTCGTGGTTGCCTACACCGACGGCCTGATCGAGCGCCGCGAGGAGTCCATCGACGTCGGTCTCGCCCGGCTCGGCGACGCCCTCGCCGAGTGTGCAGGGATGAGCGCCGAGGCGATTGCCGATCACGTGATCGAGCGGTGCCTGGGGACGCGTCAGACGGCCGACGACACGGCGTTGCTCGTCATCGTCCTCGGCGAGACCAGCGCGACCATCGACACCACAGCAACGTACGGAGCGGGTGATGTCGCCTCCTGACGCGGCCACGCCCGACAAGCTCGCCGAGTACCAGACCAAGCGCGACTTCTCGTCGACGCCGGAGCCCCCGGGCGTGGTCGTCGAGAACACCACCGGAACGTTGCGCTTCGTCGTCCAGCGCCACCGCGCGACACGGCTGCACTACGACCTCCGCCTCGAGGTCGACGGCGTCCTGGTCAGCTGGGCCGTCCCCAAGGGCCCGAGCCTCGATCCGGCGCGCAAGAACCTCGCGGTCAAGGTCGAGGATCACCCGTACGTATACGGATGGTTTGAGGGCAACATCGGCAGCGGATACGGCAAGGGCGATGTGGTGCTCTGGGACGACGGCTGGTGGGAGCCGGATCCGGAGTACCCGGCCAGCGCCGACCCGGCCGCAGCCATCGCCGCGGGTGAGCTCAAATTCGTGCTCCACGGCCACAAGCTCCGCGGCCGATACGTCATCGTGCGGACCAGCCGAGGTGGCGGTGGTCGCAGTGGTCGCAGTCGTGACGACGACCAGTGGCTGCTGATCCACAAGAAGGACGCCGATGCGGTCGCCGGTTGGGACCCCGAGGATCATCTACGGTCGGTGCTCAGCAATCGCACGAACCCCGACATCGTCGCAGGTACCCCCGGCCGGTGGCCGGCGCCGACCAAGGCCGAACTACGCGCCCTCGACACGATGGGCGAGAAGGGCCAGTGGACGGTGGCGGGCGAGACGACGCGGCTGACCAACCTCGACAAGGTCTTCATGCCCGGGCGTGGCACGGCGGAGCCGGGTCGTGGCACGGCTGCGCCGGGTCGTGGCACGGCTGCGCCGATCACCAAGCGCGACATCGTGCGCTACTACGCGCAGATCGCGCCGTGGATGACGCCGTACCTCGCCGGCCGGCCGGTGAACCTGAACCGCTTCCCGGACGGGATCATCGGGGCGAAGAAGGGTTTCTGGCACAAGGCCGTGCCCACCCATGCGCCGCCGTGGATCCGTCGCTGGCCGAACCCTCGCGCCGGCACCGACGAGACCCGCGAGTACCTGATGGTCGACGGCGCACCGGCGCTGGTCTGGGCGGCCAACTTCGCCGGCATCGAGATCCATCCGTGGACCTCGACCGCGGCGAACCCCGACCAACCGTCGTACGCCTTGATCGACATCGACCCCGGCCCCTCGACGACGTGGGACGAGACCCTGACGATCGCCCGGTTGTTCCGTGTCGCGATGCAGCAGCTCGACCTCGTCGCTCGCCCCAAGGTCACCGGCCAGCGCGGGATCCAGATCTGGATCCCGGTGCGTTCCGGGTACACCTTCCAACAGACGTCGGGATTCGTCGAGGCGCTCTCGCGGACGGTGGGACGGGTGGTCCCCGAGCTCGTCAGCTGGCAGTGGCACAAGAACGAACGCCGCGGCCTGGCCCGCCTGGACTACACCCAGAACGCGGTCAACAAGACGCTCGTCGCGCCGTACAGCCTGCGCCCGGCTCCCGGCGCCCCGGTCTCGGTGCCGCTCGAGTGGGACGAGCTCGATGATCCGAAGCTGACCCCGGACCGCTGGACCATCCGCGATGTGTTGCCCCGTCTGGCCAAGATCGGCGACCCGTTCGTCGCCATCACGGGTGTCGAACAGGACTTGCCGGCGCTCTGAGCGGGTACTCTCCGTCCATGGCACGACCCGTGTGGACAGGCTCGATCAGCTTCGGGATGGTCTCCATCCCGATCCGGCTCATGCCGGCGGTCAAGAAGAAGAGCATCTCCTTCAATCAGATCGACGACCAGACGATGTCGCGCGTCCGCTACCGCAAGGTCAGCGAGGCGACCGGCGAAGAGGTCGCGACCGAGCACATCGTCAAGGGCTACGACATGGGCGCGGAGAACTACATCCTGATCACCGACGACGATCTCGCTCCGCTCGCGCCGGCGAAGTCGAAGGAGATCGGCCTCGAGACATTCGTACCCGCCGACGACCTCAACCCGCTGATGTTCGATGCGTCGTACCTCATCGTCCCGGACAAGACACCGAAGCCGTATGCCCTCTTGGCAACGGCCATGGCTGGTTCCGGGAGGGTCGGCATCGGCCGCTTCGTGATGCGCCAGAAGGAGTACCTCGCCGCGATCCGCTCCGACGGCACCTACCTCACCCTGTCGACACTGGTCTTCCCCGATGAACTCGTTGACATCGGCACGGTCGACGGGTTCGAGGCCCTTGACGACGTGGAGATCTCCGACAAGGAGCTACTGATGGCGAAGTCGCTCGTCGAGGCCCTGAGCGAGGACTTCCAGCCGAGCGAGTACCGCGACGAGTACCGCCTCGCCGTCGAGAAGATCATCGAGCAGAAGGCCGCCGGTCAGACCCCGGTCTTCGAGGACGCGCCTGCGGCCAAGGCCAAGGTCATCGATCTTGCGTCCGCGCTGGAGGCCAGCCTGCGCGAGGCCAAAGAAGCCCGCGCCAGTCACCCCTCGGCGACCAGCGCAGCTGCGAAGAAGCCGCCGGCCAAGAAGGCCCGCAAGTCCGCCTGAGTTCGGCTCGGTTGGCGAACTGGGTGTGCGATCGGCCCGGAAGTGGGCCGTGTGAGCACCCGGTGTCGCCGGTCAGCGCTCGCGGACGACCTCCGCCGCCGGCTTGTCGTCGCGCAGGCCGATGAACACGGGATGGCGGAGATGGTCGGCCTCGGTCCACTCGGCGAAGCTGACCTGGGCGACGAGCTCGGGGCGGAGCCAGACGGCCCGGGCGCGCACCAGCTTCGGCACGGGGTCGAAGGGGCACCCCGGCGTGGTCAGATCGGCGAAACGCTGCTGCATGGCACGCAGGGTGACGTCGTCGAAGCCGGTGCCGACGGCCCCGGCGTAGCGAAGGGTCGTGCCCTCGTACACGCCGACGAGGATCGAACCGAACGACGACGACCGGTTGCCCTCGCCGGTCGAGTAGCCACCGATCACGAACTCCTGCTCGAAGCGGTGCTTGACCTTGATCCACGACGGCGTGCGCCGCCCGGCCAGGTACAGCGATCCGGTGCGCTTGGCGACCACACCCTCGAACCCGTTCTGCTGTGTCGCCGTCATCATCGCGTCGGCGTCGTCGGTGACGGGTGTGATCGACAGGTGTGGCACTGCATGTACGTGTTCCTCCAGGAGCTCGCGCCTCTCTGCCCAGGGAGTGGTCAGGAGATCGTTGCCGTCGAGGGACAAGAGATCGAACACGACGAACGTGTGCGGACGATCCGGCCGACCGACGAGCCCGAACGAGTGGTTGCCTTCGTCGTCGGAAGCAATGACTTCACCGTCGAGGATCACGTCTCGATCAGCGGCCGCGCGAACGACGTCGGCGAGCCACGGCCACCGCGCGATGCGGTCCTGGCCACTCGAGCTGATCGCCTCGATCGTGTCACCCCGCCGGCGGACGATGACGCGATGGCCGTCCCACTTCGGTTCGTAGCGCCAGTCGGCGCCGTGCGGCAGCCTGGCGCTCGTGGCCTTCATCGGAGCGAGCGGCCACGTCATCGCACGGTTCTACCAGGTCACTACTCCGGGTCGTGGCGGACGAACAACATCAGCGAGCGCGAGACGAGGGTGACCGCACCACCGCCGTCGACGATCGCGGCGTCGGGCGCGTTGACTGTGGCGGTCGCCGTGTCGAGCACGCAGCGCCAGTGTTTGCCCCACTGCTCGGCCGGGAGCCGGAAATCGGTGTCGTTCGCGCTCGCGTTGATCATCCAGATCACATCGCAGTCGGTGATCTGCTCGCCGCGTGCGCTTTGTTCGATCGAGCCGCCGCCGAGGAAGATGGTGACGGTCTTGAGATCGTCCTGGTTCCACTGGTCGTCGTTCATGATCTCGGCGTCGGCCGTGAACCACTGCAGATCGACCGTACCTTCGCCGTGCAGCACTCGCCCCTGGAAGAACTGCCGACGACGGAACGTCGGGTGCTCGCGACGCAACGCAATGAGCGCCGACACGAACGTCAGCAGTGCTTGGTCGGCGTTCTCCCAGTCGTACCACGACACTTCGTTGTCCTGGCAGTAGGCGTTGTTGTTGCCGCCCTGGGTACGCCCGATCTCGTCGCCACCGAGGATCATCGGCACACCCTGGGAGAGCATCAGCGTCGAGAGCTGGTTGCGTTGCTGGCGCGCCCGCAGGACCTCGATCTCGGCGTCGTCGGTCGGACCTTCAGCTCCGCAGTTCCAGCCGCGGTTGTGGTTCTCGCCGTCGTTGTTGTTCTCGCCGTTGGCGTCGTTGTGCTTGTCGTTGTAGCTGACGAGATCACGCATCGTGAAGCCGTCGTGGGCGGTGATGAAGTTGATGCTGGCGTGTGGCTTGCGGCCCGCGGCTGCGTAGAGGTCGCTGGAGCCGGTGATGCGGTAGGCGAACTCGCCGAGACCGTTGGACGCACCCGCCCAACGGTCGCGGATGCAGTCGCGGTAGCGGCCGTTCCACTCCGCCCACTGCGGCGGGAAGTTGCCGACCTGGTAGCCGCCATCGCCGACGTCCCATGGCTCGGCGATGAGCTTCAGCTTGCTGATCACCGGGTCCTGCTGGACGAGGTCGAAGAACGCGGACAGCTTGTCGACTTCGTGCAGAGTGCGCGCCAGCGTCGAGGCGAGGTCGAAGCGGAACCCGTCGACGTGCATCTCCGTTGCCCAGTAGCGCAGGCTGTCCATCACCATCTGGAGTACGAACGGGTTGCGCATGTTCAGCGTGTTCCCGGTGCCCGTGTAGTCCATGTAGAACTGCTTGTCGTCCTCGACGAGGCGGTAGTACGAGGCGTTGTCGATGCCCTTCATCGACAGCGTCGGGCCCAAGTGGTTGCCTTCGGCGGTGTGGTTGTAGACGACGTCGAGGATGACCTCCATGCCGGCCTGATGCAGGGTCTTGACCATCTGTTTGAAATCCTGGACCTGCTGGCCCTGACCATGGCGGTGGGAATATTCGTTGTGCGGTGCGAAGAAGCCGATCGAGTTGTAGCCCCAATAGTTGCGCAGTCCGCGTTCGACGAGGTGGGCATCATGGACGAACTCGTGCACCGGGAGCAGCTCGACGGTGGTGACGCCGAGTGATTTGAGGTGATCGATGAAGGCGGGGTGGGCGATGCCCGCGTAGGACCCGCGGATCTCCTCATCGACGCCGGGATGCAGCATGGTCGCACCGCGCACGTGGGTCTCGTAGATGACGGTCTCGGCCCACGGGAGCAGCAATGGTTGATCCGTGCCCCAGTCGAAGAACGGGTTGACGACCAGGCTGCGCGGCGTGTGCGGCGCACTGTCACTCGTGTCGATCTGGTCGTGGTCCGCGAAGTTGTAGGAGAACACCTCCTGGCCCCACTCGAACGTGCCCTCGACAGCCCGTGCGTACGGGTCGAGGAGGAGCTTGGCCGGATTGCAGCGGTGTCCGTTGGCAGGATCCCAGGGGCCGTGGACGCGGAACCCGTAGGCCGTGTTGGCGCCGACATCGGGGAAGTAACCGTGCCAGACGCTGCCCGAGCGCTCCGGCAGGGCCAGGCGCTGCTCTTCACCGTGCTCGTCGAAGACGCAGAACTCGACCGACTCGGCGACCTCGGAGAAGAGTGCGACATTCGTGCCGACGCCGTCGAAGGTCGCGCCGAGTGGAAGTGGGTTGCCTGGCCAGACTCTCATCGCACGAGCGTAGATGGGATGGTCGCCGTTGCGTCCGACAGGGTCCTGCCAACCTTGGGCGCGGTGGGTGACGTCATGGGCCGTGAACTACCCCTGACCTGACCGATCCAGACTCCGAGCAGCTGCTCCGCGCCTATTCGCGAGTGGGTCGGCTCACCTGCGCGGCGATGGCCCGCCAGCCGAGCAGGAACAGGCCGAGCGTGAGCGCGGCCACGATGATGAATGCGATGGCGACGCCCCGGTCGAACGCGAACCGGCGCAGGATCAGTCCGACCACCACGATGCACGCCCAGATGCCCGCACCGGTGCGCAACGCCATTGGTGCTCGCGCGGCGCGCGTTGCGAGCCATCCAACGGCGAGACCGATCAGGAACGGTCCAGCGACGGCGACGGTGGCCGAGACGGCGCTACCGGTCTCGTTGTGGTTGCGGCGGCCGATCACGACGAAGATCAGGACGGCGATCACGTCGATGGCGAGTGCCGTCGCGGCGCGTCGGTTCATCATCTGGTCACATCACTCATGCAGGGAGTAGCCGCCGAGCTTGCCCCGGTAGAACAGGAGCGGCTGCGGATCCCCCTCCGAGTGGCTCATCGCGAGCACACGACCGACGACGAAGTAGTGGTCGCCGACGGTGTGCACGACCTCGACCTCGCAGTCCATCCACGCGATTGCGTCGTCGAGGATCGGTGAGCCGGTGATGCCGGCGTGCCAGGCGACGTCGGCGAACCGGTCGTCGACGCCCTTCTTGGCGAACCTCCAGCACGCTGCGCCCTGAGCGGCGCCGAGGACGTTCACGCAGAACTTCGCCGACGGCGCCATCGCTGCCCAGGTGTCGCTGGTGATCTGTGGCAGGAAGCCGACGAGCGGAGGATCGAGCGAGACCGAGGTGAACGAGCCGATCGTGAACCCGGCGGGCTGGTCATCGCCGGCCATACCGGTGATGATGGTGACGCCTGTGGGGAAATGCCCCATCACCTGACGGAAGTGGACCGAATCGAAGGCATCTGCGGTGTCTGACATCGACTTCGACCTTACCCGGTGGGACCGATCTGGCAGTCTTTGAACATGACGCCGATCCGGGTATCCGACACCGATGTGGTCTCGGCCAAACGCGCCCTGCGGACCGAGATGCGACGTCGCCGCGCAGGTCTGGAGGATCGGCTCGAGCGTTCCGCGCAGATCTGGGCGAGCGTGCTGGAGCTGTGTGCGCAGATGGCGTCGCCGGGCGATGAGGCCGTCGGTGCCGTCGCCGTTCCCTGGTCGCTGCGGGTGATGGCCTTCCACGGAGTCGGCAGCGAGCCGGAGACGGCGGCGCTGCTCGAGTTGCTGGAAGCGGGGGGGCACACGGCCCTGTTGCCGCGGGTCGAGGGCGATCACATCGTTGCAGTCGAGCACCGCCGCGGTGACGAATTCCGGCCCGGCGCACATGGGGTCCCCGCCCCAATGGGACCGGCCGTGGATCCGGCGACGATCGATCTCGTGCTCGTGCCCGGGCTGGCCTTCACTCGCGACGGTCGTCGGCTCGGCCAGGGTGGCGGCTACTACGACCGGTTCCTGCCGCTCCTTCGCCCGGACTGCGTCGTGTGCGGTGTCGGCTTCGAGGTGCAGGTCGTCGAGGACCTCCCCAGTGAGCCGCACGACCGCGTGCTCTCGATGCTGATCACGGATGCAGAGCCGCCCGCAAGCCGGGCCCCTTGATCATTCGCCGGCGCATACAGTGCGTCCATGTCCGCGACGACAGTTGATCCGTTCACCCTCGCCGAGCTCGATGCCGCTGCGGAGCTCGTTGGGCGATACATGCCACCGACGCCCCAGTACGCCTGGCCGTTGCTGGCCGAGGCCGTCGGCGCCGAGGTCTGGGTCAAGCACGAGAACCACACGCCGACCGGCGCGTTCAAGGTGCGCGGTGGGCTCGTGTTCGTCGATCGTCATGTCCGTGAGGCGCGGGCTCGCAACGTCGATCCGCGCCCGCTGATCAGCGCAACCCGCGGCAACCATGGCCAGAGCCTGGCGTTTGCCGGTCGCGCCTTCGGTGTCGACGTCACGATCGTGGTGCCCCACGGGAACAGTCCCGACAAGAACCGCGCAATGCGCGCGTTCGGTGCCACCCTGATCGAGGAGGGCCGCGATTTCCAGGCCGCACGCGAACACGCGGCATGGCTCGCCGACGAGCGTGACCTGCACATGGTGCCGTCGTTCCACCCCGACCTCGTGCTCGGTGTCGCCACCTACGCGCGTGAGTTCCTGCTCGGTTCCGGCGGCCTCGAGACCGTCTACGTGCCGGTCGGCATGGGCTCGGGCATCTGCGCGCACATCGCGGTTCGCGACCTGTTCGGCCTGCAGACCGAGATCGTCGGCGTCGTTGCCGAGCGTGCTCCGGCCACCGCGCTGTCGTTCGCGGCCGGCGGGGTCGTCGGCACCGACACGGCCGACACGATGATCGACGGTGTGGCCTGTCGGGCCCCGGACGCAGCGGCGATCCGGGCCATCGTCGCTGGAGCGGCGCGCATCGTCGAGGTCAGCGACGACCTCTGCGCCGAGGCCGTGCGGGTGCTGTTCGCGACGACACACAACCTGGCCGAGCCCGCTGGCGCAATCGCCCTCGCCGGCCTGCTCGCTGAACGAGAACAGCAGCAGGGCCGGCGGGTCGGCGTGGCGATGAGCGGCGGCAACATCGACGCCGCGATGATGGCCGAGATCATGGCGGGCCAGACTCCGACGGTGTGACCCGACGGGTCCTGCGTCACTCCTCCGGGGGGAGCTCGTCGTAGTACTCGCGGCCGAGGTGGGTGATGGCCTCTTCGCCCATGATCCAGCGCAGTGTGTTCTTGAGCTTGGTCAGCTGGATGAACAGGTCGTGCTCGGCGTAGAGGCCGGGCGCCACCTGCGGGCTCTTGTAGTAGAAGCTCAGCCACTCCTGGATGCCGCCGAGGCCGGCGCGCTGAGCGAGATCGCTGAACAGGATCAGGTCGAGCGCAAGCGGCGCGGCGAGGATGCTGTCACGACAGAGGAAGTTGACCTTGATCTGCATCGGGTAGTTCATCCACCCGAAGATGTCGATGTTGTCCCAGCCCTCTTTGTTGTCACCACGCGGCGGGTAGTAGTTGATGCTGACCTTGTGGAACACATTGCCGTAGAGGTCCGGATTCTTGG
>JANXUX010000359.1 GCA_025351965.1 Actinomycetes bacterium | reverse complement strand
TGTTGGTGTTGGTGTTGGTGCCGGTGTTGGTGTTGGTGTCGTCGGATCGGTCGCTAAGGTGAAGGGGTCTTCCCCCAGATGTCACTCGGCGCTGTCGCGCCACCATCTCGGGAGGCTGCGTGGAATCGTTGCCCGATCGCCCACAACCCGACCGTCCGGTGGGCGAGCTCGTCCGTGCCTGGCTGCACTGGTTCGGTCTGGTCCGTCTCGTCGGCACAGCCGTGGCAGTCCTGGCTGTCGGGGCCGGCGCGTACTGGTTGCTGCGCGCCCCCGCGGCACCGGTGGAGAACACCCTGCCGATGGCGTCCCGGTCGGCGACGACGTCGACGGTACTGACGCCGTTGCCGCCGTTGGCAGTGGCCGCCGATGGTGCACTGGTCACCTCGACCGTCGTTGCCCCGGCGGCCGATGTCGTCGTGTACGTCGCCGGCGCCGTGGCCCGGTCCGGGGTGTACGACCTACCGGCAACGGCCCGTGTCGACGACGCTGTCTCGGCCGCGGGCGGGCTCGCCGCTGATGCCGATGTCGACGCACTCAACCTGGCAGCCGTCGTGCGCGACGGTGACCGCATCTACGTGCCGCGGGTGGGGCAGCCGGTGCCGGCGGTCGTGGGCCCACAGGGAGGCGGTGCGACCGCTTCCGGCAACGCCGCTGCGGCCTCCGCCGTGCCGGCCGGACCGGTCGACCTGAACCGAGCGACTGCGGAGGATCTCGACGCGTTGCCCGGCGTCGGTCCTTCGACGGCTGCCGCGATCATCGCCTACCGGGACGAGAACGGCCCGTTCGGCTCGGTGGACGACCTCCTCGACGTACGCGGTATCGGACCGGCCAAACTCGACGCGATACGCAGCCTGGTCGCGGTGTGACGGCCGTGACCGCGTGCGGGACTCTCGCTCCGGCTCTGGACGTGGTGCCGGAATGGACCATGGATGAGGTCAGAGCAGGGCGCGTCCGACCGTCAGTTCGACGACGACGAGTGAGACCACGACGCCCGCCCAGATACCCCCGGCCAGCCACAGGTACTCGCGCCAGAAGTCGCGCCACGTCGCAACTGGCGAGCGCGTCGCTCGTCGGGCAGCGACCAGGCCGACGAGCAACCACAGCACGGCACTCACGAGTGCGCCGAGCATCAGCTTGCTCGAACCACTGGCAAGGGGCACACCGAACGCCATCAGCGCCGGCGCGCCCAGGACCGCAGCCGCGAACCCGGCGATGCCGCGTGACGTCGCGGCGTTGTCGTGCAGAAGACCGTAGGACGCAACGCTCAAGACGGCCGCCGGCACCAGCGCGGCCAGCGGGCCGAGGCGGCGGATCCGGTACCGGAACGCTCGCGGCCCACCGGGCACGACGGGTAACGCACGATACCCGGCCATCGACATGAGGGCATCGTACCGAAGGCGCGACGTGCGCTGGTGGCACACGCTGTCCGACGGCGAGATCGCAGCGGTCGTCGCCGTGGTCGTGCTCGGGGTCTGGACCCGTCGGCCGCTGCTCGTCATGGCAATCGGGGGTGTCGTGTGGATGGCCGGTCTTCGCCGCGCAGTGTGCTCAGCTGCTGCGGTTGCGGGCCTGCTCGGCGTCGCCGCATCCCACCACGCATGGGCCGCCGTTCAGCCCGATCAGCTCGGCGCGTTCGAGGGAGTTGCGTGCCTCGTGACGGATCCCGCGCCGGTCAACGGGGTCGTGGTCGCAGTGTTGGAGATGGATGGCGAGCGCTTCGAGACCTGGGCCCGCGGCTCACCGCGTCGTCGGCTGACTTCTCATCTCGCCGGCGAGTGCGCCACCGTGGTCGGCGAGCGTCGGGCCCTGACGGGAACAGGCGGTCGTCGCGCAGCGGTCCGCCACGTGGTCGGCGGCGTCGTCCTCGAGTCGGTCGGTGACTGGTCCGCCGGCGGCCCCGTGGACCGGGCATCGAACCGTGTGCGGCGGCTCTTCGGTCGGGGTGCTGGGCTCCTGCGATCGCCCGACGACGCGCTGTTCGCGGGCCTCGTCATCGGCGATGACCGCAACGAGCCGGTGACGATGATCGGCGAGTTCAGGGCGTCGGGCCTGTCCCACTTGACCGCAGTGAGCGGGCAGAACGTCGCCTATGTCCTCGCGGCGGCCGCCCCACTCCTGCGCCGGGCCCGGCCATGGTGGCGATGGATGTTCACCGTTGGCCTGATCGCCTGGTTCGTCGCGCTGACCCGGTTCGAACCGTCGGTGCTGCGCGCCGGGGTGATGGCGGGCATCGCCGCCACGGGCGTCGTGCTCGGGCGGGAGAAGCCGCCGGCCCGGGTGCTGGCACTTGCCGTCGGTGTGCTCGTGCTGGTCGACCCCTTGCTCGTGTGGAGCGTCGGGTTCTGGCTGTCGGTGGGCGCAACCGCCGGCGTCGCCCTGCTGGCGTCGCGCCTCGCCGCATACGTGCCAGGCCCGGACTGGATCGCGATTCCGATCGGGGTCACGCTCGGGGCGCAGGCCGGGGTCGCTCCGGTGAGCCTGCTCGTGTTCGGCAGCCTGCCGATCGTGTCACTCCCGGCGAACCTGCTCGCAGTGCCGGTCGCCGGCCTGGTGATGCTGTACGGCCTTCCGGCAGGGCTGCTCGCCGGCGCGCTCGCGCCCGGACCGCTGTCGGGCGTTGCGACCCTCCTGCAGGTGCCGAGCGGGCTCGGCACGCGCTGGGTCGCGACCGTCGCATCGCTCGGCGCGCGCATCGAGCCGGGGACGACGGTGGCACTGGTTGGATGGGTCGCTGTGATCCTCGTCATCGGCTGCCGGGTGATGATGTCGCGTCGTCAGCCGGTGTGCGAGGGTGTCGGGTGATGGCGCTGCACCTGATCACCGGCGACGACGAGTCACTGGTGCACGCCGCAGTCACCGATCTCGTCCATCGCCTGGTCGGCGCCGGCGACCGAACGCTCATGGTCGACGACTTCGGCGGTGACGAATACGAGCTGCGTGCTGTGGTCGATGCTGCCCAGACGATGCCGTTCCTCACCGACAAGCGCATCGTCGTTGCCCGCGATGTCGGTCGGTTCAACGCCGATGACGTCGCACCGCTCGTTGCCTACCTCGACGATCCGCTGCCCTCGACCGATCTGATCCTGGTCGGCGGCGGGGGCCGAATGGCGAAAGCACTGACGGATTCGGTCAAGAAGGGCGGTGGCACGATGACCAATACGACGCCGCCGACATCGAAGAAGGACCGCTCGACGTGGATCGAGGAGCAAGTCATCACCGCCGGGATGAAGCTGGAACCGGCGGCGACGGCGGTGATCGCTGGATGGATGGGCGAAGAGGCTGGACGCCTGGCCGGTGTACTCGACACGCTGGCGAGCACCTACGGCCGTTCCAAGAAGCTGTCCGTCGCGGATATCGAGCCGTTCCTCGGCGAGTCGGGCTCCGTGCCGCCGTGGGACCTCACTGATGCGATCGACCGCGGTGACACCAAGACATCGCTCGAGTTGCTGGCGCGGATGATGCAGTCGCGTCATCCGTTGCAGGTGATGGCAACACTGCACAGCCACTACGTCAAGTTCATGAAGGTCGACGGCACCGATGCCGACAGCGAGGCCGCCGTCGCAACCGTGCTCGGGATCAAGCCCGGCTTCCCGGCGCGCAAGGTGCTCGATCAGTACCGGCGGTTGGGCGGCGGGGGAGCAGCCCGCGCGATCGCGCTGCTCGCCAACGCCGACCTCGACCTGCGCGGGCAGCGTGACCTGCCGGAAGAACTCGTGATGGAAGTGCTGGTCGCCCGGCTCAGCCGGCTGGCCCCAGCGATGAGCAACGCCCGCCGTCGCTGACCCACGACGATGGCGGTCGGGGCGAAAACGGCGAACGACCCAGGGCCAGCGGCGTCCGGGTCGTTCGTGAGAACGATGAGGTGTCGGCTCAGGCGCCGGCGTTGATCCGCTTCATCAGGCGACTCTTGCGGCGTGCGGCCTGATTGGGGTGGATGATGCCCTTGGCGGCAGCCATGTCCAGGCGCTTGACGGCGAGGCGAACGGTCTCGTCGCTGTCATCGGCGCCGACGGACTTGACAGCCGTCTTGACGCGGGTGCGCAGTTCGCTCTTCATCGCCTTGTTGCGCTCCGCCGACTTGGCGTTGGTGAGGATGCGCTTCTTCTGACTCTTGATGTTCGCCACGTGCGACTGCTCTTTTCATGAAACGGCTCGTAGATCGGTGTTCTCGACAGGTCGCGAACGGATTCTGACCCTATCGCCGATTGTGCTCGGAGCCACCCAGCTGGGACCGAATCGCCGATTCGGGGCGGGGTGGCCGCGAGGCTCGGCCGATAGCATCGGCGTACTGCTCATGGACCTCGACCGCATCCGCAACTTCTCCATCATCGCGCACATCGACCACGGCAAGTCCACGTTGTCGGACCGCATCCTGGAGATGACCGGGGCTGTCGAGATGCGCGACATGCGCTCCCAGTACCTCGACTCGATGGATCTGGAACGCGAGCGCGGCATCACCATCAAGGCCCAGAACGTGCGCGTCGACTGGAAGGGCCACACCCTTCACCTCATCGACACGCCCGGCCACGTCGACTTCGGGTACGAGGTCAGCCGCAGCCTGGCTGCCTGCGAGGGCGTGGTGCTGGTGGTCGATGCCGCCCAGGGCATCGAGGCCCAGACGCTGGCGAACTGCTACCTCGCCCTCGAGCACGACCTCGAGATCGTCGCAGTGCTCAACAAGATCGATCTGCCCGCCGCTGATCCCGATCGGTACGCAAAGGAGATCGAGACCGTGCTCGGCATTCCCGCCGCCGAGATCCTGCGGATCTCGGCCAAGACCGGTGTCGGCGTGCCGGAGCTGCTCGACGCGATCGTCGAACGCATCCCCCCACCCAAGGGTGATGTCGACGCGCCGTTGCAGGCGCTGATCTTCGACAGCCAGTTCGATCAGTACCGCGGCGTGGTCAGCAGCATCCGGGTGATGAACGGCAAGATCTCGAGCGGCTCGAAGTTGAAGTTCATGAACGCCGGCACCGCCCAGGAGGCGATCGAGATCGGTGTCCGCAAGCCGGTGATGACGCCGATGCAGACCCTCGGGCCTGGCGAGGTGGGCTACCTCATCGCGAGCATCAAGGACATCGGTCAGGCCCGCTCCGGCGAGACCGTGACGACGTTCGTCAACCCGGCCACCGACGCGCTCGAGGGCTACCGCGACCCGAAGCCGATGGTGTTCTGCGGTCTGTATCCGATCGACGGCGACGACTTCGAAAACCTGCGTGAGAGCATCGAGCGACTGCGGCTCAATGATGCCTCGCTGACGTACGAGCCGGAGACCTCCGACGCGCTGGGTTTCGGATTCCGCTGCGGGTTCCTCGGCCTGCTGCACATGGAGATCGTGATGGAGCGCCTCGAGCGTGAGTTCAACCTCGCGCTCATCGCCACTGCGCCGAGCGTCCAGTACCGGGTCCACAAGACCGACGGCACCGTCGTGTCCGTCGACAACCCCGCCGACCTGCCGCCGCCGCAGAAGATCGACTTCATCGAGGAGCCGTTCTTCCGGGTCAGCATCATCACGCCGAAGGAGTACACCGGCACGTTGATGGACCTGTGCCAGACCCGGCGCGGCGACATGACCAAGCTGGAGTACCTGTCGCCCGAGCGGGTCGAGCTGCACTACAAGGTGCCGCTGGCCGAGGTGGTCGTCGACTTCTTCGACCAGATGAAAAGCCGCACCCAGGGATACGCGAGCCTCGACTACGAGCTCGAGGGCTATCACCGCAGCGATCTCGTGCTCGTCGACCTGTGGCTCAATGGCGAGCCGGCCGACGCGTTCAGCACCATCGTCCACCGCGACAAGGCCTTCGACTACGGGCGCCGGATGGCCGAGAAGCTCAAGGAGCTGATCCCGCGCCAGATGTTCGACGTGCCGATCCAGGCGGCGATCGGTGGCAAGGTCATCGCCCGCGAGACGGTGAAGGCCAAACGCAAGGACGTCCTCGCCAAGTGCTACGGCGGTGACATCACGCGCAAGCGCAAGCTGCTCGAGAAGCAGAAGGAAGGCAAGAAGAAGATGAAGTCGATCGGTCGGGTCGAGATCCCGGGCGACGTGTTCATCGCCGCCCTCCGCCTCGACGACTGACCCGTCGCCGATCGGGGCACGATGACGCATGCCACGCCGACCGACGCCACACTCGTGTCCATGACCGCCCGTTCTGATCACGGGTCGACCGACCGTTCGATCATCTGGTTCCGGCGGGACCTGCGGCTCGCCGATCATCCAGCGCTGCACCATGCCGCCCGGGACGGCCGCGAGGTGGTGCCGGTGTTCGTCATCGACCCGGCTCTGGTCGGGCCGAGTGGTGCGGCTCGCCTCGCGTTCATGTACCGCTCGTTGCGCTCGTTGAAGCAAGCGATGGACGGCGCGCTCGTCGTCCGCCACGGTCGACCCGAGACCGTCATCCCGCAGCTCGCCCGCGAGGCAGGGGCCACGGAGGTCGTCGTCAGTCGCGATTACGCCCCCTACGGCCGGCGACGGGACGCAGCGGTGATCGACCAACTCCGCTCGATGGACGTCGATCTCGTCGGCAAGGGCAGCCCCTACGTGGTCCCACCGGGCACAGTGCTCAAGGACAATGGCACGCCGTACGCGGTGTTCACCCCGTTCTCGCGGGCATGGGGGGCCAAACCCCACGCCGATCCATTGGCTGTGCCGGATGTGCGTTGGGTCCGCCCGAGCATCGACCACGACGAGATCCCTGCCGATCCGGCTCTCGACTGCGAGCTTCCCGAGGCCAGCGAGGACGCCGCGCACCGGCTGTGGGACGAGTTCCGGGACGGTCATGTCGAAGAGTACTCGGCACGTCGCAACGCCCCCGCAGAGCCCGGCACGAGCCGGCTCAGCCCGTATCTACGCTGGGGGCAGATTCATCCCCGCCAGCTGTTGGCCGAGCTGGGCGACACCAAGGGCGAGAGCACGTTCCGAGATGAATTGGCCTGGCGCGAGTTCTACGCAGACGTGTTGTTCCATCATCCCGACAGCGCTCGCGAGAACCTCCAGGCGAAGATGGACGTCCTGCCTGTCGACAGTGATGCGGCCGCACAGCAGCGGTTCGATCGTTGGGCAGCGGGCCGCACGGGCTATCCGATCGTCGATGCGGGCATGCGCCAACTGCTCGCCACCGGGTGGATGCACAACCGGGTGCGGATGATCACCGCCAGCTTTCTCGTCAAGGACCTCCACCTGCCGTGGCAGTGGGGGGCGCGGCACTTCATGCGGCATCTGGTGGACGGAGACATCGCCTCCAACCAGCACGGCTGGCAGTGGACCGCCGGCACCGGCACCGACGCCGCACCGTTCTTCCGGGTGTTCAACCCGATCCTGCAGAGCGAGCGCTTCGATCCCCACGGTGACTACATCCGCCAATGGGTCCCGGAGCTCGCCCACATCGTCGGCAAGGCCATCCATGGCCCGGTCGAGGCGATGGTCGAGCACGGCGCCGAACGGACCGAGGCGCTGAGGCGCTATCAGGTCGTGACTGGCCGATAACCTGAGCAAGGCAATGCTCGACGAACGAAAGACCGCAATCCTGAGGGCCGTCGTGCAGGAGTACATCACGACTGCACAGCCCGTTGGATCGACACATGTCGCAGACGCGCCCGGCGTTCACGTGTCGTCGGCCACCGTCCGTAATGACATGGCCGTGCTCGAGCAGGAGGGGTTCCTCATCCAGCCGCACACGTCAGCGGGGCGGATCCCGACGGACAAGGGCTACCGGTTCTTCGTCGACCACTTGACTCCTGCGGGCCGGCTCGACCCCGACGCCACTCTGCAGGTGGGTGAGTTCTTCGGCCGTGCCCACGGTCGGCTCGAAGAACTGCTCTCGCAGACGTCGGACCTGCTCGCCCACCTCACCCGATACGCGGCGGTCGTCGTCGGCCCGCAGGCCCACACCGCCGTCGTGCGTTCGATCCAGTTGGTGGGCTTGTCGGCCCGTACGGCCACAGTCGTCGCGGTGTTGTCCAACGGCCATGTCGAGAACCAGACCATCGAGTTCGCTGCCGACGTGGACGACGAACAGTTCGTTGCCGCGACGACTCATCTGCGCAGCTCGACTGTCGGGACTGCGCTCGATGCGGTCGCCGGGCTACCGCAGTCAGGCGACGAGGCCGTCGACGCGCTGTGCCGTCAGGCGCTGGAATCGCTGCAGCGTTCGCAGCTCGACACGCCCGTCTACGTCGGTGGAACTGCGTCTGTTGCCAATGCGTTCGATGCCGTCGATATCGTCCGGTCCGTGCTCACCACACTCGAACAGCAATACGTCGTCGTCTCGCTCGTCCGCGACGTCATCGATCGCGGTCTCACCGTGGCCATCGGGGCCGAACACGGCCTCGAGCCGCTCGTGTCGTGCTCGGTCGTGGTCAAGTCCGTGATGGTCGAAGGCGAGCGCCTCGGCACCGTCGGCGTGCTCGGACCGACGCGCATGAACTATCCCCAGGCCCTCGCCACCGTCGATGTGGTGAGTGATCGACTCGGCCGGCGACTGGCGGAAGGCTGAGCCGTGGCTGATTTCTACGAGTTGCTCGGCGTCTCTCGCAGCGCGTCCCCGGACGAACTGAAGAAGGCATATCGCCGCAAGGCACGCGAGCTGCACCCGGATGCGAAGCCCGGTGACGCCAAGGCCGAGGCCGAATTCAAAGAAGTCGCCCGCGCCTATGAGACGCTGAGCGACCCAGACCTGCGCGCCCGCTACGACCGGTTCGGTGAAGAGGGCGCCGGTGCCGCCGGCGGTGCCGGCTTCGGTGGTGGTGCCGGTCTCGGTGACCTGTTCGACGCGTTCTTCGGTGGCGGCAACTCGCCGTTCGGTGGAGGAGGCGGCCGCGGTGGACCCGCTGGCCCGCCGCGCGGGCAGGACCTCGAGGTCGTTGCCGATCTCACGTTCGTCCAGGCCGTGTTCGGCGCCACCGTCCCCGTGACGCTGCGCACGGCGACCGCATGTACGGACTGCGACGGCACCGGCGCCGGTCAGGGCACGCAGCCCGTGACGTGCTCGGAGTGCAACGGGCGCGGCCAAGTGCAGCGTGTCCGCCAGAGCCTCCTCGGCCAGATGATGACGACGAGCCCGTGCGCCCGCTGCAGTGGCACCGGACAGATCATCGTCACCCCGTGTCCGACCTGTTCGGGCGACGGTCGGGTCGTGACCGAGAAGACGTATCAGGTCGACGTTCCCGCTGGTGTGGATACGGGCTCGACTCTGCGCCTGACCGGCCGTGGCGCGGCTGGCCCACGTGGCGGCCCGAACGGCGACCTCTACGTGCACATCCGCGCTGCGGCGCACGAGGCCTATCGGCGCGAGGACAACGACCTCGTGACGGATCTGCCGGTGTCCATCGCCCAGGCCGCGCTCGGCACGCGCTTCACGCTGGAGACGCTCGACGGTGACGAGGAACTCGATGTCCCCGCCGGCACCCAGCCCGGGCGCGAGTTCGTGCTGCGCGGTCGCGGCGTGCCCCGTCTGCAGGGTCGTGGTCGAGGCGATCTACGCGTCCGGGTCCAGGTCGAGGTGCCGACGAAACTCAGCGACGACGAAGCCGAGCTGTTGCGGCTGTTCGCAGTGAGCCGCGGCGAACACGTGGAAGCGCACGAGAAGGGTCTCTTCTCGCGCATCAAGTCGGCCTTTTCGTGAACCCGGCGCTGCGCCGCTCCGCTGCGCACGTCTTCGTCGAATCAGTCGAACACCCCGTCCTTGCCGATGAGGACGAGCACCACCTCCGACGGGTGCTGCGCCTGCGTGACGGCGAACCGGTGTCCACCAGCGACGGTGCCGGAGCGTGGCGGATGTGCCGGATCGATGCGTCCGGGCAATTGTGCGTCGATGGTGAGATCGTCCGCGAGAGCGCGCCGGGCGTCGCCATAGGCGTGGGGTTCGCGATCCCGAAGGGTGATCGGCCGGAGTGGATCGTTCAGAAGCTGACCGAGATCGGCGTCGACCGGATCATTCTGATCCACGCCGAACGAAGCGTCGTCCGGTGGGATGCGTCGAAGGTGGACCGACAACTCGACCGCCTGCACCGCGTCGCGCGGGAGGCCTCGATGCAGAGTCGCCGGGTCTGGTTGCCCGAAATCATCGGCCCCCTCGGTGTGACCGCGTTGGCCGACGTCGGGGGGCCGGTCGGGTTCGCCGATCCCGATGGCGGGACGCCGACACTCGCCGTGCCGACCATCGTCGTTGGTCCAGAAGGCGGCTGGAACGCGGCAGAGCTCTCCGGTGCGCAACACATGGTGTCGTTGGGCTCGACCATCCTGCGCGTCGAGACGGCGGCGATCGTCGCAGGAGCGCAGCTCGCCGCACTCCGTGAGCGAACCGTCACCCTCTGAGGCATCGCAGGCATTGTGTGGTCATTATGCTACGCACAGTTGCCAAACACTGCAGAGTGTGGTTGGATTGGGCACCGGGTACAGCAGATCTCGATCAGTGTCTCGGCGGACGCAGGAGGTTCGAATGCGGGAATTCGATGATGACGACGTCTCGTCGTCGCCATACAGCAGGAAAGTCGGCGAGCGGCTGCGCGTCATCCGTCGCCAGAAGCGGCTCAGTCTGCAAGACGTCGAGGCAACGTCGCGTGACGAGTTCAAAGCAAGCGTGCTCGGTGCATACGAACGTGGCGAGCGGGCGATCTCGGTGCCCCGCCTCGAACGATTGGCCTCGTTCTACAGCGTTCCGGTGGATCAACTGCTCCCACGCGATGAGCAGACCGTGGCGACCGAGTCCGCAGCCGACGCTGCGAACTCACGCAAGATGGCTGTTGACCTGGTCAAGCTCTCCCAGCTCTCCGGTCAACCATTCGAGATGCTCGCCCGTTTCCTGCGGATGATCCAGGTCCAGCGCCAGGACTTCAACGGCAAGGTGCTCACCGTCCGCGGCGACGACACCCGGGCCATTGCGGCCATGCTCGACGTACCGGTCGACCAGGTCGGCCAGCGCCTCGACGCGCTCGACCTGCTGTTCCGGCCCGCCGGTACCTGACCAGCGACCCGCCGCAGGCCCGCTCGCGCTGCGGCGACACGACGACACGACGTCCCGGCATGATGGACGTCCATGACCGCGCCGCCTGCCGATCCGTTCGGCGTCTACTTGCACATACCGTTCTGCAGCAAGCGGTGTGACTACTGCGCGTTCGCGACGTGGACCGATCGTCACCATCTCATCGATGCCTATCTCGATGCGCTGCTCGTCGACATCGGTCGCCACGCCGGAGCGGACCATCGCCGCTCGATGCCGGTCGCGGACACCATCTTCGTCGGCGGCGGTACGCCAACGCTGGTCGACCCGCACGCGCTCGCCGCGGTCATTGCGGCAATCCCGCGCACCGCGGGTGCCGAGGTCACGGTGGAGTGCAACCCCGACGATGTGACGCCGGAAATGATGCGTGCGTTCGCCGAAGCGGGGGTCAACCGGGTCAGTATCGGCGTGCAGTCGATGGTGCCCCAGATCCTGCTCTCACTCGGCCGAACCCACGTGCCGGCCAACGTCGAGCGGGCGGTCGACGCGGTCCGCTGCGCGGGCATCTCGACGTTCAACCTCGATCTGATCTATGGCGGTGCGGGGGAGCGGTTGGCCGACTGGGAGCGCACGCTCGCCGGCGCCTTGGCACTCTCGCCGCCACACATCTCGGCGTATGCGCTCACGATCGAGGCGGGCACACCCCTCGCCCTCGAACCCGAACGGCATCCCGACGACGACGACCTCGCCGACAAGTACGAGCTGGCCGACGCGATGCTCGCCGACGCCGGACTGGCCAACTACGAGGTCAGCAACTGGGCCAGGCCCGGCCACGAGTGTCGGCACAACCTCGTCTACTGGCACCAGGGCGACTACCAGGGCTTCGGCTGCGCGTCACACTCGCACCGCAGCGGCCGACGGTTCTGGAACGTGCGCACACCGGATCGCTACATCGACCTTGTCGGGCGCGACGAGAGCGTCGAGGCGGCGGGCGAGGAATTGCCCGCCGACGAACGCCGTCTGGAGGGCCTGCAGCTGCAACTACGTCTACGCGAAGGCGTCGAACGTTCGGTGCTCGCCGGCGAGGAACTGCCGGGACTGGTCGAGCTGCACGGCGAACGCTGGGTGCTCACCCAGCGAGGCCGACTGATGGCCAACGAAGTTTCATTGCGGTTGCGGTAGCAGGGCGCGGACCGCGCTGGTAATCTGGCGGTCCCATAGCGGGCGCGTAGCTCAGTTGGTTAGAGCGCCACCATGACACGGTGGAGGTCCCGGGTTCGAGCCCCGTCGTGCCCACTCGATAAGTACCAGGTCAGAGGCCATTTCGGGCCCGAGACCACCCCGACGTGATTGACAGTCCGTGGGATGCATCGAACGGTCGGTTTCTTCGGTGGTCGGCGCCCGATCGGTAGGTCTGAGCGCCGATCGCAAGGTCCACCGGCCTTGACCGGCTCGCTTCGTTCTCGTCAGGAGCGAGCTGTAGTCGAAATGCGCTGCTGCGGTGCACGTTCGGTGCTCGTTGCGATGCCTACGCAAGGTCATCGGGCCCAGCGCTCTTTCGATCACCGGATCGGTTGTCAGCTGCTTCTGCACGTGGTCGGACCGCCAACAGACACCCACCTTGCGCGACGGCTCGTGCAATGAAGTTGTTCGCCCACGCGACGGCTTCGGTGACGTCGGCGATGACGGCCAAGCCGGTGGCGGCTTCGGTGTAGGTGGTCTCCCATCGATCGTATTGGACGTCGGTGGGTGGCCATTCGTGCCCTTGGCGCGCGGTGATCAACCGCTCGGCGGTGGCAGCGACGGCGGCCATGCCGATCGCTTCCTCTTGTTCGAGGATCTGCAGATCGACGAGATCGTGGGCTCGATCGTTCTGGCCTGTTTTGGGGTTGGCGTCGGCGCACGCGTGAGTTTCTGCGCGATCTGATGTTCCAACGCGAGCACCGGAATCGGTGCCGGCGTCTCGAGTCCGAGCGAGTCGAACAATGTGATCAGGTCGTCGGCGATTCGAAGGTCGGGAGTCTTGGTGCTGCCGATTTCGTCGTGACCGAGTTCGAACTCGACCGTCAGCCAGTGCCGCCCTCGGAAAGCGAGGCGGATCGAGAATGGCTGCATCACGTACTCGGGTGGGTCACCGTCCGGGGTGGCGGCATCCTCTTGTTCAACGGTGCCGGTGAATCCGCTCCAGCCGTCGGCCAGCAGGTCGGCGAGTTCGTCTGTAGTCGTCGGTGGCAACATCTGTCCGACTGCCACGTTCGCGACTGCGCGCATGATGCGCCGCACCGGTTGGTTCAGCGCTGCTGCCTGGTTGTCGATCCGGGTCTGCAGCGACCGAAGGTTGGAGGGCGGCGTGTCGCGTTTCGTGTTCATTCGGCGTGGCCGATGGCATCGAATACCCGTTGCGCTTCACGTGTGCGGAGGAGCCCGGTTCTCTTGGCTGTGACGACGGCGTCGAGGAGTCGGTCGCGCATGATGATGTCGCGGCAGTCGATGAACGCCCGCGCGACCGTCGCTGAGGGGACGCCCTCGTACACGGTGAGGTCGGCAGGGGCGATCTCTTGACGGACGATCTCGATGAACTCGGGCATCCGCGCCCGGACCCGGTGCGGCGTCCCGACTCTGATCAGCCTGGGGTTCACCTGTGCGAGTTCGTGGAACGCCAGCACCGCATCGTGGGTCAGGTAGGCGCCGGGGCCGACTCGCAACACGGCCTCCATGAATTGATCGCGGCCGGTTCGCGGTTGGTCGTCGAACCTCCACAATCCGTAGGCGACATGCGACAGCCCGCCCGTCGCTGCCAACTTCGGGAGCTCGACCGGCGGGATCTCCAATTCGGCAGCGTCACGTGTGGTGACGTAGCCATACTGATCTGCGGCGTGAGCGGCGAGCCGCCGCCGGTACGTGTCAACGAGCATCCCCACCTCCTCCGGCGATCTGTCACAACTCTACTGCAAACAGTAAAGTTGTGACTTCAATGGCGGGGAAGTGCTCGCTGATTGACGCAGCGTGGTGGTCTGTGGCGATGCGTCTCGAGGCGATTCTCCGCCGACGCCCCGGCGCCGCGCTCGACGCCGGCTGCGGGCCCAGGCACCTCACCGAACTCCTGCGCACTCGGGACGTCGATTCGACCGGCATCGATCTGGTGCCTGCGTTCATCGAGCACGCTCGCACGGCATCCCCACGGCAGCTACGAGCTCGCCGAGATGGACCGGCTGCCGGTTGCCGACCGCTCGGTGACCGGCATCCTGGCCAGGTATTCGCTGATCGACCTGCCGCCCGGACGACCTCGACAGGGTGCTCGCCGAGATCCGCCGGGCAACGGTCCCGACCGGGGTGCTCGTTGCCGGATTCTTCGACGGCGACGTCGCCGCCGCGTTCGAACACACGGTCGTGCCGGCCTGGTTCTGGCCGGTTGACGAGTTCTCGGAGCCTCTCAGGAGTGCGGGCTTCATCGGGTTCGAGCGCTGCCAGCGCCCCGCACGGGACGGCCGCCGAGCGCACGCTGCGATTGCCGCACTCGTCGAGTGACGCCCGTTCGAGACAAACCGTGACGCCGATACCGACGCGACGGATGCTGTTATGGCGCTGGCGGTCGGCGTGATCGTGGCGTCGTTATGCGCTGCGCGTTCTGTGCCTCCTACCGGCACATATCTGATGGTGGTTCGACGCACATCTCGCACACGTGCGATCGATGCCAAGTGACAATCTGCTTGATCAGCTGACGACGTGTCGCCCCTCGGGCGGGCGGCCGCGGAGTGTAGGTGCGGCGTGTCGCAGTGTTGTGATCCGGTCGGCCCACCATCCGATGCCCAGTTCATCGCAGATTCGCTGTGCCTCGTCGAGCAATGCGGTGGCGTCGTCGTCGGGTGCACCGGTTCGCCGCAGCCGCGTTTCCGCCAGGCACACAAGCGTGCTGGCCCGGTGGTACTCCCAACCGAACGCCTCGGTCGTGGCGAGTGCGACGCGTAGGTGGCGATCGGCTTCGTCGAAGCGGCCGAGCATCGATGCAAGCCGGCCCAGATAGGCGGCCACCGGACCCTGGCTGGTGGCGCCGTTGAACGCCACCTGTGAGGCGTACGGTTCGAGCATCGGCAGGAGCTCGGCCGCAGCGACTCGGTCGTCGAGCTCGATCGCGAGGACGGCGTAGCCAACGATCGTCGTGAGCCAGAACAGGTCCTGGGTGACCCGTGCGAAACCGTTCGCCTGTCCGGCTTCCAATACGGCCGTGGCCTCATCGCGTCGTCCCGAGACGGCACAGGCGATGGCATGGGCGAGTCGGAACGGCATCGCCGCCTCGCCGCCCGCGAGAACCTGGTCCACCACCGGCAGGATCTGCGCGTAGCGACCGGCAAAGGTGCCGATCACGAAGAACTGGCTGGCGAACACGCTGAATGCATCCGGCTCGCCGAGCGACATCCCCAGTTCCACGCTCGCGTCGGCGAGCCGTTGCGCCTCCTCGAACCGACCGGCCATCGTGGCGACGAAGGTCTCGACGACACCGAGGCTCCAACGCATCCTCGGCTCGCTGTGGCTCTCGAGCACCTGTCGCATCGCGGCCAGGGCCGCGTCGGCCCGAGCGGCATCCCCGAGGCTCACTGCCGTGTTGAACGCCGTGACGTTCACGACGAAGCGCAGATACGGGTCGCCGCTCGCGATGGCGGCGCTCACGGCCCGATTCGAGATCTCCGCACGGAGCTCTGCCGTGATCGGGGTCCACAGCGCACACAGGATGTCGGGCGCGAGCCGCGCGATGAGCTGGGGGTCGTCCAAAGCATTCGCAAGCGCGAGGGCCTCGGTGGCGGCGGCCTCGCGCCGTGCTGAATCGGGAGATCCGGTCAGTGCTGCCCCGAGCATGGCGAGGAGTTGCGCTCGCGCGGCGATGTCGTCGTCCGGCACCACCGCAAGGGCTTCTTGGACCAGCTGGCGCTGCGTGGGTGCGAAGTCGCCCACCCGGACGAACCCCCGTCGCGTGGACAGCGCCGCCTGCACCAGCGTGTCGTTCGCTCCGTGGCGACGGGCGAGCTGGGCGGCCTCGACGAGTGTCTCAAGCGCGTCCGCATCACCGGTACGCAGCAGTGCTCGTCCGAGCTGCACGAGGACCGCAGCCCGTCGGGCATCACTGATTCCAGCTTCCTCGGTGTGGGCCGCTGCTCGTCGGTACCACTCTGCGGCCTCGTCGGCGGCGAGCGACGCGAGTGCTGCGTCACCCGCGTCGAGCGCAGCCCGCAGCGCGTCCGCCGGGGACGCTGCGAGCTCCCAGTGGTGGGCGATGCGTGTGAGGGTCCGCACGGATCGATCGCTTCCGACTTCGAGCGCGCGGGCGGCTCGCTCGTGCAACCGGCGCCTGCGCAACGACGACAGATCGGCCCCGATGGCACTCGCGACAAGTGCGTGCGTGAATCGCACCGCTCCGGATCTGCCCGGCACGTCGCTGACGATGCCGGCACGTGCCGCCCTGTCGAGCACCGAGGCGACGACCTCTGCGCTCACGTCGGCGAGCTCGGTGAGCGACGACTCGGTGATGTCGTTGCCCAGCACCGTCGCCGCAGAGAGGACCTCCGGTGCATCGGGTCCGAGCGACCTCAGCCGAGCCCACACGATGTCTCGCAAGGTGGGTGGGAGCCGTGCCGTGGCCGCGTCCCGATCAGCAAGCTGGACAGTGCTGTCGGTGGCATCGAGCCGGCCGGTATGGATCCAGTGCCGGACGAGGTGGGTGGCGAACAGCGGATTGCCCGCCGTCTCACCCTCGAGCAGTTCTATGACTTCGTGATCCACGACCGGGCCGCCGTCTGAGTCGGCGGCTCCGGTCATGGTCCGGACGAGTTGGTCGAGCGCGGAACGACCCAGGCCGTCCAGGTCGATGCGCATCGACGGGGCACGGGCGAGATCAGCGAGCGCAGATCGGAGCTCGTTGGAGTCGGCCTCGTGTGCCGGTCTGCTGCTGACGACAACGAGGACCTCGGCGTTGGGTGCGGACCTCGCCAGATGCCGGAGCATGTGCAGCGCGGTCGGCTCTGCCCAGTGCAGGTCGTCGAGCAGCAGCACGAGCGGTTGTGACTCCGATGACCGACGGATGATGTCGGTGATGGCCTCGAACAGGAGAAACTGGTCCGTGGCCTCGTCGGCGCCGTAGGAGGCGTGCGGGCCGACTCGGTGGACGAAGGCGGGTGCGACGAGGCCGAGGATGCGGTCGTGCTGGTCGGCGTGTGCGGCGACCACTGCATCATCGGCCAAAGTGACCAGCTGCTCCACCACGGTGCGAAAGGGCTGAAGCGGGACGCTCGCCGCCTCGTCGCAACGGCCGCGCACCACGAGAGTTCCCGCGCCCGTGAAGTGGGCGAAGGCCTCCAGGAGCGAGGTCTTGCCGATGCCGGCATCACCGACGAGGATGACCACGCCGAGTCGGTGTCCGGCTGTCACCGCAGCGAACGCGTCCTCGAGTGCAGCGAGTTCCGCTTCGCGCCCGATGAGCGCCCGGGCTGCCTGGCGTTCGCGAGAACCGTGACGGAGGGTAAGCGTCCGGTCGGTGTTCCGGCCGTCCCATCCGCCGGCGACGCGGTGCTCGATCTGCTGCAGCTCGACCGATGGTTCGAGGCCGCTCTCGTCCACAAGCGTGGTGCGGTACTCGTGGTACGACTGCAACGCTTCGCGGGTCCGTCCTTCTGCGGCGAGCGCTCGCAGGAGCAGGCCCCGGGGTCGGTCGCGCCAGGGGTGTGCGCCGATGTGGGCGCGGAGGGCCGCCAGCGCCTCGCCGGATCGTCCGGCCTCGAGGAGGGCCTCGGAGCGGTCCTCGATGGCGACGGCGTGCAACTCGCAGAGCCGCGCCGCCTCCGGCGCTGCCCACGGTTCGCCGGCGAACTCGGCGAAGGGCTCGCCGAGCCATTGCTTGAGGGCCGCTTCCAACGAAGGCAGGTATCCGTTCGCATCGCGCAGGGCCGCCACGGTCAGCTCTGCGTCGGTGTCGACCTCGAGGCGGTAGCCCGTGGGGGCCGTGGCGATCGCATCGGTGCCGAGGAGTCGGCGCAGCCGGGAGATCGACACCCGCAGAGCGCCCATGCTCAGGCCGGCCGTTTCGGCGAGAGTCTCCGCTCGAACGGGCCGCCGTGGTGTGACGGCCAGCGCAGCGAGCAACCGGCGCTGGGTGGGGCTGCCCGGCTCGACCACCGAGCCGTCGGGCATGACGACCTGGATCGACCCGAGGACCCGTACTCGCATGCCCCCGTCCGCCATCACGCCCGACGTTACTGCAGGTCCGCCGACGGAGGCTGGGGGTCGGGGATCGGGTGACGCGCCAGTGACGCGTCACCGATTCAGGATGGTCGCAGGATCACGCACGAAACTGGACGGAAGCAGGTCACCGATGTACGAAGCTCGCACGATCTCATGAGCGCCTCAGCTGTCCTGACCACGTCGAAGGAGGCTCGCCACATCACCGCCACGGCAGCCGCCGCGCTCGTGCACTCCGGTGACTGGGTGGACTACGGCGCCGTGCTGTCGATGCCCGACGCCTTCGACGTGGCGCTGGCCGCTCGGATCACCGACCTGTCGGACGTGAAGGTGCGCGGGTGCCTCAGCCTGCGGCCCCGTGCCGTGGTGGAGGCCGACCCCGAGCGCGCCCACGTGAGCTTCTTCAAC